>NZ_JBPYUI010000001.1:0-215405 GCF_051858335.1 Klebsiella sp. K47
CAATGTCAGCCATACCCATCGGGGCCCCCGGGTGGCCGGATTTGGCTTTCTGTACCGCGTCCATGCTCAGGGCGCGCAGCGCGTTGGCGCATTGGCAGCGAATGGTTTTTGTCGTCTTCATCAGTCTTTATCCCTGCGGCTTACAGCATCTGCTGAATCTGTTGTTCCAGTTTCACCTGATCGACAGCAAACAGTCGGATCCCTTCCGCTAGTTTTTCCACTGCCATGGGATCCTGATGATGCTGCCAGAGGAACTCCGCCTGCGTCATCGGGCTGGGACGGGTTTCCGTCACGCAGCCGGGGGTCAACTGGCGGGTCAACACTCCGTCACTGGCCGCCAGCTCGTCCAGCAGTGCCGGAGAGATAGTCAGGCGATCGCAGCCCGCCAGCGCCTGGATCTGCTCAATACGACGGAAGCTAGCGCCCATTACCACCGTGTCATAGCCATGGGATTTGTAATACTGATAAATCTGGCGCACAGAGACCACGCCCGGATCGCTGTCCACCTGATAGGCTGACTGCGGCTGGTGCTTCTGATACCAGTCGTAGATGCGGCCCACAAAGGGCGAGATGAGAAAGACGCCCGCTTCGGCGCACGCCCGGGCCTGAGCGAAAGAGAACAGCAGCGTCAGGTTGCAGTTTATACCGCTCTGCTCCAACTCTTCGGCAGCGCGAATGCCCTCCCAGGTGGCGGCGAGTTTAATTAGAATCCGCTCGGGACCAATGCCATTTTTTTCATATAACTGGATGAGCTTGCGCGCCTTCGCGACGCACATCCCGCGATCCCAGGCAAAGCGAGCATCCACTTCGGTGGAGATACGCCCGGGCACATGGCGCAGCACCTCGCTGCCGATATCCACTGCCACCTGATCGCAGGCGTTAATCAATTGCGTTTCTGCGCTGCCTCCCTGGCGGCGTGCCTTGCCAATCGCATCGGCAATCAGCGGCTGATACTGCGGCAGCTGCGCGGCCTTCAGCACCAGCGAGGGGTTGGTGGTCGCATCCTGGGGTGCAAACTTTTTAATCGATTCAATATCGCCGGTATCAGCAACAACCGTGGTGTATTTTTTCAGTTCGTCTAACTGGCTCATCATCTGTTCCTTATCTTACGACTGCGGAGATTAATCTCTGGCATGCTGGTGTTCGTAATAATCAATACGTTCCACTTTGGGCGCGGATCCGCCGCCCTCATATTCGGACTCAAGCCACGCCTGAATAATTTTTTTGCCCAGCTCAGCGCCAATCACCCGCGCGCCAAGGGTAATAATCTGCGCGTTGTTACTTTTACGCGCTCGCTCGGCGGAGAAGGTATCGTGACACTGTGCGGCGCGGACCCCGGGGACTTTATTGGCCACAATACTCATCCCAATGCCGGTACCGCAGATCAGGATCCCACGCTCGTGTTCGCCCTGTTTAATCGACATCGCCACCGCATGGGCAACATCCGGATAAACGGTACTCCCCTGGCGTTTATCGCTGCTGTAATCCGCGACGTTAATTCCCAACCCATTCAAATAAGCGACGATGGCATCGCGAAAAGCATAGGCGGCATCATCCGCACCAATAGCGATTGTTTTCATGGTTATTTCCTTAATTTAACAGTACGTCTTAATGACAATTCGGGTAAAACGAAATTTGGTCGCCAGGCTGAATAATTTGTGGTGGTTCGCCGTAAAGGTGTACCGTCCCGGGTAATTCAGCGATATCTGCGCCATCAAAATTTAGCGTGATATGGCCAAGCTGTCGTAAATTTGCCGTTGCCACACGGCCTACCGCGGTCACCCGATAATTTTTATCATTTAATTTCATTTGCTGACCAGGCGATAACTCGGCGGTCAGTTCGCTGGCCTGGTGTACAGCGCAATAACTCGCAATATCGTCGGGAACGGCATCGGAGAATAAAATAAGCCGCAGCTCCCGCAGAGAGTACTCAACATATTCCCCGACGGCGGTAATCCGTAATGAATACAACGGCACGCTCATACTATTTGTGTCCTTTGGCGGCAGGGGAAGATAATGTCACGCTCTCTTCACTTTTCACCTCTTTCAGCGGTTCAGCGGCTGGCGCACGCTTTTTCAGCCGTTTATCAAACCAGGCGACCAGTATCGGCGCGGTGATCATGGTGATAATGCTCGCCGTCGCCAGCTGCGCGGTAGCGGCATCCACGTACATCGCCAGCGAATGATCCGCCTGGGCAACCATCGCCGGCGTCAGCGCCGAGCTGGCGGCGGTGGTTCCCAGCGCGGCGCCCAGCGCGCTTTTCTTCTTCAAAAACAGGTTGTAGATAAAGTAGAACACAATCCCGGTTAGCGCGGAGATAATCCCCAACAGGATCCCGGACAGCCCGGCGGTGAACACCGTATTGATACTGGAGTTGGCGCCGATGGCGAACGACATAATAATGATCACCAGCGGCTGCGCCGCAGCGCATAACTGTTTAAAGCGTTCGTCCAGATTGCCCCACAGCATGCCAATCAGCAGTGGGATCAGCATCGACAGCAGCGCGGCGAAGGGAATATTGGCCAGGCCGCTGACGCCCAGCACCATCATGGTAACAAACGGACCATCCTTGATGCAGAATACGGAGATCGCCCCGGCATCACTGGCATCGCCATAGTTGCTGCACAATGCGATATAGAGGGAGCTGTTCGAGCTGGTCAGGCAGGCAATCAGCGCCAGGGTCGATATTCCGAGAAAACCGCTCGGGCCAAACAACGTTCCCGCAACCCATACCGCCAGTGCCCCGGCCAGACATTTGAGAAACAGCAGCACGGCGCCTTTATAGAGCGGCAACCCGGCCTGACGGATATTGATCGAGGTTCCGCAAATGAGCAAAAATATGCCCATCATGGCGCTGGAACCGACTTTAAATAAGGCGGTGGTCGGGCCGCCAATGCTGAGCACCTGGGGCGCGAAAGTATTAATTAATATAGCCACCAGCAGTGGAATAATAATTAACCCACCGGGCATCTTATTCATTTTTTCAAGTATATTAATATTCATAGGGTAACTCTTAAATTAAGATTTAACAGAGATAACGACGCAATACTACCCTGACGACCATTACGTCGTTTATTAGTTATTAGATTACTGGGTTATTGCTGTGCTTCCTGATAAATTCGGTCAACAATGATGCTAATAATATCTTCCGGTCCGGTTAGCCCTCCTTTCCCGACGCAAATTAAGCCGGCATAATCGCCGCCAATGATCCGCACCATATCGGTTTGCGGGATGACATAGTCAATCATTTCTATTCCGGTGGCGCCCAGCTCTTTTAGTACATTGACCATGGTGTCACCACCGGTCATATACAATCCTTTAATTTCACCCGACGCACAGTTAAGCACCTCACGCACAATACTGCCCAATCCGTGGTTAATATTTTGCGCAGCCTCACCGTAGGCCAGACCAAATCGCTGCTCCTCTTCCTGAAGGTTTAGCAACCGTCCGGTCAAGGCGGACTCAAAAACAAAGAGCGCGTTGTGCTGCGCCGGAACGCACTGTCGGGCATGCTGCACCACGCGATTGACTTCAATCTCAGCGGCGTTTTTTCGGTCAACCAACAGCTCGGCATCCACCGGGATATGGCAGACCCGGGCATCATTAGCGATCAAATACTGGAGCTGTTTTTTGGTTACTGGCGTTGCGCTGCCGGCAACGATCAAAATCGAGCCGCGCTGGCCGTCCGCTGTCAGGCTCGCGGGCGCGCTGCTCCGCGCTTCGCGCATCAGGCCGCGACGAACCGCCAGCCGTTCGGTAAAGGGCCCCGGATCGACGGCCAGCACGTTCCAGTTCAGGGCCACTACCGCCCCGGCGATGGCATCGACATCGTCGACGGTTATCGCATCGACCACTATCACCCGCACGCCGCGCTGTTGTTGTTCCTGTAAATCCTGCTGGATTTGCCCTTCGCCTTTCATCACCGATGTCAGCGCGATATGCCCGACCTGATGATGGGTCTGCGCCGCCAACAGTCCCGGCACCCACGACTCGGTGACCGGGGTACGTACATCGCGAGCCACATCGGTCCGCGACAGGGCTACCGAATCAATCACCGAGTAACCGCCGACGAGAATACGCCGTGACTGCGGCATCGCCGGCACCACAACCGCCACCGTCTCCTGCGGCAGTTGTTCCAGCATGGCGTCGATTTCAAATCCGATGCCGCCGCGCAGCGTGGTATCAATCCGCTTGGTGAAGTAATGCGCGCCGCGAGCCTGCAGCTGTTTCACCGCAGCGCTCACTTTGTGCTGGGCCTCCGCTTTCGGCAATGGGCGGCTGTCGCTGCTGACCACCATCGCCGGATACTCTACCTCATTGCGGGCGAAGGATTCGGTATCGAAAAACGCGGCGGTTTTTAAACCACTGCGCGCCAGCAGCACCCCGACGGTAGTTGCCCCGGTCAGATCGTCAGCCACGATCCCAAGCTTTCCGCCTTCCCCTTGCGGCCAGACCATCTCAATGCAGGCTGGCGTCACGCCGGAGACGTAGATCCCTTCGTGTATAAATTCCGCCAGCGGGCCGCTTTTACCGGTGGGATGCAGGTTAATGGTGGGAATTCCCCGCTTCGGATAGAGTCCACAGCGCAACGTGCCGCCGCAGTCGATGACCATTAAACCAATCTCTTCCGCCGGCGGTTCGCCATTCTTGAATACATCAATGGAAGGCCAGCCGGTCAGTTCGCTCAGGCGGTCGACGACCGGGGGACGGATCCCCCCGGTGATGTACGCAATCTTTTTCCCCTGACCTGGCGTGATAGTCAGCGGCCCGCCCCAGCCCTTACAGCCCTTGCTAATCAACAGATGTTTTTCCATTTCTCTGTCCTCGTGATTCGCATGAACCTCAGCGATTATTGATGCTTCATTTTCCAGTAACGGGCCGCCACCAGCGTCGACTCCAGCATACTGACGGTACCCGCCTTACCGGTACCGGCGATATCAAACGCCGTCCCATGGTCGACGGAGCTGCGCATAAACGGCAGGCCGAAGGTAATGGTGATCGAACGTTCAAAGTCGAGGGTTTTGCAGGCAATATGCCCCTGATCGTGATACAGCGAGAGAATGGCGTCGTAGCGCCCCTGTTTGCCGAGATGGAACACGGAATCGGCCGGAACCGGCCCGATAGCGTTGATCCCCATCTCCTGGGCCGCTTTCAACGCCGGGATCAGATTGTCAGCCTCTTCGTGACCAAACAGACCATTGTCGGAACCATGCGGGTTCAGGGCGGCCACGGCAATGCGCGGATTTTTGATGTTCAGGGCGGTAAATTCATGGTGGATCTGCTGAACGCAGGCCAGCACTCGCGCTTTGTTGGCATAGTCACAGGCTGCTTTTAGCGCCATATGACGGCTCACGAAGAAGACGCGCAGGTTGTGGACGTGGAACATGGTCAGACCGTAATCAGATTGGGTTTCCACCTGATAGATTTCGGTATGGCCCGGCAGCTTACATCCTGCCAGCTTGATGGCTTCCTTATGAATTGGTGCAGTAGAGACCACGTCGATCAGCCCCGCTTTGCCCAGCTCGATCGACTTCATCACATAGTCCAGCGACATTTGCCCCGCCAGTTTCTGCACCTTGCCCCATTCGATACTGTCGCAATCGTAGTCGCCAGTTTCCAGAACATCCAACGTCCCCCAGCTAAAACGGGCCTCCTGCGGATGGGCAATTTTATGGATAGCAAAATCGCAGCCCATGATTTTCATCGCCCGGCTGATAATCGGTACCGAGCCGATCAGGAACGGTTTGCACTCGTCATACACGCTTTTGTCCATCATGGTGGCCACGGTGATCTCCGGGCCGATCCCTGCCGGATCGCCAATGGTAATCGCCACAACGGGTTTTTTCTCTGCTGACATCATGCGCCTCTCATTTTTTCAGTTGATTGTTCATATGTTCAATACTAAATCATATGCTCAAAACATTACCTGATGAATGAGCCGCCATGAGTGATGAAGATCACATAAAAAAATTCATAGATTTTTTTCATCGAAAAATGTGATCTAACATATGTTCATACAGTGATAAAAAGTTCAACCTCGATACAGGGTATGGCCCCGTTTCTGGCAAGCATTTGATTTTATTAAGAGGAGAAGCAATGATGACCCCGATATGGTTAGGAACCAGCTGGAAAATGAACAAGCCGCTGTCCCAGGCCATGGCCTGGTGCGAAACGCTGGCAGCGCGGATGCCGGAGGGCTGTCACCCTGCTATTCAGCCCTTCGTCATTCCCCCCTTCACCGCGATCCAACCCGTCAGCCATTTTCTGCAAACGCATCAGTTACCGCTTCTGACCGGCGCGCAGAATATGCATGAAGCGGATCAGGGCGCCTGGACCGGGGAAATCTCGGCGGCCATGTTGGCAGAAACCGGCGCCACACTTGTTGAGCTGGGACATTCAGAACGACGCGCCGCCTTTAATGAAAGCGATGCCGCGATTAATCGAAAAGTGCATAGCGCCTTAGGTCATGGCCTGCGCCCGCTGATCTGTATTGGCGATAGCGCCGAGGAGAAACGCTGGCAGGTGTCGCGTGAAAGCGTGGTGCGGCAGATGAAGATCGCCCTGTATGGCCTGAGCCACCAGCAGGCGCTGCGGACCCTGATTGCGTATGAACCGGTGTGGGCCATTGGCGAACATGGTACGCCCGCCTCACCGCAGGAGGCGGGTGTCATTCATCAGGCGCTACGTCAGGCGCTTTGCGAGCGGTTTGGTCACGAGACGGGAACCCGTATCCCGCTGCTCTATGGCGGCAGCGTAACGCTGCAAAACGCGGTGGAATTGCTGCGCCAGCAGGAGATCAATGGGTTGTTTATCGGCCGCGCGGCCTGGGACGCGCAAGGCTATTGCGACATTGTTCAACGCGTTACACAGGAATTTATTTTGCAGGCGCAGTAATATAAAAGGGACACCAGAGATGGAAATTCCAGGCCATGATTGAACAAGACTCAGATTACGCCCTGCTCACTGAAATTGCGGTGGCTTATTACGATCAGGAACAAACGCAGGAAGAGATCGCCAAACGATTCGGCATTTCGCGTATCAAAGTCGGGCGCCTGCTGAAAAAAGCGCGCCAGGAAGGGATTGTTGAGATCAGCGTCAAATACCATCCGGTCTTCAGCTCCCAGATTGAGCAGCAGTTTATTTCGCACTTTGGCATTAAGCGCGCGCTAATTGCCCTGGATCACCATGATGAAGATGAACAGCGCCAGCAGGTGGCGGCCCTGGTCAGTAACTACCTTGCCGGGGTGTTAAAAAACGATATGACGGTCACCGTTGGTCAGGGGCGCAATGTGGCCGCGGTGGCGAATCACGTTGGCGTGTTTCCTGAGCGCCACTGCCGCTTTATCTGCGGCATCGGCGGAACCAAGCGTGACAATCAGCTGATTGACGCCGACCACATCAGCCGGAATCTGGCGCGCAAATTTAACGGCTTCAGCGAAACGCTTTACGCCCCGGCCTATGTGGAAACCCCGGAGCTGCGCGCGGCCTTTATGCAAAACCGCCTGATTAAGGCCACGCTCGAACAGGCCAGCAAAGCTGACGTGGCGATCATCGGCCTCGGCGATATGAATGAAAACAGCTTTATGGTGCAGCTCGGCTGGTTTACGCCGCAGGAAATTGCCACCGCGCGTCAGGAACAGGGGGTGGTGGGCGATCTGGCGGGGTACAGCTTTTTCAATATTCAGGGCAAACCCGTCGATACGGTGATGAATGACCGGGTCATTGGCTTAAGTCTCGAACAGCTGCGGGCCATTCCCTGCGTCATCGCTATCGCCTCCGAAAGTACGAAAGCGACGGCGATCCTGGGGGCATTACGCACCGGGGTTATCGATGTGCTGGCTACCAGCGCCTCGAACGCCCGTTCGGTCATTAATATGCAAAAGGCGCTATAAATAAGCCACGGCGCAGGCGGCGGATCAGCGTTGACCGCCGTCGCGCTGGCCTTTGCCCTTCCCTTTTTCGGCTCGCCGCTGCACAAAATCTTCAATGATGCCGACAACCCAGTTGAGAGGTTTCCACAGCACCACCAGCAGCAGCAACGGGCCGTATATTCGCACACCGCCCGTCGCGACCTGACCGGTCAACAGCAGGGCTAAGATATCCAGCAGCAGGCACAATGCGCTGCCAGTGCCGAGGAACAGACATAGCAGGAAGAGGATCGGTCGGCTATCGGCGTGTAGCGGTAAAGCGCGCTGGCTCCAGACGCCAACGATAATGGCCGCGATCAACATGATCGCTTCGATAACCAGCGGATTATGCATGGTCTGACTCCTGTCATGACGTGACATCCTTGTCAGCAGCGCTGCCGGCGGCCGTGGGCTGCGCCCTGGCTACCGGCAGGCGGCTTCAGTTTACAGCGCGTTTTCCTGCAGCAGCTTATCGATAAAGGCGGGTACCACTTCGCTTGCCAGCCCGTAGTGCTTCTCGGCAAACTCGCTGCCCACCTGGCTGGGCTCCAGGTTCAGTTCAACGGTATGGGCGCCGTGCAGTCGCGCCTCGTGCACAAAGCCAGCCGCCGGATAGACATGGCCGGAGGTGCCGATGGCGATAAAAATATCTGCGTCGGCCAGCGCGCTGTAGATCTCATCCATCCCCAGCGGCATTTCGCCAAACCAGACCACGTGCGGGCGCAGCGCCGCCGGGAACTGGCAGCAGTGGCACTTGTCCTCGGCGGTGACGTCGCCGGTCCACTCCAGCACCTGGCCGCTCCACGAACAGCGCACCTTTAGCAGCTCGCCGTGCATATGGATCACCCGGCGGTTGCCGGCGCGCTCGTGCAGATTATCAATATTCTGGGTGACCAGCAGAAAATGGTCGCCCAGCAGATCCTCCAGACGCGCCAGCGCCAGATGCGCCGCGTTCGGCGCGATTTCCGGACTCTGCAGCTGACGACGACGGGCGTTGTAGAACGCCTGCACCAGCGCCGGATCGCGGGCGAAGCCTTCCGGCGTCGCCACATCTTCCACCCGATGCTCTTCCCACAGGCCATCGGCCGCGCGGAAGGTTTTGATCCCCGACTCTGCCGAGATGCCCGCGCCGGTTAACACCACCACTCTCGGTTTTGCCATCGCTTCAGGCTTCATCCTGTCCTCCCTAAAGAAAATCCGCTGACGCAGACGGTCACGCAACCGACGTTTATTGCGACGAAAACGGCTCAATCGATGTAAACGGCGCGACTGCATAGCTACCTCTGTGATTAATGGGTCAGGTGAAGGAAGGCCGCACCGCGCATTCCCCCGGCATCGCCGTGGCGCGCGCGCTCAATGCGCGGAACCCTGGCGACCGGCAGAAGATGGCGCGGCAATCGTTGCGCCAGCCCTTCGCTAAGGGCCGTAAAGTTAGATAATCCACCGCCGAGCACCAGCAAATCCGGGTCGACAATGGTCAGTATATTCCCCAGACACACCGCCAGCAGATCGAGATAGCGCTCAACGTGCGCCTGCGCGCGCGGATCGTGCTGCTGCCACTGCGCCACAATCTCCGGCGAGGAGAGCGGTTGCTGATAAAAATGTTCGTACAGCCAGGCGAAACCGCGACCGGAGAGATAATTTTCAATACAGCCCAGCTGGCCGCAGCCGCAGCGCAGCAGCGGAAAATCGCGCCCAACCACCTCCAGGGCATCCACCGGCAGGCGAATATGACCGAACTCGCCGGTGATATAGCTATGTCCGGTAATCGATTTACCGTTCAACACCAGGCCGCCGCCCACGCCGGTGCCGAGGATCAATCCCATCACCAGCGGGTATTGCGTAAACTCATCGTCCCACGCTTCCGACAGCGCGAAACAGTTGGCGTCATTATCGAGACGCACCTCGCGCCCCAACCGCGCGCTGAGGTCAGCGCGCAGCGGCCGGCCGCTGGCGGCTGGCACGTTAGCGGCATACAGCGTGCCGTCCGCCGTTTCCGGCATTCCCGGAATACCGATCCCGACCGAACCCTGCTGGTCGAAGCGATCATCGGCCTCGCGGACCAGCGCCTCTACCGCCTGGAGAAAATCCTCATAACTACTTTTCGGCGTGGCGACGCGTTTTTCCCACTGCAGTCGCCGCTCCTGATTAAATACGCCCAGCGCTATCTTGCTGCCGCCAATGTCAAATCCATAATACATTTCAGCAATTCCTCTTTTGTCGTCAGCCAGGCCGACGATGACGATAAATTACTGGCCACTCAGCACCCTCGCCGGGTCGATGCGGCTGGCGCGGCGGGCGGGATACCAGCTGGCCAGCAAACTCAGCAACAGTGCTGTCACCAGCACATAAAAGACGTCCAGCCAGTGCAATTCTGACGGCAGGAAGTCAATAAAATAGATGTCGCCGGAGAGGAATTTATGCCCAATCAGGTATTCGATGCCGTTGATGATCGACGTCAGGTTCAACGCGCAGATCACGCCGATCACCACCCCAAACAGGCTGCCTACCGATCCGGCTAATAAACCATACCACACGAAAATCGCGCGAATTAAGCCGTCTTTTGCGCCAAGCGTGCGCAGCACCGCAATATCGCCGCTTTTGTCTTTGACCGCCATCACCAGCGTCGAGACGATGTTAAAGCAGGCCACGCCGATCACCAGCACCATCGCCAGGTACATAATGGCGCGGATCATCTGGATGTCGCGATACATATAGCCATAGGTGCCGATCCAGCTCTTGATGTAGACGTAGCTATTGGTCACCTCGCCGGCGTCGCGTACCAGCTTGTTAGCATGGAAAACGTCGGTGACCTTGATGGCGATGCCGGTCACGCTGCTGCCCATCTCCAGATACTGCTGCGCATCCTGCATCGGGATCATGGCAAAACTATGATCGAGCTGGCCGCTCAGCTGTAAAATTCCGGCCACATGCAGCCTGACGCGTTTTGGCTGCAGCAGCTGATGGTCGGCGTCGGCATTAGGGATCATGATCGACACCCAGTCCCCCTGCTTCACGTGCAGGGCATCGGCGACTCCTTTACCCAGAATCACCTGCTGTTCGCCAGCCTTGAATCCGGCCCACGCGTTATTCTGCACAAAGGTAGGCAGCGCGCTGAGCTGGCTCTCCTGCTGCGGGTCGACGCCTTTCACCTGGATGGCGCGCATATTGCTGCCGCTCTCCACCAGACCGGTGAAGTTAATATAGGGCGCTACCGCGACAATCCCCTTCACCTTCTGCACCTTCGCCAGCGCTTCCTGCCAGTTATTCCACGGCTGATTCACGGGTTCGATCTCGCCATGCGGTACCACCGCCAGCACGCGGTTATTCAGCTCGCGCTCAAAGCCGTTCATCGCGCTGAGGCCGACGATCAGCACCGCCACCCCCAGCGCAATGCCGATGGTGGAGATCACCGAGATCAGCGACACCATGCCGCCGCGCCGCCGGCCGCGGCTGAAACGCAATGCAATCAGTAACGATAACGGAGACGCCATTACTCGGCCCCCATCAGGGTCAGGTCGGCGGTCAGACGGCCATCGCGCATCTCCAGCTGGCGGCTCATGCGCTTCGCCAACTGCAGGTCGTGGGTCACCACCAGAAACGCGGTGCGCTGCGCGACGTTCAGTTCGCCCAGCAGCTGGAAGATGCTGTCGGCGTTGCGAGCGTCGAGGTTACCGGTTGGCTCGTCCGCCAGCACCAGCCGCGGTTTATTCACCAGCGCGCGGGCAATCGCCACCCGCTGGCGCTCGCCGCCGGAGAGCTCCGACGGACGGTGATGGCTGCGGTGTTCAAGCCCGACCGCCTGCAGCATCGCTTTCGCCTGGCGTTCAATATCCGCCGGCTTCTTTTTGCCAATCAGCAGCGGCATCGCCACGTTTTCCAGTGCGCTAAAGTCCGGCAGCAGATGGTGGAACTGATAGATAAAGCCCAGCTCGCGGTTACGCAGGTCGGCGCGCGCGGCGGTGGATAGCTTGCTCATCGGCTCACCGGAGAAAATCACGTCGCCAGAGGTGGGCGTATCCAGGCCGCCGAGCAGATGCAGCAGCGTACTTTTGCCAGAGCCGGAGGTGCCGACGATAGCCATCATCTCGCCTTCACCAATGCTGAAGCTGACATTGTGCAGGACATCGGTTTGCACATTGCCTTCCTGATAGCGTTTGCACAGGTTGTCGCATTGCAGCAGGATCTTATTCATAACGTAAAGCCTCAGCGGGTTGGGTGGCGGCAGCGCGCCAGGAAGGGTACAACGTAGACAACAGGGCCAGCACCATCGCCACCAGGGCGATAACAATGACCTGCAGCGGCTCAATCGCCACCGGCAGCGCCGCGCCGTCAAGGAAGGCGCCGATGATCGGCATTAAATTATTCAGCTGGCTGGCCAACAGGGCGCCAAGCACCGCTCCCAGCAGCGCGCCGACGATCCCGGCGCTGGCCCCCTGCACCATAAAGACGGCCATAATCTGCCGCGGCGTCAGCCCCTGGGTCTGGAGGATCGCCACTTCGCCCTGCTTCTCCATCACCATCATCCCCAGCGAGGTAATAATGTTGAAGGCCGCGACGGCGACGATCAGGCTCAGCAGCAGGCCCATCATATTTTTCTCCATGCGCACCGCCTGGAACAGTTCGCCCTTGCGCTCGCGCCAGTCCTGCCACTGAGTTCCCGGCGGCAGCGTCTGCTGACTCAGGGTGTCGACCTGCAGCGGTTGATCCAGCCACAGGCGCCAGCCGGTGATATTCCCCAGCGGATAGCGCATCAGACGGGAGGCGTCGTCGATGTTGGTCAGCATCTGATAGCCATCGACTTCGCTGTTGGCGGCGAAGGTGCCGATGACCGTGAACAGACGCTGGCTCGGCACGCGGCCCATCGGCGTAAACTGACTCGCGGAAGGAACCATCACGCGAATTTTATCGCCGCGATTAACCCCCAGCTGGCCCGCCAGCTGCTCGCCGAGAATAACGTTATATTTGCCCGCCTGCAGATCGCTCTGTTTGACGTTCACCAGGTATGGAGTCAGGGGATCGTTCTGCGCCGGATCAATGCCCAGCATAACCCCCACCGCCACGCTGCGTGCGCTCTGCAGCACCACGTCGCCGGTGGTGATCGGCGCTACGCGGGTTACCCCATTAAGTTTCGCTTCGCGCTCCGGCAGTTGCTGAGGGTTCACCGACCCCTGTTTGGCGCTAAGAATGGCCTGTGGCATCAGCCCCAGGATGTTGTTTTGCAGCTCGCGTTCAAAGCCGTTCATCACCGACAGGACTGTCACCAGCGCCATTACGCCAAGCGTAATACCGATAGTTGAGAGCCAGGAGACGAAACGACCGAAGCGGTCGGCTGCGCGCCCGCGCATATAGCGTAGGCCGATAAAGAGTGCGGCAGGTTGGTACATGTCATCCATCTGGTTGCTGATAGCCGATGCCCGAGTATATAAGCGATTAGGGGCAGCGTAAACGACTGATACATGACGACTTTATTAGCAATAACCCTAAAAACCAAGTAAATACAAACGGATAGATAAGTACTTACTTATTTATCTTTACGCTTATCGACAGCGCTGACCTTTCTTCACCCAATACGCGATGGCAATTCGGGTTGGCGAATCCAGACCAATCGCGGATAATCTCACTATTGAATATCAGCGAGTTGCCCTCCATATCGGCAGAGCGAATCCCTAAGAGATCATGAAACCGTCTATGCCTGAACAATATCGATACTCATTGCCGGTCAAAGCCGGCGATCAGCGCCAGCTTGGCGAGTTGACCGGCGCAGCCTGCGCCACCCTGGTGGCGGAGATGGCCGAACGCCACAACGGCCCGGTGGTGCTGGTGGCGCCTGACATGCAAAACGCGCTGCGTCTGAACGACGAGATCAGGCAGTTTACCGACAGCATGGTGATGGGGCTGGCGGACTGGGAAACGCTCCCTTACGACAGCTTCTCGCCACATCAGGACATCATCTCCTCCCGTCTTGCCACCCTTTACCAGTTACCCACCATGCAGCGCGGCGTACTGATCGTCCCGGTCAGCACCCTGATGCAGCGCGTCTGTCCGCACAGCTTCCTTCACGGCCACGCGCTGGTGATGAAAAAGGGCCAGCGCCTGTCGCGCGATGCGCTGCGCGATCAGCTGGAGGGGGCCGGCTACCGCCATGTCGATCAGGTGATGGAGCACGGCGAATATGCTACCCGCGGCGCGCTGCTCGACCTGTTCCCGATGGGTAGCGATCAGCCCTACCGCCTTGATTTCTTTGACGATGAAATCGACAGCCTGCGCCTGTTCGACGTTGACAGCCAGCGCACGCTGGAGGAAGTGGCGGCCATTAACCTGCTGCCGGCGCACGAGTTCCCCACTGACCAGACCGCTATTGAGCTGTTCCGCAGCCAGTGGCGCGACCGCTTTGAGGTGAAGCGCGATGCCGAACACATCTATCAGCAGGTCAGTAAAGGGACGCTACCTGCCGGTATCGAATACTGGCAACCGCTGTTCTTCAGCGAGCCGCTGCCGCCGTTATTCAGCTATTTCCCGGCCAGCACGCTGATCGTCAACACCGGCGATCTCGAGGCCAGCGCGGAGCGATTCCAGAATGAAGCCCGCGCCCGCTTTGAAAACCGCGGCGTCGACCCGATGCGCCCGCTCCTGCCGCCTGAGCTGCTGTGGCTGCGCAGCGATGAGCTATTCAGCGAACTGAAAAAATGGCCGCGCGTGCAGCTGAAAACCGAACGTCTGGCGGACAAAGCGGCGAATACTAATCTGGGCTACCAGACGCTGCCGGACCTCGCCGTCCAGGCGCAGAACAAAGCGCCGCTGGATAATCTGCGCCGCTTCCTCGAGTCCTTTACCGGTCCGGTGATCTTCTCGGTGGAAAGCGAAGGCCGCCGTGAAGCGCTGAGCGAAATGCTGGCGCGGATTAAAGTTGCGCCAAAACATGTGCTGCGTCTGGAGGAAGCCACCGGCAACGGCCGCTATCTGATGATTGGCGCCGCCGAGCACGGGTTTATCGACAGCCAGCGCGGCCTGGCGCTGATTTGCGAGAGCGACCTGCTCGGCGAGCGGGTGGCGCGCCGTCGTCAGGATTCGCGACGCACCATTAACCCTGACACTCTGATTCGCAACCTCGCCGAACTGCATATCGGCCAGCCGGTCGTTCACCTGGAACACGGCGTGGGCCGCTACGCGGGCATGACTACCCTGGAAGCCGGCGGCATCACCGGCGAATATCTGATGCTGACCTACGCCAACGATGCCAAGCTATACGTTCCGGTATCGTCCCTGCATCTTATCAGCCGCTACGCCGGCGGGGCGGAAGAAAACGCCCCCCTGCACAAGCTGGGCGGCGATGCCTGGACCCGGGCGCGACAAAAAGCGGCTGAGAAAGTACGCGACGTGGCGGCCGAGCTGCTGGATATCTACGCCCAGCGCGCGGCGAAGGCGGGTTTTGCCTTTAAACACGACCGCGAACAGTATCAGCTGTTCTGCGACGGTTTCCCATTTGAAACCACGCCGGATCAGGCGCAGGCGATCAACGCCGTCCTCAGCGATATGTGCCAGCCGCTGGCCATGGACCGCCTGGTGTGCGGCGATGTGGGCTTCGGCAAGACCGAAGTGGCCATGCGCGCCGCCTTCCTCGCCGTGGAGAACCACAAGCAGGTGGCGGTGCTGGTGCCGACCACCCTGCTGGCTCAGCAGCACTATGACAATTTCCGCGATCGTTTCGCCAACTGGCCGGTACGCATCGAAATGCTCTCCCGCTTCCGCAGCGCTAAAGAGCAGGCGCAGATCCTCGAGCAGGCCGCGGAAGGCAAAATCGATATCTTGATCGGCACCCACAAGCTGCTGCAGAGCGAGGTGAAGCTGCGCGATCTCGGGCTGCTGATCGTCGACGAAGAGCACCGGTTTGGCGTGCGGCATAAAGAGCGCATCAAAGCGATGCGCGCCGATGTCGATATCCTGACCCTCACCGCCACGCCGATCCCGCGGACGCTGAACATGGCGATGAGCGGGATGCGCGATCTGTCGATCATCGCCACGCCGCCGGCGCGCCGCCTGGCGGTGAAGACCTTCGTTCGCGAATATGACGCCCTGGTGGTGCGCGAGGCGATCCTGCGCGAAACGCTGCGCGGCGGCCAGGTCTACTATCTGTTTAATGACGTTGAGAACATCCAGAAAGCCGCCGACAAGCTGGCGGAGCTGGTGCCGGAGGCGCGGATCGCCATCGGTCACGGTCAGATGAGGGAGCGCGAACTGGAGCGGGTGATGAATGACTTCCATCACCAACGCTTCAATGTGCTGGTGTGCACCACCATCATCGAAACCGGGATCGACATTCCCACCGCCAACACCATCATCATCGAACGCGCCGACCATTTTGGCCTCGCCCAGCTGCACCAGCTGCGCGGCCGCGTTGGCCGTTCGCATCACCAGGCCTATGCCTGGCTGCTGACGCCGCATCCGAAAGCGATGACCACCGATGCGCAAAAGCGCCTCGAGGCCATTGCGTCGCTGGAAGATCTCGGCGCCGGCTTTGCGCTGGCAACCCACGATCTGGAGATTCGCGGGGCCGGGGAACTGCTTGGGGAAGATCAGAGCGGTCAGATGGAAACCATCGGTTTCTCCCTGTATATGGAGCTGCTGGAGAACGCAGTCGATGCGCTGAAAGCCGGGCGTGAACCCTCGCTGGAAGATCTCACCAGTCAGCAGACGGAGGTTGAACTGCGCATGCCTTCCCTGCTGCCTGATGATTTCATCCCTGACGTTAATACGCGCCTGTCATTCTATAAGCGCATTGCCAGCGCCAAAAACGAACAGGATCTGGAGGAGATCAAAGTCGAGCTGATCGATCGTTTTGGCCGCCTGCCCGATGCCGCCCGCAACCTGCTGGATATCGCCCGTCTGCGTCAGCAGGCGCAGAAACTGGGGATCCGCAAACTGGAAAGCAACGAAAAAGGCGGCGTGATCGAATTTAACGAGAAAAACAACGTCAATCCGGTGTGGTTGATCGGCCTGCTGCAGAAGCAGCCCCAGCACTTCCGCCTGGACGGGCCGACGCGCCTGAAATTCATGCAGGACCTGGAAGAGCGTAAAACGCGGATGGACTGGGTTCGCCAGTTTATGCGCCAACTGGAAGAGAACGCCGTCGCCTGACTGGCAGGAGATACGGCCCCGCTGCCGTATCTCCCTTCCCACATATCTGGCAATCTTTACAAACATTTTGCAATCCGCCTGGATTTCCCCACACAGACTCACGCCATAATCTCATCTGCTTTTCGTATAAAAATAACCACTTACATATTTTGGAGTTATGGTAATGAGAAACCGTTTCCCCGTGACGCTTTGGCTGACGCTAGTCGCGTTAGTCGCCGCGCTGGCCCTGCCCGCGCGCGCTAACACCTGGCCCCTTCCCCCGCCGGGCAGCCGGCTGGTGGGTCAGAATCAGTTTCATGTGGTACAGGATGACGGCGGTTCGCTGGAAGCGATTGCCAAGAAGTACAATGTCGGCTTCCTGGCCCTGCTGCAGGCCAATCCCGGGGTTGACCCCTACGTTCCGCGCGCCGGCAGCGTACTGACCATCCCCCTGCAGACGCTGCTGCCCGATGCGCCGCGCGAAGGGCTGGTGATTAACCTCGCCGAACTGCGCCTCTACTATTACCCGCCGGGCAAGAATGAAGTGACCGTCTACCCAATCGGCATCGGCCAGCTGGGTGGGACCACCATCACACCGACGATGGTCACAACCGTGTCCGACAAACGGGCCAATCCGACCTGGACACCTACCGCCAACATTCGCGCGCGCTACAAGGCTATGGGGATTGAGCTGCCGGCGGTAGTGCCTGCTGGTCCTGACAATCCGATGGGCCATCATGCCATCCGCCTCGCCGCCTATGGCGGAGTCTATCTCCTGCACGGCACCAATGCCGATTTCGGCATCGGTATGCGCGTCAGTTCCGGCTGCATTCGTCTGCGCGATAACGATATCAAGGCGCTGTACAACACTATCTCGCCGGGCACGAAGGTGAACATTATCAACACGCCGATCAAGGCGTCGGTTGAGCCGGATGGCCGCCGTCTGGTTGAGGTCCATCAGCCGCTGTCTGAGCATATTGATGACGACCCGCAGACCCTGCCCATTACGCTTAATGCGGCCATGACTGCGTTCAAACAGGCGCCGCAGACCGACGGGACGGTGATGGAGCGCGCGATGAATTACCGCTCGGGCATGCCGATTGACGTCACCCGTCATGCTGAGCCTGGACCGCAGTCGCTGTAGTCTTACGCTGCATAAAACAAAAAACCCGCCTGATGGCGGGTTTTTTGTTGGCAAGGGTCAAACAGGGGTACAACAGGGTCTTACTCATCGCCGTCCGGTGAAGGGGGCCGGGCAGCGACGCATCGGGCTTACTTGTAGATAACGGCGGTACCGTGAAGGGTATTCGGACCGGTTACCGAAGTAATACGATATGAAGTGGCGCCCATCTCATCCGCTTTCTGCGCCAGCTGGTCTTCCAGCGAGCCCAGGTTAGTCCCGGCAGAAGCAGAGATGGTGCCTACTTTATGCTGTCCTGTAGGGGTGGACTGCACCTCTACAGCGGCAAAGCTGGCGAAAGAAAGGGAACTTAAAACGGCGGCAAAAGCCAGAGTATTAACGGTTTTCATGATTATTATACCTGTGCAGATGAATTTTATAGTAGGGTCGCAAGCATTAACTTAACGATCGATAGGTAAATAATAATGTGATCTATGTCACACGTCAATGCATTTTTATAACGATCGTTTAACTATTTATAAAATGCTTAAATTTCATACATATATGAATTATTTATTTTTAAACCGACAGCGCTGGCCCCGGCGATCGTTTATTTTTATAATGGCCTTTCACCAAACCAACATAGGTACAACGGCACCATGACAACTGACGTTCAAAGTTGCGCCAAAAAAAGCCGTGGCCGACCGAAGGTGTTCGACAGGGATGCGGCGCTGGACAAAGCCATGACACTCTTCTGGCAGCACGGCTATGAGGCGACCTCGCTCGCCGATCTGGTCGAGGCGACAGGAGCAAAAGCCCCCACCCTGTATGCGGAATTTGTGAATAAAGAAGGCCTATTCCGCGCAGTGTTGGATCGTTACATTTCGCGCTTTGCCGCGAAGCACGAAGCCGTGCTGTTTGCCGAGGGAAAATCCGTCGATCGCGCGTTGCGTGACTACTTCACGGCGGTCGCCACCTGCTTTACCAGCAAAGAGACGCCGGCCGGCTGCTTTATCATCAATACCTCCGCCGCGCTGGCCGCCTCCTCGACGGATATCGCCAATACCATCAAATCCCGCCATGCGATGCAGGAGCAGGCGCTAACCCAGTTTCTGCAGCAGCGGCAGGCGCAGGGCGAACTGCCCGCGGGCCGCGATGTCGCGCAGCTGGCGCAATTTCTTAACTGCGTTCTGCAGGGGATGTCGATTAGCGCCCGGGAAGGCGCGGATTTCGACAAGCTGATGCAAATCACCGACACCACTCTCCGTCTCTGGCCGCAGGTCCTCGAGTCCTGATGCGCCCTGCTTCCGGCGGTATTCTGCCGCCGGATCCGCTCTCCTGTTGGCTTTATCCCCACAAAATAGATTGATTTTTATTACCTTTTCTCGCGCAAGATAAACGCAAATGATATTGATTGCGATATTCATTATGTGCAAAATCCTTTTTTGCGTTTTTCCAGATGTTTCGCATTGTAACGAATACCGGCCGACGCCGGCCCATAACAACGACAAAGCAACTTGCTCATAAAAGGAATGGATATGAAAAAGCGCCTCTGGGTGCTCCACCCTCTGCTGCTGGCCAGCACGCTGCCTGCGCTGGCGGCTCAGTCTGATGAAGACAGCATCATCGTTAGCGCAAACCGCACCCATCGCACCGTGGCCGAAATGGCCCAAACCACCTGGGTCATTGAGGGCCAGGAGATTGAGCAGCAGGTCCAGGGCGGGAAAGAGTTCAAAGACGTGCTGGCGCAGCTGATCCCCGGCATCGACGTCAGCAGCCAGGGGCGGACCAACTATGGGATGAACATGCGCGGGCGCGCGATCGTCGTGCTGATTGACGGCGTCCGGCTCAACTCCTCACGCACCGACAGCCGCCAGCTCGACGCCATCGATCCATTCAACATCGAACATATCGAAGTGATCTCCGGAGCGACCTCGCTGTACGGCGGGGGCAGTACCGGCGGGCTTATCAACATCGTTACCAAAAAGGGGCAGCAGGATCGTCAGGTCGATCTTGAGGTGGGCAGCAAGAGCGGTTTTGCGAACAGCAACGATCATGATGAGCGCGTCGCGGCGGCCGTCAGCGGCGGAACAGACCACGCATCCGGCCGCTTGTCGGTAGCCTATCAGCGTTTCGGCGGCTGGTACGACGGCAATAACGATGCGCTGATCCTCGATAATACCCAAACGGGGCTCCAGCACTCTGACCGCCTCGACGTGATGGGGACGGGGACGATTGAGATCGATGATAACCGCCAGCTGCAGCTGGTCACCCAGTATTATAAAAGCCAGGGCGATGATGACTACGGTCTGTGGCTCGGGAAGAACATGTCCGCGGTCACCAGCGGCGGCAAAGCGTATACCACCGACGGGCTCAATTCCGACCGTATCCCCGGCACCGAACGCCATCTGATCAGCCTCCAGTACTCCGATGCCGACTTTTTCGGCCAGAATCTGGTGAGCCAGGTGTACTATCGCGATGAGTCCCTCACCTTCTATCCGTTCCCGACGCTCACGAAAGGTCAGGTCAGTAGCTTCTCCTCGTCGCAGCAGGATACCGATCAGTATGGGGCCAAGCTGACCCTCAACAGTCAACCGCTGGCGGGGTGGGATCTCACCTGGGGTCTCGACGCCGATCATGAGACCTTTAATGCCAACCAGATGTTCTTCGATCTGCCCCAATCGATGGCCTCCGGCGGGTTGCACAACGAATCGATCTACACTACCGGTCGCTACCCGGGATACAGTATTTCCAATGTCGCGCCATTCCTGCAGTCCAGCTACGATCTGAACGATATCTTTACCGTCAGCGGCGGGGTACGCTACCAGTGGACCGAAAACCGGGTCGACGACTTTGTCGGCTACGCCCAGCAGCAGGATATCGCCAACGGCAAAGCGCGCTCCGCCGACGCCATCAAAGGCGGCAAAACCGATTATGACAATTTCCTGTTTAACGCCGGGATTGTGGCCCACCTGACCGAGCGTCAACAAACCTGGTTTAACTTCTCGCAGGGCGTCGAGCTACCAGACCCTGGTAAATACTATGGCATCGGTAAATATGGCGCTGCGGTGAATGGTCATCTGCCGCTGATCTCCAGCGTCAACGTCGATGACTCGCCGCTGCAGGGGATCAAAGTTAACTCGTACGAGCTGGGCTGGCGCTACACTGGCGATAACCTGCGCACCCAGCTGGCGGCGTACTATTCGACCTCGGATAAGACCATTGTCGTCAACCGCACCGACATGACCATCGACGTTCAGTCCGACAAACGGCGTATTTACGGCGTTGAGGGGGCGGTCGACTACTTTATTCCGGATAGCGACTGGAGCGTCGGCGGTAACTTCAACGTGCTGAAATCCCAGGTGCAGACCGACGGCCGCTGGCAAAAATGGGACGTCACCCTCGCCTCGCCGTCTAAAGCCACCGCCTGGGTGGGCTGGGCGCCGGATCCGTGGAGCCTGCGCGTGCAGAGTCAGCAGGTATTTGACCTCAGCGATGCCGCCGGTAACAAGCTGGAAGGCTATAACACCGTCGATTTTATCGGTAGTTACGCGCTGCCGGTGGGGAAACTGACCTTCAGTATCGAAAACCTGCTTAACGAAGACTATGTCACTATCTGGGGCCAGCGCGCGCCGCTGCTCTACAGCCCAACCTACGGCAGTTCATCGCTGTATGAGTACAAAGGTCGTGGCCGCACCTTTGGTCTGAACTATGCCTTAACCTTCTGATAAAAAAAGCCCCTCAGCCTGAGCGATTGAGGGGCTAATCACTACACAAATCTGTTTTTAGATTTTGTTGTTCAGGACCAGCTGGCCGTTGTTGTCCAGCGGGATCTGGCTGCCGGGATCGTGATCCATGCGGATTTTCCCCTGCTGATCGCCTATCTTATAGGTCACATCGTAGCCGAGCATTTTATCGGATTTGTCATACACCGTTTTGCAGCGCTGCTGGGTGGTGGTGTAGGTATCGTTGTCCTGCATCGCGCCCTGGATCTGGTTGCCTGCATAGCCGCCGCCCAGCGCACCTACAACCGTCGCCACGCTGCGTCCGTGACCGCCGCCAAACTGGTGGCCAATCACCCCGCCCGCCACCGCGCCCAGCACCGAACCGGCGATGCGGTTTTCATCCTGTACCGGA
Organism: Klebsiella sp. K47; assembly: GCF_051858335.1. NCBI lineage: Bacteria > Pseudomonadati > Pseudomonadota > Gammaproteobacteria > Enterobacterales > Enterobacteriaceae > Klebsiella > Klebsiella sp. K47. The sequence continues at coordinate 22,283 of NZ_JBPYUI010000001.1, forward strand.
CGACGATGAGTCACCGTGACATTGCGGCATTCCTGACGCGGCGTTTTCACGGTTTCTTTAATCGGTGTACTGGAGACCACTTGCGCATACTGCGGGCCGCGATCCAACACGTTGAGACCAGCGACAGCTGCAACGCCCAGCGCGGCAGCCACGCCTATCCCTATACCCGCCAACATAGATTTATTCACGGGAGTTCCTCCTTTGTTGCTGTTGATACAATTTTGCAACCGGAGCCGGGAGGGCGCAAATCAGATAGCGGATGAAAAGTGCGAGAATTCGCTGCAAATCAAAGGGATTCAGAGGATTCCGAGCGGGATCTCTGCGGTTTCAGCAGAAGAGCCCGGAGGCGCCCTCAGAGCGCGCCTCCGGGTCGCGACAGCGATTAGTGCAGCTTCAGGCGCGGGCGAATGATGCGGTTGATGCGCCCGACCAGCATCATCAGGCCGGTCTTGAAGTAACCATGCAGAGCAATCTGGTGCATACGGTACAGGGAGATGTACACGAAGCGCGCAATGCGCCCTTCCACCATCATCGAACCGCGCATCAGGTTACCCATCAGGCTGCCGACGGTGGAGTAATTTGACAGCGACACCAGCGAGCCATGGTCTTTATAGGTGTATGCCTTCAGCGGTTTGCCTTTCATCTGCGCCAGGATGTTGTTCAGCGCGCAGGTAGCCATCTGGTGCGCCGCCTGGGCCCGCGGAGGCACAAAGCCGCCTTCCGGACGGGCGCAGGAGGCGCAGTCGCCGATGGCGAAAATATCCGCATCGCGGGTAGTCTGCAGCGTCGGCTCGACCACCAGCTGATTGATACGGTTGGTTTCGAGGCCGCCGATCTCTTTCATGAAATCTGGCGCTTTGATCCCCGCCGCCCAGACCATTAGATCCGCCTCAATATATTCGCCATCTTTAGTGTGCAGGCCGCCCGCATCCGCGCTGGTGACCATGGTCTGCGTCAGAACCCGTACGCCCAGCTTAGTCAGCTCATTATGCGCTGCCCCGGAAATGCGCGGCGGCAGCGCAGGCAGAATGCGCTCACCCGCCTCGACCAGCGTGACGTTCAGCGCTTCGTTGGTCAGCCCTTTGTAGCCGTAGCTGTGCAGCTGTTTCACCGCATTGTGCAACTCAGCGGAGAGCTCCACGCCGGTGGCGCCGCCGCCGACGATGGCGATATTTACTTTACCGTTAGCGCCGAGGTTAGCAGAGTATTTAAGGAACAGGTTGAGCATTTCCTGATGGAAGCGACGCGCCTGGTGCGGGTTGTCGAGGAAAATGCAGTTCTCTTTTACGCCAGGGGTATTAAAGTCATTCGAGGTACTGCCCAACGCCATGACCAGCGTGTCGTACGGCAGTTTACGCTCAGCCACCAGCAGCTCGCCTTTTTCATTGCGCAGCTCGCCGAGGGTGATGGTTTTCCCTTCGCGGTTGATATCAACCACCGAGCCCAGCTGGAACTGGAAACCGTGGTTGCGGGCATGGGCCAGATAGCTCAGCGCATCAACGCCTTCATCCAGAGAACCGGTGGCCACTTCGTGCAGCAGCGGCTTCCACAGATGGCTGTGGTTACGGTCCACCAGGGTGATTTTCGCTTTCTTATGGCGCCCTAACTTTCTCCCCAGCTGAGTTGCCAGTTCCAGTCCGCCAGCGCCGCCACCCACAATTACGATTTTTTTCAATGGCGTAGTCATGTGTACCCCTAAAATTATTAACCAATTGTTAAATAAAAGTTATTGAAATAGCCTTTATTTAACAACAAGTTACGTTAATGAAACCATTCAGCACTGTCGAGAATACCATGAACGGTGCATTGGTCATACCAAAATTGATGTGCATCAAGTTTTGTCGCGTATTTTTTCAGCGAAACCAATAAGTGTAGACATGAAAAAACCCGCGTGGTGAACCCGACGCGGGTTTGGGAACAAGGGAAAAGCAGTTAGCCGAGGGTTTTAAACGCTTTCAGCCGCTGCAGATGCGGCGAGATATTTTTAAACTTATGGGTCTGCTCTTCATCCCAGATAATTTCATAATAGTGGTGCAGGAGATCGGCGGAACGCTGGCTGTCCAACGCCTCGTCCTGGCGGGAAAGCACCACCAGGCAGCGATCGCGGTTCTTCTCGCGGAAGTTGGTCACGCACTTGGTGGCGATGTCAGCATACTCTTCCGGTCGGTCGATTTTGCCTTCCATGTTCTCATACGGAAACAGGTTTGGATTGAACACCGCCTGGCGGATATCGCACAGAAAACCAATCCGCTCCGCCCAGTAGCCGCCAAGGCCGACGCCGCAGATCAGCGGCCGGTCATCGGCAGTGAGCTGCAGCATTTTATCGACCTCTTTCAGCAAATGCTGCATATCGTGCTTGGGATGCCGCGTGCTGTAGCTAATCAACCGCACGTCCGGGTCGATAAACTGCAGCTGCATCACCTTCTCATGGTTACCGGGGCTGTTCGAGTCAAAACCGTGTAAATAGATAATCATCGCATCCTCACCAGACAACAACGCCCCGTAGAGCGTTACGCGGACTTCGCCTCTTGCCAGCGCGCATGAAGCTGCTCCAGCTGGGCACTCACCGTTTTCCAACGGGCTGAATCCCTTAACTCCTGACGGGAAAAGGAACCTTTATGATACAATTTCGTAACACGCTCTGCTTTGATCGGCGACAGGTTATCCAGCACACTGACCGCGCCTTTACGATTATTGCAGACGAGGATCATATCGCAACCGGCGTCGAGCGATGCCTGACCGCGTTCGGCATAGCTGCCCATGATCGCCGCCCCTTCCATCGACAGATCGTCGGAGAAAATCACCCCGTCAAAGCCCAGTTCGCCGCGCAGCACCGTTTTCAGCCAGTACGCCGAGCCGCTGGCCGGACGCGGATCGAGCTCCGGGTAAATCACATGCGCCGGCATAATGGCGTCCAGACGCTGCTCGGCGATAAGGCTTTTGAACACCGCCATATCATGGTCGCGGATAACCGATGCCGCCCGCGGATCGAACGGCGTCTCTTTGTGCGAATCGGCAGTCACCGCCCCGTGACCCGGGAAGTGTTTGCCGGTGGTTTTCATGCCCGCGGCGTGCATCCCGTCAATGAAGTGACGCGCCATCGTCAGCGCTTTCTGCGGATCTTCATGATAAGAACGTTCGCCGATTGCGGCGCTGATATGGCCGACGTCCAGCACTGGCGCAAAACTAATATCGATATCCATGGCGATCATTTCGCTGGCCATCAGCCAGCCGGCTTCGGCGGCCAGTTTGCCCCCCTCTTCCATCCCCAGCAGCGCGGCGAAAGACTGGGCCGCCGGTAAACGGGTAAACCCTTCGCGGAAACGCTGAACCCGCCCCCCTTCCTGATCGACCGCCACCACCAGATGGTTCCGGGAGGCGTCGCGGATCTGGCGCACCAGCTCGCGCAGCTGCGCCGGATCGTGATAATTTCGGGTAAAGAGGATCAACCCTCCCACCAGCGGATGCGCCAGAATCTCTCGCTCTTCCGCATCCAGCTCATACCCTTCGACATCCAACATCACTGGGCCCACACTGACCTCTCTTATCCTTTACGTTCGTTGTCTAACTGACACCATATTTCATCTGCCAGCGTGATAAATTGCCGGTCCCCGCTCTGCCGCCAGCGCATTTCATACCAGCCCGCCATCAGCAGCAGTACCCACGGGCGCCAGAGTGCAACCTGCCGCCAAAGCAGCTGCGCGTCGATGGCCGCCCGCCGGGCATACGCTTCTACCAGCCGACGGCGCTCGCCAGGCGTGATCCACACCGCGGCCAGCTCCAGCGCGATATCGCCATCGCCGGCATATTCCCAGTCGATCAGCCTCAGGCCGGACTCATTATGAATAATATTGCCGGCATGGACGTCCATGTGCAGCGGCGCCAGCCGCAGGGGACGGGGCTCGCCCTGGCGGCGCAGCCGCTGATGCCAGCGCAGCCAACGCGGCTTGCGCCGCGCCGGATCGCACCTCTGCCAGTACTGGGCCAGCAGTGGTATGAGGCTAACCCGCCAGCCAAACCGCGGTTGCTGATGCAAATCATACAATAAGCCTGACAGCTGCGGGGAGGCCGGTAACTCGCTTTTCACTTCCCCTGCGCAATACTCCACCACCATCCAGCAGGGTGAGTAAAACAGCGGGGTTGGTGCCAGCCTGGCAGGCAGTCGGCGGAGTGCGTGATACTGACGGCGAAAATAGTAAGTGGCGGCAGACGGATCGTGCGGCTGACGCAGCACGTGCCGCCGGTCGCCGTCGCTGATAATCACACTGCCGCCGCTGAGGCCACTCTGGCTCAGCGAGGCGACAGGATGATAATGGGGAAAGAAGCGCGACAAGAGCTCGTCGCGCGTTAGCTTATTGTTGCTGAACAGCACCTTTACCTGACCAGATAATCTCACCGGTTTGCACCAGCATGAGCTGCATTTTCAGCTCAGGCGCGTTGACGTTGCCGGTGGCATTGGAGTAAAGCACATACTGCGCGCCCACGTTGCGGGCGATGCCCATGGCTTTGCTGCGGCTGCCGAGGCTGTCCTGCGGCGACAGGCCCAGCTGCTGCTTGGCGACCGCCAGCTGCTGCGCCGATACCAGGGTAAATTTGCCGTTACCGGCCAGCGCACTACGTAGCGCAGTGGTGGCTTCTCCAGCATTCAGCGAACCGTTGGTGCGGTTGTTCACGCTGTCAACCAGCAGAATACTGCCGGCATTGACCCCACTCGCCTGCAGCATCTGCCCCACCAGCGGCTGAACCGCGCCGTTCCAGTCATAATGACGCACGCGCGGCGCCGGCTGACCCGACTGCTGATCCTGATGCTCAATCGGCCCAGGCTGCGCCGGGACAGAGGGCACCGCCGGTACGGTCGGCACCGTGGGCTGCGGCTGCGCAGGCTGCTGCGGCTGCGGTTTGGCCTCTTCTACCGGCGCGGGCTGCTCCCGCAACCCCGCACAGCCTGCGAGGAATATCGCCAGTGCTGTGATTAACGCATAGCGACACATTTTCATCATTATAATTACCCCTTACAGATAAAGATAAAGGCGGGCCTTATGCGCCCCCAGGATATTGGCGCTGCCATATAACGTGACCGAGGAGCGGGCCGGTACCACGATGGTGCGCGGCGCGTCCAGCGGATGCATCTCCAGCCCTCGGGCGTCATACCAGAAAAAACGATAGTGCACGGTAACCGGCTGCTGGCGCTCGTTATATAGCGTTGAGGAGGCGGTAGCCTGAATCTCTGTCGCCACGACGGCAGGCTCGCTGGCGCTGATCCCCGCCGCCAGCACGCTCGACTCCATCACCAGCGCCTGCTGGTCAGAAACCGGGATCTCCGGGTGTGAACTACACCCGGCGAGTAGCCCCGCCGCCAGACACGCGCCCAAAAGGGTCCTGAGCATGACGTTAGCCTTTGTGCGCCAGCATCGGGCCAAGCGGACGACCGCCCAGCAGATGCATATGGATATGGTACACTTCCTGGCCGCCGTGGCGGTTGCAGTTGACGATCAACCGATAGCCATCGTCGGCAAGACCTTCATCGCGGGCGATCTTCGCCGCGACGGTCATCATCCGGCCCAGCGCCAGCTCATGTTCAGCGGTGACGTCATTTACGGTAGGAATCAGAACATTCGGGACAATCAGAATATGGGTGGGCGCCTGCGGGGAGATGTCGCGAAAAGCGGTCACAAGCTCATCCTGATAGACAATATCCGACGGGATCTCCCGGCGAATGATTTTGCTGAAAATCGTTTCTTCTGCCATGACTGATTCCTTATAAGTTTTATCCCGTGCGCTGGCCTGCTTCTGCAGATAAACGCGGACGCACAGGTTCCGCTAAGAGTATGAGCGACATTCTCCCTCTCTTTCAACCTGAAAGCTCTTTTTCTTATTCAACTATAGACTTAGCTGCTGAGGGAATAAGCATATGGTGGACTGTTTTCAGGGTTATCGCTTGTGGGGCACCGACTTTAGCGCATAAAAAAGGCAGCCAGTTGGCTGCCTTAGTCTCCCCGATACTACGTCTTAACTGTTACGGATGTACTCATCCATTTCAGTTTTCAGGTTATCGGACTTGGTACCGAAGATGGCCTGTACGCCAGAACCTGCCACTACCACGCCAGCGGCGCCCAGTTTTTTCAGGCCAGCCTGGTCAACTTTCGCTACATCCGCCACGCTAACACGCAGACGAGTAATACATGCGTCGAGGTTGGTGATGTTCTCTTTACCGCCGAAAGCGGCGACCAGAGCCGGAGCCATCTCGCTGGTGGCGCCAGCTTTGCTCTCTTCGGTGGTGTCTTCACGACCCGGAGTTTTCAGATCCAGGGCTTTAATCAGCACACGGAAAATGACGTAGTACACGATCGCATAGCAGATACCAACAATCGGGAACAGCCACAGCTTGCTGCTGTTACCGGACAGCACGATAAAGTCGATCAGGCCGTGAGAGAACGAGGTACCGTCACGCATACCCAGCAGGATACAGATCGGGAACGCCAGGCCCGCCAGAATGGCATGGATAACGTACAGGATCGGCGCCACGAACATGAACGAGAACTCGATCGGCTCGGTGATACCGGTCAGGAACGAGGTCAGCGCGGCGGAGATCATGATACCGCCCACTTTGGCGCGGTTTTCCGGTTTAGCAGAGTGCCAAATCGCGATAGCCGCTGCCGGCAGACCATACATTTTGAACAGGAAGCCGCCAGACAGTTTGCCCGCCGTCGGGTCGCCTGCCATGTAGCGCGGGATATCGCCGTGGAACACCTGACCAGCCGCGTTGGTGTATTCGCCGATCTGCATCTGGAAAGGAACGTTCCAGATGTGATGCAGACCAAACGGCACCAGGCAACGTTCGATGAAACCGTAGATACCAAACGCCACCACTGGGTTCTGATAAGCAGCCCACTGGGAGAAGGTTTGGATCGCGGAGCCGATCGGCGGCCAAATGAAGGAGAGGATCACGCCGGTGAAGATAGCGGCCAGACCAGAGATAATCGGCACAAAACGCTTGCCCGCAAAGAAGCCGAGATATTCTGGCAGCTTGATGCGATAGAAGCGGTTGAACATGTAGGCGGCGATAGCACCGGAGATAATACCGCCAAGCACGCCGGTATCAGCAAGGTGTTTTGCCGCAATCTCGTCAGCAGGTAAATGCAGCACCAGCGGCGCAACAACCGCCATGGTTTTCACCATGATGCCGTAAGCCACGACTGCAGCCAGTGCGGATACACCGTCGTTATTGGTGAAGCCGAGGGCCACACCGATAGCGAAGATCAGCGGCATATTGGCGAAAACTGAACCGCCTGCTTCTGCCATAACGTGGGAGACCACGGCTGGCAGCCAGCTGAAGTTAGCGGAACCGACGCCCAGCAGGATACCTGCGATAGGCAGTACGGATACCGGCAGCATCAGCGATTTACCGACCTTCTGCAGGTTAGCAAATGCATTCTTAAACATAATTGAGAGTGCTCCTGAGTATTTGGTACTTTTTTACGCTTTCACGCATTGGCCCGGGGGGAGAACCGTGCCGTGGACAGGACATCTAAGCGCCCTTTATTTATTACACAGAGTAAAATAATTAACGGGATGATTGTTTGACGGCTATCACGTTTCAATCAGCCTTCCGGTAAAAATTTACATCAACTTACATAAATTGTATCCAGATGTTGCTAAAAAACCTTCACCGCCACTTTTGTGGCGGTGAACTTTACTCGCTTTGGCTATTAATTACGAGCCTTAAAATAATAAGCAGATCAAGCAGGTTGCAAACGGGCGGGGTCGATGTGGAACAGGGTGGCAAAATTGTCGGTGGTCTGCTGAGCCAGCTGCTCAAGCGACACCCCCTTCAGTACCGCCATATACTCGGCAACGTCACGGACCAGCGCCGGCTGGTTCTCTTTGCCGCGGTGGGGGACCGGCGCCAGGTACGGCGAATCGGTTTCAACCAGCAGGCGATCCAGCGGCACGTAGCGCGCCGCATCACGCAGCTGCTCGGCGTTACGAAAAGTGACGATACCGGAAAACGAGATATAGAACCCCATATCGAGCAGCTTGCCCGCTGTCTCCCTGTCCTCAGTGAAACAGTGTAGTACGCCACCGCAATCCGTCACCTTTTCTTCGCGCAAAATAGCCAGAGTATCGGCACGCGCGTCACGGGTATGGACGATCACCGGCTTATTGAGCTCACGGCCGATACGAATGTGGTCGCGGAACGAGCTTTGCTGTTGGGCTTTAGTTTCCGGGGTATAAAAATAATCCAGACCGGTCTCCCCCATCGCCACGACGCCCTCTTCCGCTGCCAGCGCGCGCAGGGTCTCTACCTCCCAGGGCTCGTCCTGGTTTAATGGGTGTACGCCACAGGAGAAGACGACGTTGTCACGCGTCCCCACCAGTTCGCGCATACTGCGGTAGCCAGGCAGCGTCGTGGCGACGGCGAGGCAAAATTTCACATCGCGTGCGGCCGCTTTTGCCAGCACGTCGTCGACGTTTTTGTGTAGAGTTTGATAATCCAGACCATCAAGATGGCAGTGGGAGTCGACTAAAAACATAATGTCTCACTCAGAGGTGGGAGACGGGTAAACCCGTCCCGGGTTGCAGGTAATGTTCCCAGCGCAGCAGGCGCTCGGTAAGCAGCAGTTCGCGGTTGACACCGACAACGTTGAGCAATTGCTCGCGGCAGGTACAGACGTCATGGGCAATCGCCTGCAGCCTGGCGGCGGGCAGGCTGTGCGCCAGCTGCTCCAGCAGCGGCCAGACGTCAGGGTTACTCACCAGGGTAATCCCCTGCTGTCGTTTTTGCGCATCGACCAGCAGCGACGCCAGCCAGTGCAGGCGAACCGCCGCCTGTTCATGATTGAGTATCGGCAGCAGCGCCAGCCAGTCACCGCTCGCCAGGGTAGCCGCCAGCGCCTGACACAACTGCTGCCGCGCCGTCCACAGCGGTTCCTGTAACAGTTCGAGCGCCGCAGCCGGCGCGCTGGCGCACAGGCGTAACGCGGTCAACAATGACTCCTGCGGCAGGCTCACCTCACGCTCCAGCCAGGCCAGAGCATAAGGCTCAGACGGCGGCGCCAGATGATGCAGGCGACAGCGGCTGCGCAGAGTGGTCAGCAGACGCGCCGGCTCCTCGCAGGCGAGGAAGAACCAGGTATTCTCCGGGGGCTCCTCCAGCGTTTTCAGCAACGCGTTGGCGGCGGCATCGGTCAACAAGGCAGCATCGCTAATCCAGACCACTTTTGCCCCACCAAGGCGCGCATGTTCATAGAGCTTTTCATTGACATCGCGCACCGCGTCAATACCCAGCGCGCTCTTGCCCTTCTCGGGGCTGAGCGCATAGTAATCGGGGTGCGTGCCGGCCTGCATCAGCTGACAGCTATGGCAGTGGCCGCAGCTTTTATGTCCTTCGGGCTGGCGGCACATCAGGAAGCGGCACAGCGCGTAAATCAACGCCTCGCCGCCCATCCCGTTCAGGGACTGTAACAGTAAGGCGTGGTGGCCTCGTCCGGCCTGATAGCTACCGACCAGTTGCTCGAACGAGGGGCGCAGCCACGGATACCATTTCATGCCGCTTGCTCCGCCATCCACTGGGCGATCGTGGCGCGAATGTCGCGCGCCACGGCATCCAGCGGCTGAGTTGCGTCAACCGTGCGGATAGAAGGATCGGCGGCGGCCAGCTCAAGATAGCGCGCGCGGGTACGGTTGAAAAAGTTCATGGACTCCTGCTCAATGCGATCCAGCTCGCCGCGGGCCCGGGCGCGCTGCAGCCCCACTTCCGGCGTGACGTCGAGATACAGCGTCAGATTGGGGCGAAAATCACCGAGTACCGCGTCGCGCAGCGTCGCCAGCATCGTGCGGTCAATTCCCCGGCCGCCGCCCTGATAGGCCTGCGTCGACAGATCGTGACGATCGCCGATCACCCACTGGCCGCGGGCCAGCGCGGGCTTAATCACGGTCTCCACCAACTGGACGCGCGCCGCGTAAAACATCAGCACTTCCGCTTTATCGTTAATCACTTCATCGCCCGTGGACTGGATATCCAGCACCAGGCTACGCAGTTTTTCGGCAAGGATTGTGCCCCCCGGCTCGCGGGTAAACACCATATCGTGAATACCCGCCGACTGCAGCGTCTCCACCACCAGTTGACGTGCGGTGGTCTTCCCGGCGCCCTCCAGCCCCTCGATGACGATATAGTTACTGCGCATTTTTTTCCTTAAGTACTTTCAGATAATCCTGCACCGCACGGTTATGACTGACCAGGTTTGTGGTAAACGTATGGCCCCCTTTCCCGTCGGCGACGAAATAAAGATATGGCGTTTTCGCCGGATGGGCGGCCGCCTTCAGCGAGGCCTCGCCCGGCACCGCGATAGGGCCCGGCGGCAAACCGCTGATGGTATAAGTATTGTATGCGGTCGGCGTCTCGAGATCCTTACGCGTTAACTTACCAGTATATCCTGCGCCCATCCCGTAGATTACGGTCGGATCGGTCTGCAAGCGCATACCGATGCGCAGGCGGTTGATAAATACCGACGCGACGCGGTCGCGCTCTTCCGCTACCGCGGTCTCTTTTTCAATAATCGAGGCCATGGTCAACAGCTGGTTCTGATCGGCATAGGGCAGATTCTCCATCCGTCCTTCCCAGACCTTCGCCACTTCGGCGACCATTTTCTGATGCGCGCGCTTGAGGATGGCGATATCGCTGGTGTTGGCGGTGTACATCCAGGTATCCGGCCAGAACCAGCCCTCTACCCAGTCGGCATGCTCAAGACCTAATGCCTTAGCCACCGTCGCGTAGCTATCGTCTTCAAGCGTGTGCTTCACGTACGGGGCATCGCGCAGCTGGCGCAGGTAGTCGCTGACGCGCATGCCTTCGACAAAGCGCAGCGGAAACTGCGCCTCTTTGCCGCTGGCCAGCAGCTGCAACATCTCGCGCACCGTCATTTGCGGCGTGAAGCGATAGGTCCCGGCCTTGAAGTGAGACAGCTCAGGTTCCACCCGCAGCAGCCACTGGAAAACGCGCGGGCGATTGATCACCTTCTCGCGATAGAGATCCTGGCCCAGCGCCAGCCGGCCGGTGCCAGCTTCGAGGGTAAAGATGGTCTCTTCCTTAATCAGCAGCTTGCTGTCCGCCAGCTGGCGTACCTTCCACATGCCTGCCGCCGCGGCGATGCCCAACAGCACGACCAGCAACAGGATAAAACGTAACATTTTCTTCATACTAACCAGACAGCTCACACAAAGGGGCTAAAAAATGGTAAAGCTCACGCGAGGACCAGGTGGTCTCCTCCCAGCGGCGAACCGGCACCAGCGGCATCAGCGCATTGCAGATCAGCACTTCATCGGCCTCCCGCAACGTCTCGGGACGCGCTGTCACTTCGACAACGCGAAACGTCGATGGTGCCAGCTGCGCGATACAGCGCTGCCGCATAATGCCGTTGACCCCGGCATAATCGAGTCGCGGAGTAAATACATCACGTCCCTGACGCCAGAATAAATTCGCGGCACAGCATTCCGTAAGCCACCCGTCACTGTCAAGGACCAGCGCCTCATCGGCGTCCGTCTGCTCAAGATGAGAGCGGATCAGCACCTGCTCAAGGCGATTAAGGTGCTTCAGGCCGGCAAGCCAGGAGTTGCGCCCCAGGGGCACCGGACTCTGGGTCAGAGTAATGCCCTCCTCCCGCCAGCGCGCATAATGCGCCGGGAATGGAGAGAAGCTGAGAATGCGAGTGGGCGACACGCAGCCTGCCGTACTGTATCCCCTTCCCCCAACGCCGCGGGTGAGAGTCACCTTGAGCACGCCCTGCGCGTGCGGCCGAGCCAGACGCTGCATCTCTTCGCTCAGCGTCAGCCAGTCGTTAAATGGGATATGTAATTTTTCACAGGTTGTCTGCAAACGCTGCAGATGGGCGTCCAGTAGCGCAACCTGCCCTTGCTGGATGCGGGCGGTGGTAAAACAGCCGTCGCCAAACTGGGTGGCGCGATCGTTCGCTGCCAACGTGTCCTGTACAACGCCGTTTATCAAGAACATAAAGGACTCCTTTTCACTGGTCGGTCAGTGTGTCAGGACCCAGAGCAGAGAACAAGGGGAGAAAGCTGAATAAAAAAGGCCCGATGAACGGGCCTTTTGTTAAAGCAGTACCGGGGCAAGCCCTGTCACACTTTTTTGAAGATCAGCGAACCGTTAGTGCCGCCAAAGCCGAAGGAGTTGCACAGGGTGTACTCCATACCGGAAACCTGACGCGCTTCGTGTGGAACGAAGTCGAGGTCGCAGCCTTCATCCGGGTTGTCGAGGTTGATCGTCGGCGGAACCGCCTGATCGCGCAGCGCCAGGATAGAGTAAATCGACTCTACCGCCCCTGCCGCACCCAGCAGATGCCCGGTCATGGATTTGGTAGAGCTCACCAGTACGCGGCTCGCCGCATCACCGAAGACAGACTTAACCGCCTGCGCTTCCGCTTTATCGCCGGCCGGCGTCGAGGTACCGTGGGCGTTGACGTAGCCGATCTGGCCCGGTTCGATGCCCGCATCGCGAATAGCATTCACCATTGCCAGCGCGGCGCCCGCGCCATCTTCCGGCGGTGACGTCATGTGGTAAGCATCGCTGCTCATGCCGAAGCCAACGATCTCGGCGTAGATTTTGGCGCCGCGTTTTTTGGCATGCTCGTACTCTTCCAGCACCACCATACCCGCGCCGTCGCCCAGCACGAAGCCGTCACGATCTTTATCCCACGGACGGCTCGCCGCCTGCGGGTTGTCATTGCGCGTGGAGAGCGCACGCGCCGCGCCGAAGCCGCCCACGCCAAGCGGGGTACTGGCTTTTTCCGCGCCGCCTGCCACCATCGCATCGGCATCGCCATAGGCGATGATGCGCGCGGCCTGGCCGATGTTGTGCACGCCTGAAGTACACGCGGTCGCGATAGAGATACTTGGCCCACGCAGACCAAACATGATGGTCAGATGGCCGGCCACCATGTTAACAATTGTGGAAGGAACGAAGAATGGGCTGATCTTGCGCGGTCCGCCGTTAACCAGCGAACTGTGGTTTTCTTCGATCAAGCCGAGACCGCCGATACCGGAGCCGATAGCGGCGCCAATACGGGTTGCATTCTCTTCCGTCACTTCAAGGCCAGAATCCTGCATGGCCTGAACGCCAGCGACAATTCCATATTGAATGAAGGCATCCATCTTGCGCTGTTCTTTGCGCGAGATAATGTCATCACAGTTAAAATCCTTTACTAAGCCAGCAAATTTCGTTGCATAGGCGCTAGTATCGAAATGGTCGATCAGGCTGATGCCACTCTGACCGGCAAGGAGAGCTTTCCAGGTAGACTCTACGGTATTGCCGACAGGAGACAACATGCCCAGTCCGGTCACAACTACACGACGCTTAGACACGTTTGTCCTCCAGGGAGGGAAAATAGATTCTTGTGGGACAATAAAAAGATAAAACTCAGGCGGTCGAATGACCGCCTGGAGATGTTCACTTACGCCTGGTGGCCGTTGATGTAATCAATGGCAGCCTGAACGGTGGTGATTTTCTCAGCTTCTTCGTCCGGAATCTCAGTATCAAACTCTTCTTCCAGAGCCATTACCAGCTCAACGGTGTCAAGAGAATCAGCGCCCAGGTCTTCAACGAAGGAAGCATTGTTGGTAACTTCTTCCTGCTTAACGCCCAGCTGCTCGCCGATAATTTTCTTAACGCGTTCTTCGATAGTGCTCATACTCTTAAATTTCCTATCAAAACTCGCTTTCGCGATGGTTTTCGTAGTGTATAAAATGTTGAAAAATTTGCAACTAAATCCCGGCAGGTCTTACCACGATTTTGCGCTATTTTGAGGCCGTTTGCCCTAAGAACGCAAATCTTTTCGCACAAAACCGCACAGAGAACCGTGCGAAGTGCGCGGTTCCTGAACGTTTTGCACAAATCTCGGTCAGACCATGTACATTCCGCCGTTGACGTGCAGCGTTTCACCAGTGATGTAACTTGCTTCGTCAGAGGCTAAAAATGCAACCGCGCTGGCGATTTCATTTGGGGTGCCAAGGCGCCCCGCAGGAACTGCCGCCAGCGTACCCGCACGCTGCTCATCGGTCAGCGCACGCGTCATGTCCGTTTCAATAAAGCCCGGAGCAACAACGTTTACAGTAATACCGCGGGACGCAACTTCACGCGCCAGTGATTTACTGAAGCCGATCAGACCCGCTTTCGCCGCGGCGTAGTTGGCCTGACCCGCATTTCCCATGGTACCAACCACAGAACCGATAGTGATAATACGTCCATGACGCTTTTTCATCATAGCGCGCATTACCGCTTTTGACAGACGGAAAACCGATGACAGGTTGGTTTCGATAATATCGTTCCACTCGTCATCTTTCATGCGCATTAACAGATTGTCGCGAGTGATCCCGGCATTATTCACCAGGATATCCACTTCGCCAAACTCTGCGCGCACATTTTCCAGAACAGATTCAATAGATGCCGGGTCGGTCACATTCAACATCAGACCTTTACCATTGGCGCCTAAATAGTCGCTGATCGCCTGCGCGCCGCTTTCGCTGGTCGCAGTACCGATAACTTTCGCGCCACGGGCGACGAGCGTTTCAGCGATAGCACGGCCAATACCGCGGCTTGCACCGGTAACCAGCGCGATTTTTCCTTCAAAACTCATGGTTTTCCTCTTTTATTGCTCAAGCGCCGCAGACATCGCCGCCGGCTCGTTAAGCGCGGAAGCGGTCAGGGTGTCAACAATACGTTTGGTCAGGCCGGTGAGGACTTTACCCGGGCCAACCTCATACAGGTGCGATACGCCCTCGGTAGCCATAAACTCAACGGTTTTGGTCCACTGCACCGGGCTGTACAGCTGGCGCACCAGCGCGTCGCGAATGGCGTCCGGCGCGGTTTCGCACTTCACGTCGACGTTATTCACCACCGGAATCGTCGGCGCGTTGAAGGTGATTTTCTGCAGCTCTACCGCCAGTTTTTCTGCGGCTGGCTTCATCAGCGCGCAGTGGGACGGCACGCTCACCGGCAGCGGCAGCGCGCGTTTGGCGCCGGCGGCTTTACAGGCGGCGCCAGCGCGTTCAACGGCCTCTTTGTGCCCGGCGATAACCACCTGGCCCGGAGAATTGTAGTTCACCGGAGAGACCACCTGCCCTTCGGCAGACTCTTCACAGGCTTTGGCGATAGCGGCGTCGTCCAGACCGATAATAGCGGACATGGCGCCGGTACCTTCCGGTACGGCTTCCTGCATGAATTTACCACGCAGCTCAACCAGGCGAACGGCATCAGCGAAACCGATAACGCCCGCGCATACCAGCGCGGAGTATTCGCCGAGGCTGTGACCCGCCAGCAGCGCTGGCGCTTTGCCGCCCTGCTGTTGCCAGACGCGGTACAGCGCCACGGAGGCGGCGAGCAGCGCCGGTTGAGTCTGCCAGGTCTTATTCAGTTCTTCTGCCGGGCCCTGTTGCGTCAGCGCCCACAGATCGTAACCCAACGCTGCGGAAGCTTCACCGAAGGTCTCTTCAATGACCGGCCAGGCGGCAGCCATTTCGGCCAGCATGCCTACGGCCTGAGAGCCCTGCCCCGGGAACACAAATGCGAATTGCGTCATGTTTAAATCCTTATACTAAAAACGAACCAGCGCGGAACCCCAGGTGAAACCGCCACCAAAGGCTTCCAGCAAAATCAGCTGACCGCGCTGAATACGGCCATCGCGGACGGCCTCATCCAGCGCGCAAGGGACTGACGCCGCGGAGGTGTTGCCATGGCGGTCGAGGGTCACAACGACGTTATCCATCGACATACCCAGTTTCTTCGCCGTCGCGCTGATAATACGCAGGTTAGCCTGATGCGGCACCAGCCAGTCCAGCGCTGAACGTTCAAGATTATTTGCTGCCAGCGTCTCATCAACGATGTGCGCCAGCTCGGTGACCGCCACTTTGAAGACTTCGTTGCCGGCCATCGTCAGATAGATCGGGTTTTCCGGATCGACGCGATCGGCGTTCGGCAGGGTCAGCAGTTCGCCATAGCTGCCGTCGGCATGCAGATGCGTCGAGATAATGCCCGGCTCTTCGGAGGCGCCCAGCACAACCGCGCCGGCGCCGTCGCCGAAAATAATAATCGTTCCGCGATCCGCCGGATCGCAGGTGCGCGCCAGCACATCGGCGCCAACAACCAGCGCATAATCTACCGCGCCGTTCTTCACATACTGATCGGCGACGCTTAGCGCATAGGTGAAACCGGCGCAGGCGGCGGCGACATCAAACGCCGGGCAACCCTTAACGCCCAGCATTGACTGGATCTGGCATGCAGAACTCGGAAACGCGTGCGTGCCGGAGGTGGTCGCAACGATAATCAGACCAATTTGCTCCGCGGACACGCCCGCCATCGCCAGCGCCTGCTTTGCGGCTTCAAAGCCCATCGTAGCAACTGTTTCATGCGCTGCGGCAATACGACGCTCACGGATACCTGTGCGGGTGACAATCCACTCGTCAGAGGTTTCTACCATTTTTTCCAGGTCGGCGTTTGTACGCACTTGCTCGGGCAGATAGCTGCCGGTACCAATAATCTTCGTATACATGTACGCTCAGTCACTCTTGGGTGATATACCCGCCTCGTTCAACCGCCGCGGCGTCAATCGTGGCCATTCGTCCCGCTTTGCTGTCGGGCGTTCACGTCACTGTCGCTTTCCGGCAGCTCGAAACCAGCTGGGTATAAAGATTCCAGGCGCGCGGCGATCCGCTGAGGGATCTGCCGCTGCACCGCCTGCACTGCCTGCTCTATCGCGACGCTAAAGGCGCGTTGATTGGCAGCACCATGACTCTTGATCACGGAACCGCGCAATCCTAACAGACAGGCGCCATTATACTGGTCGGGGTTGAGGTGACTGAATCGCCTCGCCAGGCTTTTTTGTAACCAACGTTTTAGTAACAGCAGCCACCACGACCGTTTTTTGCCCTCTCCCTGAGATTTCAGCAGTGAAAGGAACATTCTGACAACACCTTCCATGGTTTTTAATGTGACGTTGCCCGTGAATCCATCACAAACCAGCACATCGGTTTTTCCGGTCAACAGTTCATTGGCTTCAAGATAGCCGATGTAGTTGAGGGAAGGCAGCGTTTTGAGCACTGCGGCAGCATCGCGGATGCTGCCGAGGCCTTTCATCTCTTCTTCGCCGATATTCAACAAAGCGACGCGGGGGTTGGCAATGCCGACCACTTCTTCCGCCAGCACCGCGCCCATTACCGCGAACTGCACCAGCATCGTGCTGTCGCAATCGACGTTGGCGCCGAGATCCAGCACCACGGTTTTGCCCTTCTGCTGGTGCGGTAAAACCGTCACCAGCGCCGGCCGCTCAATACCTTCGATCGGTTTGAGCAGCAGTTTCGCCAGACCCATCAGCGCGCCGGTGTTGCCAGCGCTGACGCATGCTTGCGCCCGCCCTTCTTTCACAAGCTCCAGCGCCACGCGCATTGAGCTTCCGCGACTGCTGCGGATAGCCTGTGCGGGTCGCGCATCACTGGCAATAACTGACTGCGCAGGAATGATCTGCAGACGCGAACGTTGTTCGAAATCAGCTTTGGCGAGTAATGGCGTGATGGCGTCGGGATCGCCGACTAAAAGAAGTGTGAGTTGCGAATTAGAGTTCAGTGCCTGCAATGCTGCAGGCACCGTCACGGATGGGCCGAAATCGCCCCCCATGACATCTAACGCCAGGGTTAGACGTGTCAAGGTATCGTCGCTGCCCGGTTCTGTGATTCCCCAGTTGCCCGGGGAGTCCTCACTAAGCTTCATCACGCTGGCACCCGCGAATATTCACGCTGCAGACGCAACAATCCGGGCATAAATGCCCCCAGCGACCGGGTTAACCGAGTTTCCAGGGACGCACACGCCCGCCATGGCCTGCAACGGGAAATCCTGCGAGTATCGCGTGATTACTTAGCGATAACCTTGCGACCGCGGTAGAAACCGTCGGCAGTGATGTGGTGACGCAGGTGTTTCTCACCAGAAGTTTTGTCTACAGACAGGCTGGTGACTGCGGTCAGCGCGTCATGGGAACGACGCATGCCACGTTTGGAACGGGTTGGTTTATTCTGTTGTACGGCCATGGACCTTACTCCTCAATTACTTACGCTTTAAGCTGGCTAATACGGCAAATGGGTTTGGTTTTTGTGCCTCTTCAGGCAGTTCGCCAAAGACCATGTCCGCGTCGGACACTTCACAGTGTTCAGAATCATGCACCGGAACTACAGGCAGGGAGAGGATAATTTCATCCTCGACCATTGCCTGCAGGTCGATTTCACCGAATTCGTTAACCTCAATCGGCTCATACGCTTCCGGTA
Organism: Klebsiella sp. K47; assembly: GCF_051858335.1. Lineage (NCBI taxonomy): Bacteria > Pseudomonadati > Pseudomonadota > Gammaproteobacteria > Enterobacterales > Enterobacteriaceae > Klebsiella > Klebsiella sp. K47. The sequence goes on from NZ_JBPYUI010000001.1 coordinate 40,604, forward strand.
GTGCTTCGGCCTGTTCGTCATTTCTGACGGGGCTAAAACAATACGTGGTGTGGACGTGATGGGAGAACGGTTTCCCGCAACGCTGGCATTCGAGAGTTACCGTTACCTTTGCATCGCCAGTAATAACGGCGAGACGCTGGTTATCGATAGCGAACGACATGCTGCATTCCACATCGCTGTCCACGCTGACTACAGAATCGGTTACACGTTCAACCTGATCGCGGGCATAGATGCCTTCGTAATCAAGGCGTTTTTGAGCCGTGCGTACCGGATCAAGAGTCAGGGGTAATTTTACCTTTTGCATAGGGCGCGCATATTAACTTTGTAATGTCATAGAGTCAAAGAAAAAGGCAGCCTCAGGTTGCCTTTTGCCATTTATTCGCACACATTGCGGCGCATAGTTTAAGATGATGCTCTGCGAAGCGCTATATGTGGATGAAAAAATATGTCTGATCTTATCCTCGCGTCAACCTCTCCCTGGCGGCGCATGCTGCTGGAAAAACTGGGTTTACCGTTTGAATGTGCCGCGCCTGACGTCGACGAAACGCCCCGGCCTGATGAATCCGCACGTCAGCTTGTCACCCGACTGGCGCAGGCCAAAGCGCAAAGTCTGGCCACACGCTTCCCTAATCACCTTATTATAGGCTCCGATCAGGTTTGCGTACTGGACGGTGAAATCACCGGCAAACCGCACACCGAGGAAAATGCCCGCAGGCAGTTAAGAAAGGCCAGCGGATCAATCATTACCTTTTATACCGGACTGGCGCTGTACAACTCTGCCAGCGGCCATCTACAAACCGAATGCGAACCCTTTGACGTTCACTTTCGCCATCTCAGTGATAAAGAGATAGAAGGCTATGTGCGCAAAGAGAACCCGCTGCAGTGCGCCGGGAGTTTCAAGAGCGAAGGATTGGGCATTACGCTGTTCGAACGGCTGGAAGGCCGCGACCCGAACACCCTGGTCGGTTTACCCTTAATCGCGCTCTGTCAGATGTTGCGCCGTGAAAACTACAACCCGCTGTTAGGCTGAGGCAAAAAAAACGGCGGAACTGATTCCGCCGTTGCGCTTATTTGCTCTTCCGTAGCACCTGTAAACAGTGCTTCAGCTGGTTGTCCAGCGGCGCCTCAACGCGCATCACCTCCCCGCTCCCCGGGTGGGTAAACTTCAGCGCCGCCGCGTGCAGGAACAGGCGGTTTAAGCCGGTAGCGGACAGCTGCTTGTCGAACTCGCGGTCGCCATAGCGGTCGTCAAAAGCGATAGGATGGCCGGCATACTGCGTATGAACGCGGATCTGATGCGTGCGGCCGGTGACCGGGCTGCAGCGCACCAGCGTGGCGAATTCGTAACGCTCTTCCACTTTAAAGCGCGTCTCCGACGGCTTGCCTTCCTGACTCACGCGAACGATGCGCTCCCCGCTCTGCAGAATATTCTTCAACAGCGGGGCCTGGACCACTTTGGTATGCGACTGCCACTGGCCGCGCACCAGCGCCAGATAATCTTTCTGCATGCCTTTATCGCGCAGTTGCTCGTGCAGCGAACGCAGCGCTGAGCGCTTTTTCGCCACCAGCAGCACGCCGGAGGTATCCCGGTCGAGACGATGCACCAGCTCAAGGAAGCGCGCCTCCGGGCGCAGGGCGCGCAGCCCTTCAATCACGCCGAAGCTCAGGCCGCTGCCGCCGTGTACCGCAGTACCAGAAGGCTTATTGAGCACCAGAATATGATCGTCTTCATAGAGGATCACCTCAGAGAGCGCGGCCACTTTCTGCAGGTGCGGCGATACCGCCTCTTCTTCACGCTCCGCCACGCGTACCGGCGGGATACGGACTTCATCGCCCGCTTCCAGCTTATACTCCGGCTTCACGCGCTTTTTGTTTACCCGCACCTCGCCTTTACGCAGGATGCGATAAATCATGCTCTTCGGTACGCCTTTCAATTGCGTACGCAAAAAGTTGTCGATACGTTGCCCCGCTTCATCAGCAGCAATGGCAACCATTTTTACGGTTGGGGTCTCAGTTTTCATGGTGCGCGATTCTAAATAGCCGGACGCATTAGCGCCACTCATTTTTATATGCTTATATTTATCATTATCCTGTTTTCACGGTTTACCTGACCGCCATTTTGTTTGTTATTAGAACAATCTGTATGGGCAGGTGATAAAACTGTGAGTAACCGGGTGATAAAAGGTGAAAGTCAACTTGCTATAACAAGGTTAGCAATGGAATAATGAGACCGTTTTCCGTATTGCATCTTGTTAGAACAAGACATTAGCGGAATGACCAATTTTGTCTGACCGATCGCCCACGCAGCAATGGCGTAAGACGTTGTGATCTTTCAGACAGTTAGCGGGCTGCGGGTTGCAGTCCTTACCGGTACAGGCTCTATGGATTTCAAGTCGCAGGAAGGCGTCAACTCCGGGACTCCCGGGAGCTCATCTGGATCGCCAGATCGAGGTGAGCAGGTTAAGCCACCATGCCTGCAACGCGAAAGACGACGAGTATAAATGGAATATTCTCTGGTGATACATCCCAGGCTGTTCCCCTGAATAATTGCGCTGTGTTTCCGTTTGAAACACAGGCGACCGACACTCTGCGCCTCTTAAGCGCGCGACAACCGTGAGGTTGGCGACGTGAACCAGACACGAGGCCATCGGTTTTCCCCCGGAAAGGCATTACTCTGCCCGCAGCTTAGTCGTCAATGTAAGAATAATGAGTAAGTTACGATGAAAAGAATGTTAATCAACGCAACTCAGCAGGAAGAGTTGCGCGTCGCCCTTGTTGATGGGCAGCGCCTGTACGACCTGGATATCGAAAGCCCCGGGCACGAACAGAAAAAAGCGAACATCTACAAAGGCAAAATCACCCGCATTGAACCCAGCCTTGAAGCCGCGTTTGTTGATTACGGCGCCGAGCGTCATGGTTTCCTCCCCCTCAAAGAAATCGCCCGCGAATACTTCCCCGCCAACTACAATGCGCATGGTCGTCCTAATATCAAAGACGTACTGCGGGAAGGTCAGGAAGTTATCGTGCAGATTGATAAAGAAGAACGCGGCAACAAAGGCGCTGCGCTCACCACCTTTATCAGCCTGGCGGGCAGCTATCTGGTACTGATGCCGAACAACCCGCGCGCCGGGGGAATTTCCCGCCGTATCGAGGGCGACGACCGTACCGAACTGAAAGAAGCGCTGGCGAGCCTGGAGCTTCCGGACGGCATGGGCCTGATCGTTCGCACCGCTGGCGTCGGCAAATCCGCCGAAGCCCTGCAGTGGGACCTGAGCTTCCGCCTGAAGCACTGGGAAGCGATTCAGAAAGCCGCGGAAAGCCGTCCGGCGCCGTTCCTGATCCACCAGGAAAGCAACGTCATTGTCCGCGCCTTCCGTGACTATCTGCGCCAGGACATCGGCGAAATCCTGATCGATAACCCGAAAGTGCTTGAGCTGGCGCGCCAGCATATCGCCGCGCTGGGTCGTCCGGATTTCAGCAGCAAAATAAAACTGTACACCGGTGAAATCCCGCTGTTCAGCCATTATCAGATCGAATCGCAAATTGAGTCCGCCTTCCAGCGCGAAGTGCGCCTGCCTTCCGGCGGGTCTATCGTTATCGATAGCACCGAAGCGCTGACCGCGATCGATATCAACTCCGCCCGCGCCACCCGCGGCGGCGATATCGAAGAGACAGCCTTCAATACCAACCTCGAAGCGGCTGACGAAATTGCCCGCCAGCTGCGTCTGCGCGACCTCGGCGGCCTGATCGTTATCGACTTCATCGATATGACCCCGGTTCGCCACCAGCGCGCCGTGGAGAATCGTCTGCGCGAAGCCGTCCGTCAGGACCGGGCGCGCATTCAGATCAGCCATATTTCGCGCTTCGGCCTGCTGGAGATGTCCCGTCAGCGCCTGAGCCCGTCGCTGGGCGAGTCCAGCCACCACGTCTGCCCGCGCTGCTCCGGCACCGGCACCGTGCGTGATAACGAATCGCTGTCGCTCTCTATTCTGCGTCTGATCGAAGAAGAAGCGCTGAAAGAGAATACCAAAGAAGTCCACGCCATTGTTCCGGTACCGATCGCCTCCTATCTGCTGAACGAAAAACGTGCCGCAGTGAGCGCTATCGAATCCCGTCAGGGCGATGTGCGCGTTATTATCGTGCCAAACGACGAAATGCAAACGCCGCACTACTCCGTCCTGCGCGTGCGCAAAGGTGAAGAAACCTCAACGCTGAGCTATCTGCTGCCGAAGCTGCATGAAGAAGAGATGGCGCTGCCAGGCGACGATGAGCCGGCGGAGCGGAAACGTCCGGAACAGCCGGCCCTGGCCGCTTTTGTCATGCCAGATGCGCCGCCAGCCCCGATGCTCGAAGAGCCTGCCGCCGCGCCTGTCGCCGCAGCGGCACCGGTCGCGGCCGCCGCACCGGCGCAGCCTGGCCTGCTCTCACGCTTCTTCAGCGCGCTGAAGAATATCTTCTCTGGCGCCGAAGAGGCCAAACCGGCTGAAGTTCAGGTCGAGAAGAAAGCGGAAGAAAAACCGGAGCGTCAGCAGGAGCGTCGTAAACCGCGCGCCAACAACCGCCGCGACCGCAACGACCGCCGTGATAACCGCGACAATCGTGACAACCGCGATAACCGTGACAATCGCGACACCCGTGCGGACAATGCCGAGGGCCGTGAACCGCGCGAATCGCGTGAAGAGAACCGTCGCAACCGTCGCGAGAAGCCGTCGCAGAACGTGGAAGCCCGTGATGTTCGCCAAACCTCAGGCGACGACGCGGAGAAAGCGAAATCCCGTGACGAGCAGCAGCCGCGCCGCGAACGCACCCGCCGCCGCAATGACGACAAACGTCAGGCGCAGCAGGAAGCCAAAGCGCAGACTCGCGAAGAGCCGGTTGTGCAGGAGACGGAGCAGGAAGAGCGTGTACAAACTCTGCCGCGTCGTAAACCGCGCCAGCTGGCACAGAAAGTGCGCGTTGAGTCCGCTGTCGTCGAGCCAGTTGCCGAGATCGTGCCAGAAGCCGTAGTGGCTGAAGTTATCGCTCCGCAAAGCGAGCCGGTGAAAGCCGAGCTGCCGGCAGGGGTGGAGAGCGTTGCGGACCAGGACGAAAATGGCGAATCCCGTGAAGCGAACGGTATGCCGCGTCGCTCACGTCGCTCCCCGCGTCACCTGCGCGTCAGCGGTCAGCGTCGTCGTCGCTATCGTGACGAACGCTATCCGACCCAGTCGCCTATGCCGCTGACCGTAGCCTGCGCATCGCCGGAGATGGCTTCCGGTAAAGTCTGGATCCGCTACCCGGTGGTTCGTCCGCAGGATCAGCAGCCGGAAGAGGTTCAGGTTCAGGACGCCAGCGTCGCGAAAACTGTCGAGGCCGTAGCGGCCCCGGTTGCCGTCGTTGAAACCGTTACCGCTGCGCCGGTCACCGTCGAGCCGGCTACCATGGAACCAGTAACCGCTGAGCCGGTAGTCGTTGAGCCGGTAGCGGCCGCCGAGCCGCTGGTCGTTGATGCTGCGGAAGTTGTCGCGCCAGCAGCCGTCGAGCCAGCGCCTCAGGAGCCGGTCACCGAAGCACCGGCTGTCGAAGCGCCTCAGGCTATCGCGCCAGTGACGCTCGACGCCGAGCCGGTGGTGGTAGAACCTGAAGCGGTGGAAACGACGCCTGTCGTTGCAGCGCCAGTGGAAACTATCGCCCCGGTCGCAGAAACCGTGGAGCAAGCGCCAGTGACCGAAGCGGCCCCTGCCGAACCGGTCAAAGCCGAGCCCCCGGTGAGCAAGCCGGTCGTAGTGGCGGGTCATCGCCATGCCACCGCGCCAATGACCCGTGCGCCAGCTCCGGACTATGTCCCGGAAGCACCGCGTCACAGCACCTGGGTGCGCCCGCCGTTCGCCTTTGAAGGTAAAGGCGCCGCCGGTGGTCATAGCGCGACCCATAAAGCCACCGCTGAACCGACTCGCCCACAGCCCGTCGAGTAAGCGTGCTTAATAAAAAAACCGGCCTTTGGCCGGTTTTTTTATGCGCTTTGCGGACGCTGCATCCCGGCGAGATCCGGCATGATCTCCCGCATCAGGTCGAGGAACTTACGCAGGCGTGTCGGGTAATAGCGCGCCCAGGGATAAACCAGATGAACCGGCAGCGAGGCGGGTCGCCACTGCGGGAACAGCTCAATCAGCCGTCCGGCGGCAATATCCTCCACGACCGTCCAGCTGGACACCATCGCCACCCCCAGCCCCGCCAGCGCGGTGTTGCGCGCGACGTAAAGACTGTCAGTGCTCAGACAGGGAGTAATCGCTGTAGAGACAATCTGCCCGCTTGCCTGATGCCTGAGCCGTACCTCATGCTGATAAAAGGTATTAATGGCGATCCATGGCAGGCCCGATAACGCCTCCAGCGAGGTTAACGGCGGATACTTCGCCAGCAGCTCAGGAGAAGCCACTACGCAGCGCGGCACTTCCGCCAGCAGTACGGATACCGTTGCTGGATCCACCTCCGCCCCCACGCGAATAGCGCAGTCGATATTATCGCTGAGGAAGTCGACGGTATTATCGTTTAGCATCCACTCCACCGACAGCTGCGGATGGCGCTGTAGAAATGCCACCAGCGGCGCCAGCAGCTGCTGCTGGCCAAACGCGTGGGGCGCCCGCACTCGCAGAACGCCCACCGGCCGATCGTCGGCAATACGCAGGTCATCCTCCAGCGCCAGCCAGGCGTCCACCACCTGACGGGCGTGACGATAACAGCGTTCGCCATCGTCAGTGAGCTTCATCGCATGGGTGGTGCGCAGGATCAGCTTAACCCCCAGCAGCCCTTCAAGGGACTGCAGGCGGCGGCTGACGGTCGCCTGGGTAGTGTCCATCTGCCCTGCGGCGGCGGAGAGCGATCCGGCCTCTACGATGCGGATATAGGTGCGCATCAGCTCAATGCGGTCTATACGCTCTTGTCTTTTCATTTTCCTTTTGCCTATACGTGCTACGTATAACCGTTTTACCACCAGCCCGGCTACCGCGCCAGTCGCGTTCAGGGAAAAATAGCCCCATCGCATCTATGAGGCATTGAACATGACACCGACTTCCCTTTCCACCCGCGACGCAGGCTGGATTATCTTCATTCTCGCACTCGGCGCCGGCTTTAGCGTCGCCTCTATTTACTACGCGCAGCCGCTGCTGCCGTTGATGGGCGCCAATCTCCACCTGACTGTAGAAGGTATGGGTCTGGTCCCTACCCTGACGCAGGCGGGTTATGCGCTCGGCATTCTGTTCCTGCTCCCGCTCGGCGACCGCCACGATCGCCGCCGGCTGATCCTGGTGAAAAGCGCGCTGCTGGCGCTCCTGCTGCTCCTGTGCAGCCTCACCGGCCAGCTCAGCTCACTGCTGGTGGTCAGTCTGCTGATCGGTATGGCGGCGACCATGGCGCAGGATATCGTCCCGGCGGCGGCGATCCTCGCCCCGGCGGGCAAGCAGGGAAAAATGGTGGGCACGGTGATGACCGGGCTGCTGCTGGGGATCCTGCTCTCCCGGACGGTCAGCGGCGTGGTGGGCGCCGTATTCGGCTGGCGGGTGATGTATCAGGCGGCGGCGGTCAGCGTCGCGCTGATTGGCCTGGTAATGTGGCGCGTCCTGCCGCGCTTCGCTGTGCACTCGACGCTGAGCTATCCGCAGCTGATGGCCTCGATGGCGCATCTGTGGCAGCGTTACCCGGCATTACGCCGCGCCGCGCTAGCTCAGGGCGCGCTCTCCATCGCCTTTAGCGCCTTCTGGTCGACGCTGGCGGTGATGCTCTCCGAACACTATCACATGGGCAGCGCAGTAGCGGGCGGTTTCGGTATCGCCGGGGCCGCCGGGGCGCTGGCCGCGCCGCTTGCCGGCGGTCTGGCCGATAAATTTGGCGCCGGTAAGGTGACACAGATGGGTGCGGCGCTGGTCACCCTCTCCTTTGCCCTGATGTTTATGCTGCCGCTGCTGCCAGTGCACGCTCAGTTGGCGCTGATTGCCCTGTCGGCGATTGGCTTTGACCTTGGCCTGCAGTCAAGCCTGGTGGCGCATCAGAACCTGGTATATGGCCTTGAGCCACAGGCCCGCGGCCGCCTCAACGCCCTGCTGTTCACCGTGGTGTTTATCGGGATGTCGCTGGGGTCGGTGCTGGGCAGTAAGCTGTACGTGCTGGCCGGCTGGAACGGAGTGGTCACGCTGGCAGTGATCACTGGCGCGCTAGCCCTGGCGATCCGCCTGCTGGAGAATGCCCGCATCCTCGCTGCCGAACGCAGCGCATCATAAAAAAACCCCGCTTCGCCTGCGGCGAAGCGGGGTTTTTCTACCCACACAACCGCTTACGCCGTGCGACGGACAAACTCTTTCACGCGGAAGCCCAGCACCAGCAGCGTGGCGAAATAGGCTACCACCCCGGCGATAACCACCGCCAGCAAACGCATCAGACGGAACGGCATCGTCCCCAGCGACCACTCAGGCATGAGATGCATGACGCCCAGCAGCGCCGCGGCCATAACCAGCACTGCAATAATCAGACGCAGCAGGAAGGCCAACCAGCCCGGCTGCGGGGTGAAAATTTTCTGTTTACGCAGTTGCCAGTAGAGCAGCGCGGCGTTCAGGCAGGCCGCCAGGCCGATGGACAGCGACAGACCCGCATGCTTCAGCGGGCCGATAAACGCCAGGTTCATTACCTGGGTCATAATCAGGGTGATAATAGCAATCTTGACCGGGGTCTTGATGTCCTGACGGGAATAGAAGCCCGGCGCCAGCACTTTCACCACGATAAGGCCCATCAGCCCTACGGAATAAGCCACCAGCGCGCGCTGGGTCATCGCCGCGTCAAAGGCGCTGAATTTGCCGTACTGGAACAGAGCCACGGTTAGCGGTTTGGCGAGGATCCCCAGCGCCACCGCGCTCGGCAGCGCCAGCAGAAAACAGAGACGCAGTCCCCAGTCCATCAGCCGGCAATACTCGTCATGGTTACCGCTGGCGAAGCTTTTTGACAGCGATGGCAGCAGGATAGTGCCGAGCGCCACGCCCAGCACGCCGGAGGGAAACTCCATCAGGCGGTCGGCATAATACATCCACGACACCGAGCCCGACACGAGGAATGAGGCGAAAATGGTATTGATGATAAGGGAGATCTGGCTTACCGACACGCCAAGGATCGCCGGCCCCATCTGCTTCACCACCCGCATCGCGCCGGCATCTTTCAGATTAATTCGCGGCAGGACCAGCATGCCAATCTTCTTCAGATGCGGCAGCTGGTAAGCCAGCTGCAGCACGCCGCCGACCGTCACCGCCCAGGCCAGCGCCAGCACCGGCGGATGGAAATACGGCGCGGCAAACAGCGCAAAACCAATCATACTGACGTTGAGGAACGTCGGCGCAAAGGCCGGCACCGAGAAGCGGTTCCAGGTATTGAGGATCGCCCCCACCAGCGAAGCCAGGGAGATCAGCAAAATATAGGGAAAGGTAATACGCAGCAGCTGGGTGGTTAGCGCAAACTTATCGGCGGTATCGGCAAAGCCGGGCGCAGTAATGGTGATTACCCACGGCGCCGCCAGCATCCCGATAACGGTAACGATAGCCAGGGCCAGGGTCAGCAGCCCGGAGACGTATGAGACAAACACGCGGGTGGCATCTTCGCCCTGCTTGCTTTTATATTCGGCAAGGATCGGCACAAACGCCTGTGAGAAGGCGCCTTCGGCAAAAATACGCCGCAGCAGGTTAGGCAGTTTGAAGGCGACAAAAAAGGCATCGGTCGCCATCCCGGCGCCAAAAATACGCGCCACAATCGCATCGCGGGCAAAGCCCAGCACGCGCGAAAACATGGTCATCGAACTGACTGCCGCCAGTGATTTTAAAAGGTTCATTACGCTGTTATTCCAAACCCTGGAGTAAAACGCCCGCAAATGCGGGCGCTGGAAAGTGGCGATAGTCTACCGGGTTCAACATGAATTACTACTGTCAGTTGTTACAATGGATTATTCGCTAATGGCGTCGCGCCACAGTTTCTCAACGATCCGCTGAGCCAGCAGCGCCTGTTCGCCTGCAGTTTCAGGAACTGTCTGATTTTGCACGCATTCGATAAAATGGCGCGCGCAGCCGACAAAGCCGCGCTGCTCAAGGGTGGTTTGCCAGCCGGCAACCGGGCGCTGGACCACGCCATGACCGCACTCCTCCTGCCATTCGCGCATCTCGCTGACGGCATATAGCCCGCCATCCGTGACCGCCTGCACCCACTCGCGCTGGCTGCCTGCGCGACGATGCATGCTGGTGGTGACCTGCAGCCGGGGCGAACTGAACTGATGTTCGGCATAGAGCATTTCGCCCTGCGGGGTGATCTTCAGCGCGCCGCCGCGCAGACGTGCCTGACCGTCGGCCAGCCATAGCGCGGTATCCACCACATGCAGATAGTCATCAAGCAGCGTAAAGCGCAGATCGTTGCCGACGCTATCGCTACGGTGTTTATCCATCCGCAGCGAGGCCGCCTCGCCCAGCCGCCCCTTCAGCTCCCGATAGAGCGGCGCAAAGCGGCGATTGAAACCGACCATCAACGTCAGTCGACGTCGCGCCGCCAGCTCGACCAGCGTCTCCGCCTCACTCAGCTTGTCCGCCAATGGTTTATCCACACAAACATGAACCCCGGCATTCAGTAAGTGATTCACTACTTCATAATGTGAAGCCGTCGAGGTATGGACAAAGACCGCATCGCACTGTGCCGCCAGGGCATCGAGGGAATCAGCGTATGGCATCCGCCAGGTTTCGCAGATCCGTAGCGCCTTCTCTTTACCCGGCGACCAGGCCGCCTGCAGCGTCCAGCTTTCCGCCGCCCCCAGCACCGGCAGCCACGCTTTCTGCGCAATGCTGCCTAAGCCGACCACCCCAATGCGCAATCTTGTCCCCACGTTTTAGTCTCCCAGATGGTGTAACAGCGAATCGAGGCGCGCTTTCAGCTCCACCACCTCGCCCTCCAGCGCTTCAACCCTGGCGCGCAGATCGCCGTCATCGTCCAGCGGCGCGAGAGCTTCCACTGTGGTGATCAGCGTGTCCATATCGTCGCAAAACAGATGCATATAGCGGCTTTCCCGTTTTCCCGGCTCCCGGGGCAACCGGGCGACGAAGGGGCCATCTTCGCGCGTCGTCAGCCCTTCCAGCACGCTTTCCACTTCCGCCATATCGCTGAACTCATACATCCGCTGCGCCCGGCTGCGTAATTCGCCCGGCGTCTGAGCACCGCGCAGCAGCAGCGTCGTGACCACCGCAACCTCGCCGGCGCTAAGCTTCAGATCGCCAAATTCGGAGTTGCAAAAGCGCTGTTCATACTTGGTGACGCGATTACCGAATCCGCTGACCGTGCGCAGATAGTGCCGTTTCACCAGCGTATCCAGCAGGGCCTGGACCTCGCTTTCGCTCAGCGACATCACTGGCTCGCGGTTGGTTTTCTGATTGCAGGCGGTCACCACAGCATTTACCGACAGCGGATACTGCTCGGGGGTGGTGACCTGCTTTTCCAGCAGGCAGCCAATGACGCGCGCTTCATGCGCAGTTAACTGATATTTCATCCTCTCTCCTTAACGTCCCGCAGACCAGTCCGGCGTCGTTAGCGCCGTCAGTACATGGTCACGCCACTGCCCGTCAATCAGCAGATAATCTTTGGCGTAACCCTCTTTTTCAAACCCCAACCGCGCCAGCAGCGCGCCGCTGCGCTGATTATGCGGCATGTAGTTGGCCATAATGCGATGAATATGCTGCGTGCGCTGCATATAGCGAATCGCCGACGTCAGCGCTTCAAACATCAGCCCCTGCCCCTGCCACTTCTCGCCAATGGAATAGCCAAGATAACAGGCATGGAAAGATCCGCGCACCACGTTGGAGAAATTCGCCACACCGATGATCTCTTTTTCCTCAGGGTCGAGCAGCGCGAAATAAAAAGCTGACCCCTGCTTATGAAACTCAGCGATCATCGACAGACGCGCCTGCCATCCGGAGGGATAGCAGTGGCTGTCGTCACGAACCGGCTCCCAGGGTTTTAAGAACGCTTTATTTTCGGCGTAATAATCGGCCAGACGCCAGGCGTCACGATCGTGAACCAGGCGCACCACCAGCCGGTCCGTCGTCAAACGCACCTTCGGCACGTTACTGCGATAGCCAAACATTTCCTTTTTCAGTCCCCCTGACTTCACTCTTGCTTTCATCACTATACCTTTCCTGCACGATAGTGTGAAAACAGCAACATACCATTTTCTGCGCCATCTCCTCTTTTCGATGAATAGGCTCAATCGATCTTGCTTTTTGATAAAAAAATATTGTCGCAAGGGTGCTGGGAAAAGCAGCAGATTGCCCGCAGAATATCCTCGCTTATCTCTATTTTTCCCTGGAGGGGAAATGTCCCGCGTCTCGCAGGCAAGGAGCCTGGGTAAATATTTCCTGTTAGTCGATAACATGCTGGTCGTGCTGGGCTTTTTTGTCGTTTTTCCGCTGATTTCCATCCGCTTTGTCGATCAGATGGGCTGGGCAGCGCTGATGGTCGGCATTGCGCTCGGCCTGCGCCAGCTGGTACAGCAGGGATTAGGCATCTTTGGCGGCGCCATCGCCGACCGCTTCGGCGCGAAACCGATGATCGTCACCGGTATGCTGATGCGTGCAGGCGGTTTCGCGGCGATGGCCGTCGCCCATGAGCCGTGGGTGCTGTGGTTCTCGTGCATACTCTCCGGACTCGGCGGTACACTGTTCGATCCGCCGCGGGCGGCGCTGGTGGTTAAGCTGGTGCGTCCGCATCAGCGCGGCCGCTTTTTCTCCATCCTGATGATGCAGGATAGCGCCGGCGCGGTGATTGGCGCGCTGCTGGGCAGCTGGCTGCTGCAGTATGATTTTCGCCTGGTGTGCAGCGCCGGCGCCGCGCTGTTTATCGCCTGCGCCGCGTTTAACGCCTGGTATCTGCCGGCATGGAAGCTCTCGACGGTGAAAACGCCGATTCGTGAGGGGCTGGGCCGGGTGCTGCGGGACAAACGCTTCGTCACCTATGTCCTGACGCTGACCGGCTATTATATGCTGGCGGTGCAGGTGATGCTGATGCTGCCGATCATGGTGAATGATATCGCCGGCTCGCCGGCCGCCGTGAAATGGATGTACGCCATCGAAGCCACCATTTCGCTCACCCTGCTCTATCCTATTGCCCGTTGGAGCGAAAAACGCTTCCGCCTTGAGCACCGGCTGATGGCCGGCCTGCTGGTGATGACCCTGGCCATGCTGCCGATCGGGATGACCAGCAGTTTACAGCAGCTGTTTACCCTGATTTGCCTGTTTTACATCGGCTCTATCATTGCCGAACCCGCCCGCGAGACGCTGGGCGCTTCGCTGGCGGACGCCCGGGCGCGTGGCAGCTATATGGGTTTCAGCCGTCTGGGGCTCGCCTTCGGCGGCGCGCTGGGTTACGCGGGCGGCGGCTGGCTGTTTGATGCCGGGAAAGCCGTCGGCCAGCCCGAACTGCCGTGGCTGATGCTCGGCGCCATCGGGGTTATCACCTTCCTGGCGCTATGGTGGCAATTCAGTCCGAAACGCTCTGCCTCCGGTATGCTGGAGCCGCGCACCTGATGCGCGCGGCGGCGGTTTCTCCTGCTTTCAGCCTATTCTGCTGGCGCGATGGGTGCTGACAGGTCATGATGCTTTGTGTCAGGATGAAGGAAGGTATGAGCTTGAGGAACCCCATGAAAAAGATATTGATCGCCGCCGCGCTAATTGTCAGCGGCCTGCTGAGTGGCTGTAATCAGCTGACCCAATACACGGTAAGCGAGCAGGAGATTAACCAGGCCCTGCAGAAGCGAAACCATTTCGCCAAAGATATTGGTCTGAAAGGCGTTGCCGACGCCCATATCGAACTGCAGAACCTGACCAGCGCTATCGGGCGCGAGGAGCCGGGCAAAGTCACCCTGAGCGGGATCGCCAACGTCGATCTTAACTCCCTGTTCGGCACGCAGAAAGCGACGATCGATCTGAAGCTCAAAGCGCTGCCAACCTTTGACCGAGAGAAAGGCGCCATCTTCCTGCAGGAAATGGAAGTGGTCGATGCCAAAGTGGCGCCGGAGAAGCTGCAGTCGGTTATTCAGGCCCTGCTCCCCTACCTGAATCAGTCTCTGCGCAGCTACTTCAGCCAGCAGCCGGCTTATGTCCTGCGTGAGGACGCCAGCACCGGCGAAGCGCTGGCGAAGAAATACGCCAAAGGTATAGAGGTGAAGCCAGGCGAGATTGTCATCCCCTTTACCAATTAATCTCCAGGGCGCTACGGCGCCCTGAATTTTTTACGGAAATGAGTGCAAAGGAAAACGTTTACGCTTATCCTTAGTGCCCGGCAAAAAACAGCCCTGATGACTGAACCTATTAGCCGGAGCCTTCCATGACAGCACAATCCCAGGTATTGAAAATCCGCCGCCCAGACGACTGGCATATCCATCTGCGCGATGACGATATGCTGAAAACCGTCGTGCCTTATACCAGTGAGTTTTATGGCCGGGCGATCGTGATGCCGAATCTGGTGCCGCCTGTCACCACCGTCGCGGCGGCTATCGCTTACCGCCAGCGCATTATGGACGCCGTGCCGGCCGGGCATGATTTTACCCCGCTGATGACCTGCTATCTGACAGACTCCCTCGACCCAGCGGAGCTGGAACGCGGCTTTAACGAAGGGGTTTTCACCGCCGCCAAGCTCTACCCGGCCAATGCCACCACTAACTCCAGCCACGGCGTCACCAGCACCGACGCCATTATGCCAGTGCTGGAGCGGATGGAAAAACTGGGGATGCCGTTGCTCGTTCACGGCGAAGTCACTCACGCCGAGATTGATATTTTCGATCGTGAAGCGCGCTTTATTGAGACGGTGATGGAGCCCCTGCGCCAGCGCCTGCCCGGCCTGAAAGTGGTTTTTGAACATATCACCACCAAAGACGCCGCCGAGTACGTGCGTGACGGTAATGAACTGCTGGCTGCTACCATCACCCCGCAGCATCTGATGTTCAACCGCAACCATATGCTGGTGGGCGGCATTCGCCCTCACCTGTACTGTCTGCCGGTACTTAAACGCAATATTCATCAGCAGGCTCTGCGGGAGCTGGTCGCCAGCGGCTTCAGCCGCGCCTTCCTCGGCACCGACTCCGCACCGCACGCGCGCCACCGTAAGGAAGCCAGCTGTGGCTGCGCCGGCTGCTTTAACGCCCCGACCGCCCTCGGCAGCTACGCCACGGTGTTTGAAGAAATGAACGCTCTGCAGCACTTTGAGGCTTTCTGCTCGCTGAACGGCCCGCGCTTCTACGGTCTGCCGGTCAATGAGAGCTACGTTGAACTGGTGCGTGAAGAGACGACCGTTGTGGACAGCATTTCCCTGCCTAATGACACCCTGGTGCCCTTCCTGGCGGGTGAAACCGTTCGCTGGACCGTGAAGAAATAAAAACGCAGCCCCCTGTTGTCAACGCTAACCGGATACTGTATAAATAACCAGTATCGAACGCAGGGGGCAATTATGCGCATTGAAGTGTCTATCGCCAAAACGACCGCCTTACCTAACGGCGCGCTGGAAGCGCTGAATAACGAACTCTCTCGCCGTATCGCCGAGCAATTCCCGGCCATCGATAGCCAAGTGAGCGTCCGCTACGCCACCGGTAATCAGCTCTCGGTGTTTGGCGCCCTGAAAGAAGACAAAGACCGGATAAGCGAAATCCTGCAGGAAACATGGGAAAGCGCGGACGACTGGTTTGTCCACGATCTCTCCTGAAGCATGGCGGGATCCAGTTACTCTGGTTTGCTCCCTCATTGTGCTTTTTTTGCCGGGTCGCCCCGGCTTTTTTTATCCCCTCTTCTGTTCAGAATAGTCCTGATTATTCTGCTCAATATCGACTAAAGTGGCCATTTTACGCGCTTATCTTGAGTAAAAAAGCGGCAAAAGAAGAAAATCATGCTGCCTTTCATTTAATTTCTCGAGTTTATTCTTGATCCCTGATATAATTAACTTGCTTCAAAAAATATGCATTAAACCTCGAGAATTGTTGTCTTTTAACATATGAATAAGGGGTTATGATGGAAAAAAATAATGAAGTCATTCAGACCCATCCCCTCGTTGGATGGGACATCAGCACCGTTGATAGCTACGATGCGCTGATGTTGCGCCTGCACTACCAGAACCCCACTCAAGAAAACAGTAATGATGCTGAGATCGGCCAGACGCTATGGCTAACGACGGACGTCGCACGTCAGTTTATTTCAATCCTGGAAGCAGGCATTGCGAAGATTGAATCTGGCGAATACCAGGAAAACGAGTACCGCCGACATTAACGCGGCTTGCGAATGACTTAACATTAAACTTAACAGGCACCTGCGGGTGCCTGAATTATTTTCGGGCTTGTATAAGCACAGGGAGTTAATTACCCTGCTAACAAGGCAATTACCCGGAACTCACCATGCAATACGATCTTATCATTATTGGCAGCGGCTCCGTCGGCGCCGCCGCTGGCTATTATGCGCGCCGTGCCGGACTCAATGTTCTGATGACCGATGCCCATCAACCTCCCCACCAGGAAGGCAGCCATCACGGCAGCAGCCGTCTTATCCGTCACGCCTATGGCGAAGGTGAGAAATATGTTCCGCTGGTGCTGCGTGCCCAGCAGCTATGGGATGAACTGGCAGAGATCAGTGGCGAAGCCGTGTTTGAACGCACCGGCGTCATTAACCTCGGCCCCGCCAGCTCCGCTTTTCTCGCCAACGTCGCCGCCAGCGCCCGTGCGTTCCAGCTTGAGGTGGAAGAGCTGGATGCCCAGGCCGTGATGCAGCGCTGGCCGGAGATACGCCTCCCCGATGACTATCGGGCGATTTTCGAACCCGCTTCCGGCGTACTGCGCAGCGAACTGGCCGTCGAAACCTGGATCCGTCTGGCGCGGGAAGCAGGCTGCGCGCAGCTATTCAACTGTCCGGTCTCGGCTATTCATCACCATGCTGACGGGATCACCATCGATACCCTCGACGGTGAATATCATGGTAAAAAGCTGCTGGTCAGCGCCGGCACCTGGGTCACCCGCCTGCTTCCGGACCTCCCTATCCAGCCGGTACGCAAGGTGTTCGCCTGGTACCAGGCCGATGGCCGTTACAGCAGCAAGAATCACTTCCCGGCCTTCACCGGCGAGTTGCCCAATGGCGATCAATATTACGGTTTCCCGGCAGAAGATAATGAACTGAAAATTGGCAAGCATAACGGCGGCCAGCCGATCTCCACCCCGCAGGAACGGGTAGCGTTTGGCGCTGTCGCCAGCGATGGTTCCGAATCCTTCCCGTTTTTGCGTAACGTCCTGCCTGGCATCGGCGGCTGCCTGCACGGCGCCTCCTGTACCTACGACAATACCGTCGATGAGGACTTTATTATCGATACGTTGCCTGGCAGGCCAGACACGCTGCTGATCACCGGGCTGAGCGGCCACGGCTTTAAGTTTGCGCCGGTGCTGGGCGAAATTGCCAGTCAGTTTGCTCAGGGCGAAGCATCGAGCTTCAATCTGGCCCCCTTTTCTCTGGCGCGCTTTAACGCGTAATGGAATGCGGCACTTTTGCCGTTGGGTAAAGAAACGGCCTCTGCTGAGGCCGTTAGTGATTGAGAGCGGTTATGCGTCGCCTGTTTAATATGCTGGTCAACAACGTGCGCGAGCATTTTATGATCTACCTGGCGCTCTGGCTGCTGCTGGCGATCATCGATCTCGTCTGGTTATGGTTTTTCTAACGGCTCCGGGTCGAGGATCCCGAGTTTGGTATTCAGCCGGCCACGGGATTTATTAAAGATTTTGTTGCCGTTTTCACGCCCGGCGCGCAGCTTACGCTGCTCCTCTTCCGGTAGCTTATGCTCTTCCATGCAGGCTTCGCTACAGCAGCCGGCAAACTTCTCGGCGCAGCTCGGGCACTGGATAAACAGCAGATGGCAGCCATCGTTCAGGCAGTTAGTATGGGTGTCGCACGGCGCGCCGCACTGATGACAGTGCGCGATAACGTCATTGGAGATCCGCTCGCCCATCCGCTCATCAAAGACAAAGTTTTTGCCAATGAAACGCACCGGCAGCCCCTGCTCGCGGGCGCGACGGGCGTACTCGATGATGCCACCCTCGATGTGCCAGACCTTATTGAAGCCGTTATGCTTCATCCAGGCGCTGGCTTTTTCACAGCGAATGCCGCCGGTGCAATACATGACAATTTTCTTGTCTTTATGGTCCTGCATCATTTCCACGGCTTTCGGCAGCTGGTCGCGGAAGGTATCCGCCGGGATCTCCAGCGCGTTTTCGAAATGGCCCACCTCATATTCATAGTGGTTGCGCATATCGATAAACACGGCATCCGGATCGTCAAGCATCGCGTTGACTTCCGCCGCCTTGAGATACTCCCCCACATTGGAGGCGTCAAACGAGGGATCGTCGATGCCGTCGGCGACGATACGATCGCGAACTTTCAGGCGCAGCACCCAGAAAGACTTACCATCGTCCTCCACGGCGATATTGAAACGCAGCCCCGCCAGCGCCGGATCGAAGCCATAGAGAAACTCACGCAGAGCCTCAACGTTGCTTTGCGGCACGCTGATTTGCGCGTTGATCCCTTCCCGGGCCAGATAGATGCGGCCAAAGACCTTCAGCTGGGTTAAGGCAACCCACAGCGCATCGCGGGTCGCCTGCGGGTCGACAATGGTGAAATATTTATAGAATGAGATCGTCGTGCGCGGCTCGGTTTCAGCCAGCATTTGCGCCTTTAACGTCTCATTTGAAATGCGGTTGTGTAACACTGGCATGGTGTACCTGCTCGACATAGAAATGAGGAAATAAACGGCGGGCATGATATAGCAAAGCTAATTAATTTACATCCCTACATTTTACGCTACATTTCTCTCACCCGGTCGCGCCCCGCTTAACAAAACGAGCTGACTGCCGCCGCCTTTGGCTGGCCGGTAAAAAAATGCGATAATATAAGACGTTGCTCACTGATACGGGTATGAAATGACTCATTTGCCTAAATTTTCTCCGGCGCTGTTGCATCCGCGCTATTGGCTGCTGTGGCTGGGTATCGGCCTGCTGTGGCTGGTTGTCCAACTGCCCTACCCGCTGATCTACCGCCTCGGGAACGCCATCGGCCGTCTGGCCATGCGCTTTATGAAGCGTCGGGCGAAAATCGCCTATCGCAACCTTGAGCTCTGCTTCCCCGAGAAAAGCGAGCAGGAACGCCACCGAATGGTGGTGATGAACTTTGAATCGGTGGGTATGGGACTGATGGAGACGGGGATGGCCTGGTTCTGGCCGGTTCGTCGTATCGCCCGCTGGACCGATACCATCGGCTTTGAGCATATCCGCGATGTGCAGGCGCAGCAGCGCGGCATTCTGCTGATCGGTATTCATTTCCTCACTCTCGAGATGGGTGCGCGGATGTTCGGTATGAACGAGCCGGGGATTGGCGTCTATCGCCCCAACGACAACCCGGTGATCGACTGGCTGCAGACCTGGGGCCGCTTGCGCTCCAATAAGGATATGATTGACCGTAAGGATCTGAAAGGCATGATCCGGGCACTGAAAAAAGGCGAAGTGGTGTGGTACGCACCGGATCACGATTACGGCCCGACCGCCAGCGTCTTTGCCCCACTGTTTGCGGTCGACCAGGCGGCGACCACCTCCGGCACCTGGATGCTGGCGAAAATGTCCAAAGCCTGCGTCGTGCCCTTCGTCCCGCGCCGCAAACCGGACGGTAAAGGTTATGAACTGATTATCCTGCCGCCAGAGTGTTCCCCGCCGCTGGACGACGCGGAAACCACCGCCGCGTGGATGAACAAGATCGTTGAGCAGTGCATCATGATGGCCCCGGAACAGTATATGTGGCTCCATCGTCGCTTCAAAACCCGCCCCGAAGGCATGCCCTCCCGCTACTGATCCCTTTTCCCGGCCGCGCTCATCCCGGCCGGGAAGCTTCGCCGCTCAGGCTTTAGGCTCTCCTTTAGCTTTAAAAGCTCCCCTCCATTGCGGCATCTATTTCTCAGGCGCATAATTAGCAGGCTCATATTTTCTCTTAATTTGACCTGCCGCGCAGGCCAGTGGAACCCTATGTCGTCTGCTGAAACCCCCATTAACTGGAAACAAAACCTGACCGTGACCTGGCTTGGCTGCTTTTTAACCGGCGCCGCCTTCAGCCTGGTCATGCCCTTTCTGCCACTCTACGTCGAACAGCTCGGCGTCACCGGGCATAGCGCCCTGAACATGTGGTCCGGGCTGGTCTTTAGTATTACCTTTCTTTTCTCTGCCATCGCCTCGCCGTTCTGGGGGGTGCTTGCTGATCGCAAGGGGAGAAAAATCATGCTGCTGCGTTCCGCCCTCGGGATGGCCATCGTGATGATGCTGATGGGAATGGCGCAGAATATCTGGCAGTTTCTGCTGCTGCGCGCACTGCTCGGCCTGCTGGGCGGCTTTATTCCCAACGCCAACGCCCTGATTGCCACCCAGATCCCGCGCCATAAAAGCGGCTGGGCGCTGGGGACACTGTCTACCGGCGCGGTAAGCGGCGCCCTGCTCGGCCCGCTGGCAGGTGGCTTCCTGGCCGACCACTGGGGATTGCGCACCGTCTTCTTTATGACCGCGGCGGTACTATTTATCTGTTTCTTGTTTACCCTGTTTTTAATCCGCGAAAATTTTGTGCCGATCGCCAGGAAAGAGATGCTCAGTGCCAGAGAGGTGTTCTCTTCGCTGCAGAATCCCAAACTGGTGCTCAGCCTGTTTGTGACCTCGCTGATAATCCAGGTGGCCACCGGTTCCATTGCGCCGATCCTGACGCTTTATGTACGCGATCTCGCGGGCAACGTCAGTAACATCGCCTTTATCAGCGGAATGATCGCCTCGGTGCCGGGCATTGCCGCGCTGATGAGCGCCCCGCGGCTGGGCAAACTGGGGGATCGCATCGGGCCGGAAAAAATCCTCATCGTCGCGCTGATTATCTCGGTGCTACTCCTGATCCCGATGTCGTTCGTTCAGACCCCGCTGCAGTTAGGTATCCTGCGATTCCTGCTCGGCGCCGCGGACGGCGCGCTGCTGCCGGCGGTGCAAACCCTGCTGGTGTACAACTCCACCAGTCAGATCTCCGGGCGAATCTTCAGCTATAACCAGTCGTTCCGCGATATTGGCAACGTTACCGGCCCCCTGATTGGCGCGTCGGTTTCCGCTAACTATGGCTTCCGCGCTGTATTTCTGGTCACCGCAGGGGTGGTATTGTTTAATGCGATCTACTCCACCCTCAGCCTGCGTCGGCCAGCCGCGGATACTTCGCATTCAGTAAATTAACGTCGAGAGGGGCTCTGTCCCTTGACGCCGTGCGTACCGCCTTCTATAGATTGAATCGTGTTCAATTCATATTCTTCTCAGGAGATTCGCTATGCCAAAGGATTCGATGTTCTACGCCACGCTTGAAGAAGCTATTGATGCAGCACGTGAAGAATTTCTCGCCAACAACCCTGACAGCGATGAAGAGAGCGCCAACGTTGAGCAGCTCAACATTCAAAAGTATGTGCTGCAGGATGGCGATATCGCCTGGCAGGCCGAATTTTTTGCTGACGAAGAGGAACAAGGCGAATGCCTCCCGATGCTCAGCGGCGAAGCCGCGCAGAGCGTCTTCGACGGGGATTATGATGAGATAGAGCTGCGTCAGGAGTGGCTGGAGGAAAATACGCTCCACGAATGGGATGAAGGCGAATTTCAGCTCGAGCCCTCGCTGGACACCGAAGAGGGGCAGACGGCAGCCGACGAGTGGGACGAGCGTTAATCAGTTATAGGGTCCGTGGCTGGCGTCCAGAGGCAGCAGAAGCGTATCAAATACCAGCGAGAACGGCAGGTCGAGAATGGTGAGATAGCGCCATGCCGAATCGCGAACATCCCACTGTACGCCCGGGTAATATTGATTGCCATGCCCCTGCCCGGGCACCGTACGGCTGATAATGCTGCCGCAGCCGCTGAGCAGCAGCGCCATGGCAATGATCGGTAGTATTCGCATCCACATCCTCGTATTTCAGATAAAAAAATACCGGCATCGCTGCCGGTATTTTCCTTAACGTACGGCTTATTTCGTTTTCAGCGCCAGCGGGTTAAGCGCCAACTGCTGATAGGCGTTCACCCATGAAGAGTATTTCTCCGGCGCGGCCCATACGCGATAGTGCAGACGCGACATGGTTACCGGGTCGCTCAACAGCACCAGTCGGCGATCGCGGTTCAGCTTATCCGGCGTTTCATTCAGCGCCTGCTCGACATGGCGCTCGCGGGCGATCTCCAGGATATGACCCTGACGGTGGCGCGCAGTGGCCATTGCGGTGGCGAGGGCGTTAAACGACGGGTTAAACACCGCGTGCATAAAGCCATCGTCCAGCGAACGCTGACGGTTCATCGTCAGGTACGCATCGGTATCCTTGAGCACCTGCGGCGGCGAATACTCTTCCGGGATCAGGAACAGCTTCCAGCGCTTGGTGCGCAGGCCCACTGTCGCCCGGCTGGAAATCGCCGATACGAACGGCGAGAGGATCAGCGAGACAACAATCGGCGCTAGCCAGAACAGGAAGCGTAGATCCAGCCATGCCATCCCGACCGCCCACACCAGCCCCAGCAGCAGCTGCGAGCCGTGGCGCATAAAGGCTTCCCCCCACGGCGTGGAGTCATCATCACGCTGCGGCGAATTCCATACCACCTCCCAGCCGAGGAAGGCGCTGACCACGAAGACGGTGTGGAACAGCATACGGACCGGCGCCAGCAGGACCGAGAACAGGACCTCCAGCAGCAGTGAAAGCGTGACGCGGATAAATCCGCCGTACTCTTTCGGCCCTTTACACCACACCAGAATAATACTCAGCAGCTTCGGCAGGAACAGCAGCACCATGGTCGAGGCGAACAGCGCGATGGCCAGCTCAGGCCGCCACTGCGGCCACACCGGGAACAGCTGACGCGGCTGCAGGAAGTACTGCGGTTCGGTCAGGGCATGCACCACCTGCAACGCCGTCGACAGGGCAAGGAACATAAACCACAGCGGCGCCGACAGGTAGGACATCACGCCGGTGAGGAACACCGCCCGGTGAACCGGGTGCATCCCTCTGACAAGGAACAGGCGGAAGTTCATCAGGTTGCCCTGACACCAGCGACGGTCGCGTTTCAGCTCGTCCAGCAGGTTCGGCGGCAGCTCCTCATAGGAGCCCGGCAGATCGTAGGCAATCCACACCCCCCAGCCGGCACGGCGCATCAGCGCGGCTTCGACGAAGTCGTGCGACAGGATCGAGCCGGCAAAGTTGCCCTCGCCCGGCAGCGGCGCCAGCGCGCAGTGCTCAATGAACGGCTTCACGCGGATAATGGCGTTGTGGCCCCAGTAGTGGGACTCCCCCAACTGCCAGAAGTGCAGACCCGCCGTAAACAGCGGACCGTACACCCGGGTGGCAAACTGCTGGCAACGCGCATACAGCGTGTCCATGCCCGAGGCGCGCGGGGAAGACTGAATGATCCCGGCGTTCGGGTTCGCTTCCATCAGGCGCACCAGGCTGCTCAGACACTCACCGGTCATCACCGAGTCAGCGTCCAGCACCACCATATAGCTATACTGGCTGCCCCAGCGGCGGCAGAAGTCATCGATGTTGCCGCTCTTACGCTTCACTCGACGACGACGGCGGCGGTAGAAGATCTGCCCTTCGCCCTGCACTTCGGCAATCAGCTCCATCCACGCCTTTTGCTCAGCCACACAGATATCGGGGTTATAGCTATCGCTGAGGATATAGACGTCGAAATGAGCGGCGTTACCGGTCGCTTTCACCGACTCCCAGGTCGCCCGCAGGCCGGCGAAAACGCGGTCAACGTCTTCGTTACAGATCGGCATTATCAGCGCCGTACGGTGCGCCGGGTTCAACGGTTCGTCACCGACCGTCGAGGCGGAAATACTGTACTTATCGCGGCCGATCAATAGCTGCAGGAAGCCCATTAACGCGGTCCAGAAGCCGGCGGAAACCCAGCAGAACAGCACCGCGAAGAGGATCAGAATGCCGCTCTGCAACACGTACGGCAGCAGCTGCATGAACGAGATCCACAGGTTCTGCCCCACCATGTCGGCCGGGTTGATCAGCGCCCAGCCCTGATAAGGCAGAATGGTTTTCATATACCAGGTGGCTACCACGGTCTGCGACAGCGTCAGCAGCAGCAGGATATAGCGACGAATGGTGCCGACGGTACGCCATTTTTGCTCACTCTCGCGCTCTTCTTGCGTCAGACGGGAGAGATAGCGCGGCGTGACATCGCGTCCGCGCAGACGGTCCCAGAAGCGGCCGACCGGGTTGGTACGCCACGGGTCCGGGATCATCGAGGAGCGCTTGGCTTTAGGCATCGCATGCAGCTGAGTACGGCCTTCATCATCCTTCACCAGCTGATCGCCAGACAGCGAATCCGGCCAGCTGTGCGCCAGCCGTGCCTTGACCGACCCCAGCGGGGAGTCGTCTTCGCGGGCGAAGGTCTGATGGTCGTCATCCAGGGCCTGATGAACGGCCTGCAGGCTGGTGTCCGGCAGCGCCGATTTCTCGGCGTCCGACAGCGGCAATGCGTCAATGTACTTTGTTATCTTATTCATTGGCAGGCAGCTGATAGCTCCAGGTTTCGCTCAACGTGTCATCACCGTTAACCAGCGCGGCGCGCATTTCCGTCGTTTTCTTCGGATCTTTCACCTTCAAACGCAGGATCATTCGCCAGCCTTTGGTCACCGGATTGTAACGCACGGTATTTTCAACGATTTCAGCGTTATCGCCGGTACTCGCCTGGGCGGCGACCGGGGTATCCGCCGGCAGTTTTTTCATATCGGCGCCGGTGAAGTCGACAATGAAAGCAATGGTGCCGTCCGGCTGGCGGATCAGGTTCGACTGCTTCACGTCGCCGGTAGAGCGGCGGGTCTGCATAACGTAAGCGTTATCCGGCGCATGCAGCTTGTCTTCATCGCGGCTGAAGGTGATGGTGTACTTGAAGTTCATCTCCTTGCCCGGCTCCGGCAGCTGATCCGGCGTCCAGTAAGTCACGATGTTATCGTTGGTTTCATCGTTGGTCGGGATTTCAACCAGTTCGATTTTCCCTTTGCCCCACTCCCCTTTCGGGGTGATCCAGGCGCTCGGACGCAGGTCATAACGATCGTCGAGATCCTCGAAGCGCGAGAACTGACGGCCGCGCTGCAGCAGGCCGAACCCTTGCGGGTTTTCCATCGCATAGCTGCTAACGGCAAGGTGTTTCGGGTTGTTCAGCGGACGCCAGATCCACTCGCCGTTACCGGCCAGGATCGACAGACCATTGGAGTCGTGTAGCGCCGGACGATAGTTAAGCGCCGGAGAAGGCTGGTTGGAACCGAACAGGAACATGCTGGTCAGCGGCGCCACGCCCAGTTTTCCCACTTTGTCACGCAGGTAAACTTTGGACAGGACATCTACCACGGTGTCGCGTCCCGGCATGATGACAAAGCGATAAGCGCCGGTTGCCCGCGGGGAGTCCAGCAGTGCATAGATAGTCAGACGTTTGTCGGTGGCTTTAGGACGCTCGATCCAGAACTCGCGAAAACGCGGGAACTCTTCGCCGGACGGCAGCGCGGTATCGATAGCCAGGCCGCGCGCGGACAGGCCGTAAACCTGACCCTGACCCAGCACGCGGAAGTAGCTGGCACCGAGCATGCTGACGATCTCATCGTTCTTATCTTTGCTATTGATCGGATACAGTACTTTGAAGCCGGCGAAACCGAGGTCTTTCACCGTGTCTTTATCGTGCTGAACGTTACCAAAGTTAAAATAGTCCGGGCTATATTTAATTTTGCGCACGCTGGTGGCCGTCACTTCATTGATGGTGACCGGCGTGTCGAAGTACATACCCTGATGGTAAAATTCAAGCTTGAATGGGGTTTTCTGGTTATTCCAGTAAGCTTTATCGTGATTAAACTGAATTTGCTGGTAATCCGCGTATTTCATGTCGCGGAAAGCGGAGGGCAGGTTACTCTTCGGCGCTTCATAGCCTTTCCCGGCTAACGTTTTGGCCTCTTTTGCAACGTCATCAATGCTAAATGCCCATGCAGATGAAGTACACAGGGACAACATTACGGCTGCGCTTAACCAACGCATTTTCATCATCTGTGGTTTATGTTTCATATAAGTAAGCACTTCCCCCTTTGTGTGCTTAAATCGATCCGATCTATTTTAATGGAAACTCAGGCAATCCGACAACATAATCCCTGCTTTGTTCAGCGTAGCGGCGCAGGGAATAAACAGTTCGCTATCCCGTTTGCACTTTGCGTGCTTATCCTGGAGACAGGTACCCCGAGTTCATGTAGGGTTGCTGATAATGTAAGCGTTATCATCTTGAGTGATAAGACGAATTATCTGAGATTGTCGTGAATCGTATGAATAATACTCCGGTACAGCGTGAATATTTCTTCGACAGCATCCGCGCCTGGCTGATGCTGCTGGGGATCCCTTTCCACATTTCGCTGATTTATTCCAGCCACAGCTGGCATGTCAACAGCGCTGAGCCCTCGTGGTGGTTGACGCTGTTTAATGACTTCATCCATGCCTTCCGGATGCAGGTCTTTTTCGTCATCTCCGGCTATTTCTCCTACATGCTGTTCCTGCGCTACCCGTTGAAAAAGTGGTGGAAAGTGCGCGTCGAACGGGTCGGTATTCCGATGCTGACCGCTATCCCACTGCTGACGCTGCCGCAGTTTATTATGCTGCAGTACGTCAACGGCAAGGCGGAAAACTGGCACACCCTTTCCGGGTACGACAAATTTAACACCCTGGCGTGGGAGCTTATTTCCCACCTGTGGTTTTTACTGGTGCTGGTGGTGCTGACCTCGCTGGGCGTGGTGCTGTTTAAATGGCTGACGCGCCGCCCGGCAGGGGGTGCCTCAGCCTTTGGTGACACTGTCACTATGGGCCAGCTAACGATGATTTTCCTTGCGCTGGGGGTGCTTTACGCGCTGATCCGCCGATCGCTGTTCCTGATTTACCCGCCGCTGCTTAGCAATGGTCTGTTTAACTTTGTGGTGATGCAGACGCTGTTCTATCTTCCCTTCTTTGTGCTGGGGGCGCAGACCTTTATTAATCCGCGTCTGAAGGCGATGTTTACCACCCCGTCACCATGGTGCTGCGCAGCGGCGCTGCTGGGATTTATCGCCTACCGGCTGAACCAGCAGTACGGCTCCGGCGACGGCTGGATGTATGAAACGGAATCGGTGATCACCATGGTGCTTGGGCTGTGGATGGTCAATGTGGTCTTTTCGCTCGGCCATCGCCTGCTGAACTTCCAGTCGGCGCGCGTAACCTATTTCGTCAATGCTTCGCTGTTTATTTACCTGGTGCACCATCCGCTGACGCTGCTGTACGGGGCGTGGATCACCCCGGTCATTAAGTCCAATACCTTAGGCTTTATTGTCGGGTTGGTTTTTGTGGTGGGTATTGCCCTGATCCTGTATGAAATTCACCTGCGCATTCCGCTGCTGCGTTTCCTGTTCTCCGGTAAACCGATGAACAAACCGGCCAAAACCCCAGCCTCGGCCAGCTAACCATTAGCCTGTGCGGCACGCCAGGCGTGCCGTATTATGCCTGCTCGTCAAAAAGCCGGTCGAAAATCATATTGTACAGGGCTTCTAAATCTGCCTTATCGACCGGGGTGGAGGCGCTCAGCTCACAGCGGTAGGCTGCCCCCTCTGTCAGAACGGCGATGAGCTCTGATGCGGCATTGCGTCGCGCATCGCTGAGCCCGGGATGGTAGCGCTGCGACAGGCGACCGCCCTCCTCTTTCAACCGCCGATCGGCCTGCATCAGGATCTCACGCAAGCGGGGGTTACGCGAGGCCTCGGCATTGATCTCCATCAGCAGATAATTATCGCTTTTGGTGGCTGCCGACGTCGGGATCCTGCCAGCCAAAACCGCCGCTTTACGCGCCAGATTGTGGTTCTCATCGATCATCTCCCCGACTCTGGCGTTGACGATTTCGCTAACAATCGCTTCGATGATCGCTTCCTTGCTGGCAAAAATGCGATATAGCTGACCGACGCTCAGGCCCGCTTCCCGGGCGATATCGGCGACGGAAGCGCCGTGCAGCCCCTTTTCAGCGAAACATTTTTGCGCAGCGACAACGATCTCCGCGCGGCGCGCCTGCTGTTTCTGCTGGACTTTTCCTTCTGACACCCTGCTCCCTCCTGCTACCCATCATTCCCGTCAAGACTGGCGGTTATCATAGCCTATTCTGTTGAATCAGGGGTATGACGCCAGCAGGCGGCGATAGATAGCCGCCGTTTCCTCGTCAAAACAGACGAACAGGACGCGCTCAAGAGGGTTATAGCGAGTGAGAAACGCGGTGACGGTGCGCACGGCGATCGCCGCCGCTTCCTCTTTCGGATAGCCATACACGCCGGTGCTTATCGCCGGAAACGCAATGGAGCGATAGTTATTTGCCGAGGCCAACTGCAGACTGTTTTTGTAAGCATCGGCCAGGGTTTGCGCCTCCATGCGGTCGCCGCCGTGCCAGACCGGGCCCACGGTGTGGATCACCGCGCTGGCCGGCAGATTGCCGGCAATAGTAATTACCGCATGCCCGGGAGGGCATTCGCCCTGCTGCTGCAGCACCTGCTTGCAAGCCGCCAGCAGCGCGGGACCGGCCGCCCGGTGGATGGCCCCGTCTACTCCGCCACCACCCAGCAGCGAGGGATTTGCCGCATTAACAATCACATCGACATCAAGTGTCGTAATATCGCCGAGAATTACCTCAGGTTTAACAGCCATTTCTCCTCCTGTCGGCATAGCGTGTGGATACGGCTTTCTGCCGATACTAGGGCATTCTCGCCTGCGGGAGCAAGATTATCGCTTTGTCCGGTGACGAGAAGATAAAAAAACAGGACCCGTAAGGTCCTGTTTTTTAGTCGTCCCGCCGATCAGGCGTTGTCGTTGGCGAACGATTTATGCTTATCCGCACGGGCCGCCAGCCACAGGCCACTATTTTTCATGGCATAGCCAAAGACCAGACCCAGCGCCAGGGAAGGGATCACCAGACGCCAGTCGCCGTCTGCCGCGAAGGTCGCGCAGGCGCCGATAAAGGTGCCCGGGACAAACGACAGTAGCGTCCGTCGCGCCTGAATGCACATCAGGAAGGCGACCACACCGGTCATCATATAGCTGAGGATCTGCACCTGTGGCGCCAGCGCGCTACCGTGGATAATCACTAACGCCCAGGCCACGCCGCTCATCACCGTGCAGGACGAGATGGCCAGCCCTTTCAAGCCGCCCTGCGGGCAGGCGAAATAGGCCGTACAGCCGAGGAATCCGGCCCAGCTCAGCAGGCCGAGAGCGACCGCCACCCACCCCCAAATCCCGGAGAGGATGCCTGTCGTTAATGCGATTGCGAAGAGTATGTTCATGGCGCGTATCCTAGCAGATACGCGCCGGAAGAATGCGATCTAAAACACAGTATATGAATGAACTTTCTTTCAGTTGCATTCATATGGTGATTTGCATCACATATTATTGCTCATCTTCTTCCTGCAGCTCGTCCCACATCGCGGCGATGGCGTCGCGGGTCAACGGCGCCATGGTGCGCCAGAACGGCGTGTGCGCATGGGCTTCGACTTTCCCCAGCATCGTCCCGCACCACGGCAGGATATAGTCGGCAAACAGGAGCTCCAGCGTCTCGCTCTGGTCTTCTGCGGCATGATCCTCCAGCCAGGAGGCGGCCAGCAGCAGCGAGCCGAGATGATCCGCCGGACCTTCCCCTGTCGGGATGCCGTGTTCGCTCAGAAAAGCCCGAACTTCCGCTTCCGAGGAACCCTCCACCCACGCGCTACGGTACGGCGGGACGCTGCAGGCTTCACCGACGAACAGCGCATTATAGTCCGTCGCCAGGGATTGCATTTCACAGCTTTTCTGCAGACGCGCCAGCAGCTCGTCCTGCTCAAGCGGCCAGCTGGCGGCCAGTTTGCCCTCGCGGATCAGGGTAAACAGCGGCACCAGCAGCGGGTCCTGCGGTTGACGGTAATACAGCGAACCCAGCACGCGGCAGAGGATTGAAAACTCGTTCATTCAGTTATTCCAGTTATACAAATTAAAGGTCAGCAAATTCCGGGATCGCCGGCATGCCCCGCGACTCGAGGAAGTTAAGCAGGCGACGCGGAGAAACGTTGAGGATCCTCTCCTCCGGGAAATCGACCGCATCAAGGATCTTGCGGCATTCGGTAAATTCCCCAAGGGTAAAGGCGGTGTGAGAGTCCGAGCCCAGCGCCACCCATCCCCCGGCATCACGCACTGCGGCGGCGATGGCCCGGCAGTTGTCTTCACTGCCCACGCGCGATGATACGAATGAGGAGTTATTAATCTCCAGCGCCACCTGGTAGCGAGCCGCCGCTTCGGCAATCGCCGGGATATCCACCGGGAATTTCGGATTACCCGGATGGCTAATCATATGCACTTTACCGCTGGCCATCGCGGCTATCATCGCCTGTGTATGGGTGTCACGATCCTGCGGCGGAAACACCGGCTCATGAAATCCGGCGATGATCAGATCGAGAGAAGTCAACATCGGTCCGGAACAGTCGATCTCGCCTTCAATATTTTTAATATTCGACTCAATACCGCGCAGGATCCCCACCCCGTCTACCAGGCGGGGCCAGATGCGCATATTAACGAAGTGCCAGTAGTGCGGAGCATCCGCCATGTCCGGGCCGTGGTCGGTGATGGCGAAGAGTTTGATCCCTTTACGCTTTGCTTCCGCAATATAATCGTGCAGGGTGCTGTAGGCATGGGTGCTGGCGACGGTATGCATGTGCAGGTCAACGGGATACATCACATTCTCCTCTTCTGTTTGCCGCAAGAATAGCAGGAAACCGGGCTATTGATTAGCAAAAACCCCGCCGTGGCGGGGTTCTCTCGTCTTAATAACCGCGCTGGCGGTCGACCTGACCGCTTACCGGCTCCCCTCGCTCAAGCCGGCTAATGGTCTCCGCAATGTAGGTGATAGCTTCCATTGGACGGGTCACTGCCGCCACATGGGGGGTCATGGCCACCCGCGGATGCACCCATAGCGGGCTCTCCTGCGGCAGCGGTTCGCGACTGAAGACATCGAGCATCGCCCCTTTGAGCTTACCGCTGTTCAGCGCCGCCAGCAGATCCTCTTCAACGACATGCACGCCGCGAGCAAGGTTGAGGACATAGCTCTCATCAGGCAACTGCGCCAGCAGCGTCTGGTTAATAATGCCGGCGGTTTCGGCGGTATTCGGCAGCAGGTTGATCAGCACGCGAGTGCCCTGCAGGAATTCGCCCAGCTCGGCCTGGCCGGCGAAGCTCTGCACCTGCGGCCAGGATTTGCGGCTACGGCTCCAGACGCGAAGCGGGAACCCCCAGGGTTGCAGACTTTCCGCAACCTTCGCCCCCAGCACGCCGGCGCCCATAA
Source organism: Klebsiella sp. K47 (assembly GCF_051858335.1). Lineage (NCBI taxonomy): Bacteria > Pseudomonadati > Pseudomonadota > Gammaproteobacteria > Enterobacterales > Enterobacteriaceae > Klebsiella > Klebsiella sp. K47. The sequence continues at coordinate 72,036 of NZ_JBPYUI010000001.1, forward strand.
TCCCGACGGTGAATTCGTCGGCGCGGTACTCGGGCAGCGGCTGCCAGCGGGAAGCCAGCTTCAGCGCCTGATAGTCATCAAAGCGGCGGAACCAGTGCAGCACCTGGCTCACGGCATACTCCTGCATCTGCCGTCCCATACCGGTATCTTCGAGACGAAACAGCGGAATCGACAGCGGCAGCATATCCGGATGGTCGCGCAGCTTGCTGAGAATAGAGTCCACCCCTGCCCCGAGGGCGAACACGGCCTTCAGCGCCCGGCCCTGCAGCATCTCTACCGGCGGATGCCAGACCAGGGCATAGTCCGCCGGCCGGTTATCGCCCGCTTTCCACTCGCGCACCCGCGCGCCGGGTAACTGCTTTTCCAGCTCACAGATCCAGTATTGGGTATCAAAGGTCGGATGGTAAAAAATAATCTCCATAGGGGCTCCTGATAGCAGACGCCTTTGGCCGATTAACGCTGGCGTCTTATTTTACTCATTGTTTTCTATTGGTTTGCCAGCATAACAAATTTCCCCCGAGCGAAAAGGGAAAAGCTACTGGCGACAAAAAAAACGGATTTCGCACGTTTAAGGAGCAAGTTGCTCGAAGTTTGTCTAAACGCGCTTTTTTTGCAAAAAGTTGATTGACGGGCGATACGTATTTCCCTACATTAGCGCCCGTTCCCGACAACAACGGGAAAGACAATATGGTGAGGTGTCCGAGTGGCTGAAGGAGCACGCCTGGAAAGTGTGTATACGGCAACGTATCGGGGGTTCGAATCCCCCCCTCACCGCCATATTCGAGATGAGAGCCTGTACGAAAGTACGGGCTCTTTTCTTTTATATTCTCCACAGGGGGGGATGAGAACCCCCGACCGGGGTTCGACAACTGGCAACGCCAGTTGGACAGACCGCGAGCCTGCGAGCGGGCTGCCCCGCAGGGGCGAGCTAAGCGAGTCAATCCCCCCCCACCGCCATATTTTAAGAAGAGCTCGTACGCAAGTACGGGCTTTTTTTTCGCATGTGGCACCCACCGGGGGGGATGAGAACCCCCGACCGGGGTTCGACAACTGACCACAGACATTACGCAGTATTGTCAAAGCCAGACTCTTCTTCACACGATTAACAGCGCAGCGAAGATGTTCGCCAACACTATCCCCTCTTCCGCTTTGAGCCACCCGGCATAACGAAAATCATATCGCTCCGGATGGTGTACGTTATGCATTAACGAAAAGTGCTTTGTTACTTGCGTATCGACCGTAATTGAATATAAAACTGAATGAACGTTCATTCATTTTAGCACATGACAACACAGAAGGTACCAATGACTAGCAAAACACTGCGACTTATATTTCCTCAATGGCAAGGCGGTAACAATCCTCCCTACTATCTTGGCTCGCAGCTCCTCTCGTTTCTCTCTCCTGAAGCAAAAGGGCCCGTTGAGATCGTTCCTGTTGAGTTACCAACAACAGAGCCATTGCCAAGGATTAATGACATCACGGCTAAGCCATCCCTCATCAGGCAACTCAATAATGCTGCCGCACTGATTGAAAAACATGATCCCAATAGCATTGTCATTTTAGGCGGAGACTGCCTGGTTTCGCTGGCGCCTTTCGCCCACCTGCTCGATAAGTTCGGAGACAAACTCGGTGTGCTCTGGATTGACTCGCATCCTGACGTGCAGACGGCTGAACAATATCCAAACGCGCATGCCCATGTGCTTGGTGCGCTAATGGGTACGGGTGATAACGATTTAGTTGCCCATGTAAAAACCAAACTTAATCCGTCAAAAATAATGATTGCCGGTATCCACGCGCCACTTCCTTATGAAGCTGAATACCTCACTCGCCATAACATTACGACGCTAGCACCTGAACAGGTTAAAAGCGGTGCAGATGAAGTCCTGGAGTGGATAGCGAAAGAAAAGATTGCGTATCTGGCGATCCATATCGATCTGGACGTACTCGACCCATCTCTGTTCCGCTCCATTCTTTTTGCAAAACCGGGGCGCGGAAAACACGATTTTGGCGACGTTGCTGAAGGCAAACTGACGATTGAGGATGTACTCAATCTGATAGCGGCAGCGACGACAAAAGCAGTCCCCGTTGGCCTGACAATCGCTGAACATTTGCCCTGGGACATGCTGAATCTCAAGAACATGCTCAGTGAATTACCCCTTCTAAAGTAAGACGAAATCCAGGAGCCAGACGACAGAGTATAGCTCTGGCTCCTTGCATAAAAGCGCGTTAAAGTCTGGACACCGAATTTACCAAGATGCCGATATGTTAAAAAAAACCGAAACCTACCATAAGTTGATTACGGCTGCTGCTGCCTGCTTTGCGGAAAAAGGCTTTAGTGCGACAAGCGTACGTGAAATCTCTACCCGGGCAGGAATTAGTCAAGGAGCAATGTATACGTATTTCAAAAGTAAGGATGAGCTTGTTAAGGCTATTGTACTGGAAGAACAGAACTCCGCGCTGACTGCCCATAATGCGACCTATGCAGGCTCTTATTTTGATCGCCTTTGTGCACAAGTCACGTCCTGTATTAGCGAGATCGGTTACCCTATCACGCATCAACTTTGGGTTGAAATTATGGCTGAGTCTGCGCGTAATCCAGAACTGCGAAAAACGTATATCTCCAGTGATGACATCATGCGGAAAAGCTTCGCGCGGCTCATCCAGGAGGGTATCGCTGCCGGAGAGTTTCGCCGTGATATTAACCTTGAAGAAATCACGATCATTATTTTTGCCCTTATTGACGGTTTAATCGCTCGTCAGGCAATAAACACGACCTTCTCATTCAAGGATGATCTGCCAATGTTTTTTGACGTTATGGCAAAATTGCTTAAATAATACCAGACGGTCATAGTAAAACGATGTATCGAAAAAACCAGAGGTTGCTTATAACAGCCAACGCTCTCAAGCGGCAAACGACTCACACAGTGAGCAATCTTTCACGAGCCTACGCGATTGCGAAGAGTGCGTGAAAAAGTACGGACGCTTTTCACATATGAGTTCCGGCAAAAAACCTCTGCCTACCCATCAATCTTCCTCCATCCGCTGATACTCTTCGCTGAGGTAGTCCACCAGCGCCCTGACGGAGGGCAGCAGCCCGCGCCGTGAGGCAAATACCGCATGGATCACTTCCCGCCGCGGCTGCCACTCGTCCAGAACCACCTCTAATTCACCTGACGCCAGCTGATCGCGCACCATTAATAAAGGAAGCTGCACCACGCCTACGCCGGCCATCGCCGCCTCGCGCAGCGCCAGCATATCGGTGGTCACCATTCGCGGCGTGAAATACACTTCCGCTCTCGCTCCCCCGGGCCCGGTGAGCTGCCATTTATGCTGATGCTTGTTCGCACCCAGGCTGAGCCCCGGCCAGGTGCTCAGTTCGGACGGCGCCTGCGGACGTCCGAGCCGGGAAATGAGATCCGGGCTGGCCACCAGTCGGTGCCCGCGGTCCGCCAGCACGCGCATCACCAGGTCGCTATCCTCGATGGGCCGGGGACGGACGCGGATCGCCACATCAATGCCCTCCCCGACCACATCCACCCGGCGGTTGGTCGCCTCAAGATGCAGCGTTACCCCAGGATAGCGCGCCATAAATCGCGCCAGCATCGGTCCGATATGGACATGCAGCAAGGTGACCGGACAGGTGATCCTGACGCTACCGCGCGGCTCGGCGCGCAGCGTCTCGACCGCCTGCTGCGCCGCCTCGGCCTCAATCAGCATCGCTTTGCAATGCTGATAAAAGGTCTGCCCGACCTCGGTGACCGCGAACTGACGGGTGGTTCGCTGAATCAAACGCACGCCCAACCGCTCCTCGAGTTGCGCAATGCGGCGGCTGAGTTTGGATTTCGGCTGGTCAAGCGCTCGCCCCGCCGCGGCGAAACCGCCATGGTCTACCACCTGGACAAACCAGGCGAAGTCATTGAGATCCTGCATCCTTCCTCCATTGTTCCATTTTTGGAACAGTATAGGTCATTTTTGCTCACTACCGCATACGTCGTCCCGGATATATGCTTATTTACATCAGATACCGATACACAGGAGAAAGCCATGAAACAGATCACAGGAGTCTACACCGCGCCTGCGCAGCATTGGGTAGGCGACGGCTTCCCGGTTCGCTCGATGTTTTCCTATCAGACGCACGGCCAGCAGCTGAGCCCCTTCTTACTGCTCGACTATGCCGGGCCGTACACCTTCCCGGCGGGCAGCGAAAAACGCGGCGTCGGTGAGCATCCGCATCGCGGATTTGAAACCGTCACCATCGTCTACGCCGGTGAAGTAGAGCATCGTGACTCCACCGGACGCGGCGGGGTGATTGGTCCAGGCGACGTGCAGTGGATGACGGCGGGCGCCGGGATCCTGCACGAAGAGTTCCACTCGGAGGCCTTCACCCGCAGCGGCGGCGAGCTGAAGATGATCCAGCTGTGGGTCAACCTGCCCGCGAAAGACAAAATGGCGGCCCCCGGCTACCAGAGTATTACCGCCGGGACGATCCCCACCGTGGCGCTGGCGAACGGCGCCGGACAGGTTCGGGTTATTGCCGGCCAGTATGACGACGTCAGCGGCCCGGCCCATACCTTGTCACCGCTTAACGTGTGGGATCTGCAGCTGAATCAGGGGCACGACCTCACGCTGCGCCAACCGGAGGGCTGGAGTACCGCGCTGGTGGTGCTGGAAGGGGAAGTGATCATTAACGGTTCCGAATCTGCTCGCGAAGGCCAGCTGGCCGTCCTGAGCCAGGCAGGTGACGCAGTGCATCTGGAGGCGACCGCCCCGGCAAAAGTTCTGCTGATGGCCGGAGAACCGCTACAGGAGCCGATTGTGGGCTATGGCCCGTTTGTCATGAATAACAAAACGCAGATCGCAGAAGCTGTACGCGATTTTAACAGCGGCCGCTTTGGCCAAATCTAACTGATTGAGGTGAATACTATGTCTACTCCCGCTAACTTTAACGGTGCTCGTCCGGTGATTGATGTTAACGATACCGCAATGCTGTTGATTGACCATCAGAGCGGTCTGTTCCAGACCGTCGGCGATATGCCGATGCCAGAGCTGCGCGCCCGCGCCGCCGCGCTGGCCAAGATGGCGTCGCTTGCCGGGATCCCGGTGATCACGACCGCCTCCGTGCCGCAGGGGCCGAACGGTCCGCTGATCCCGGAGATTCATGAAAACGCGCCGCATGCGAAATACATCGCCCGTAAAGGTGAGATTAACGCCTGGGATAACCCGGAATTCGTCGCCGCGGTGAAAGCGACCGGTCGTAAAACGCTGATTATCGCCGGGACCATCACCAGCGTCTGCATGGCCTTCCCGGCTATCGCCGCTGTCGCCGACGGTTATAAAGTGTTTGCCGTGATTGACGCTTCCGGCACCTACAGCAAAATGGCGCAGGAGATCACCCTGGCTCGCGTGGTACAGGCCGGCGTAGTGCCAATGGATACCGCCGCCGTCGCCTCTGAGCTGCAGCGCACCTGGAATCGCCCGGACGCCGCAGAATGGGCGGAGGTGTACACCAAAGTCTTCCCGGCCTACCAGCTGCTGATCGAAAGCTACAGCAAAGCGCAGGACGTCGTGAAGAATAACGAACAGCTGGATTCCCAGCGCTAAAACGCCCGCCCCGCTGAGCCGCAGCGGGGCATTGTTCATTGCGTGAGCGAACGGCAAAGAAAGAAGAAAATATGCTTGACCGTTTTAACGCAACTCCCTATAGTAGCGCCCCGTTGCCCACCCAAGGTGAGCAGCAAGACAATATGGTGAGGTGTCCGAGTGGCTGAAGGAGCACGCCTGGAAAGTGTGTATACGGCAACGTATCGGGGGTTCGAATCCCCCCCTCACCGCCATATTCGAGATGAGAGCCTGTACGCAAGTACGGGCTCTTTTCTTTTATATTCTCCGCAGGGGGGGATGAGAACCCCCGACCGGGGTTCGACAACTGGCGCAGCCAGTTGGACAGACTGCGAGCCTGCGAGCGGGCTGCCCCGCAGGGGCGAGCGAAGCGAGTCAATCCCCCCCTCACCGCCATATTTTAAGAAGAGCTCGTACGCAAGTACGGGCTTTTTTTTCGCATGTGGCACCGCAGGCATCCCCGGGGTCGGCAGCAATGCCTCTCCCGGGCTACCAGACCCTACCCGCCAGGTAGTCCGGCCACGCGCAGTACCGCCGGGAAGCGAGTCAATCCCCCCTCACCGCCATATTTTAAGAAGAGCTCGTACGCATGTACGGGCTTTTTTTCGCATGTGGCACCGCAGACATCCCCGGGGTCGGCAGCAATGCCTCTCCCGGGCTACCAGACCGTACCCGCCAGGTAGCCCGGCTAAGCGCAGCGCCGCCGGGAGGATGCCCAAAAACAACAAAGCCCGGGCTAGCCCGGGCCTTGCTCACAGTATGACGATTAATAATAGGCTTTCAGCGTCCGCTGGCAGAGAGCCGAGCGCACGCAGTCATCGGTGGTGAAACGCACAATGCCGATCATCTCGTCTTCCTCAAAACGCGCCAGCGCATCGCTCAGGCCAGATCTCACGCCAGAGGGCAAGTCGCACTGGGTGATATCGCCATTGACGATGACCGTCACGTTCTCCCCGAGGCGGGTTAAAAACATCTTCATTTGCGCTGCGGTCACGTTCTGGGCCTCGTCCAGAATCACCACCGCATTTTCAAAGGTACGTCCGCGCATATAGGCGAACGGCGCGATTTCCACCTTGCCGATTTCCGGACGCAGGCAGTACTGCATAAAGGAAGCCCCCAGCCTTTTCACCAGCACATCGTAAACCGGTCGGAAATAGGGAGCGAACTTCTCGGCGATATCTCCCGGTAAGAAGCCGAGATCTTCGTCGGCCTGCAGAACGGGACGGGTAACAATAATTCTGTCCACATCCTTATGGATCAGGGCTTCAGCTGCCTTCGCCGCACTGATCCAGGTCTTGCCGCATCCAGCTTCGCCGGTAGCGAAAATCAGCTGCTTATTGTCGATGGCATTCAAATAATGCGCCTGAGCCTCATTGCGCGCCTCAATTGGGGAAGTATCACGGCTGTCCCGCGCCATGCCAATTGCTTCTACGCCACTCATTTGCACAAGCGATGTGACCGATTCTTCTTCACGCTGCTTATGGCTGCGTGAATCCCGTCTCAGCACACGTTTTGCTTCACGACGAGCTTTGATCACTGCTTTTTGTCTTCCCATGGATAGCACCTTGCGTTGTTGGTTTACATCACACGCGTCAACATCGACGCGACTATGCGCACGAACGATTGAGGTTTGGCTTCCTTGTAAGCCATTGCTTGCCGGTAGAACTGACAACGAGTCGCGGCTACGCGCACCGCGTACCCTGCCAAGGTTGTAATAATGCGAAGCGGAGAGAGAAAGAGTAAGAAAATCGCTGCCGGAAGCGGGGCTTCCGTGCTGAAGAGTACGGTCTGAGGTTTTACGTTGTCCGGTACGGGACCTTACCATTCGCGATCTCCATAGTGAAACGTCACACTGCCGGGAACTACCGCGTATGTAATAAGTACATCAAAAAAGATTCTTAATGCAACTTATTTTTCACAATGACGCAACAAATAGTTCTTAAGCAAGTGTAGGAGACTATCGGTCATTTGTATTACAGAAATATAACACATGGCAGGAAATATAAGAAAAATGAGAAAAACAGCAGAAAACGCCCTGCCCTTACGGGCAGGGTCGGTATCAGGCCTGCAGCAGCGACTCTCCCAGATAGTGTTTTTCATCAACTACGCCGGGTAAAACAAAGAAGTAGCCCCCGCCGATCGGTTTGACATACTCCTCCAGCGCCTCGCCGTTAAGCCGTTTCTGCACCGTCAGAAAACCCTTTTCCAGATCGTGCTGATAGCAAACGAATAACAGCCCCATATCCAGCTGTCCGGCGTTAGTAACCCCCAGCGAATAGCTGTAGCCGCGGCGCATCATCAGGCTGGACTGGGTTTCCGGCGTGCGGGGATTGGCCAGACGAATATGGCTATCCAGCGCAATGACTTCGCCGTTAGGATCTTTACTGTAATCCGGGGTATCGTGTTCGTTTTTCATCCCCAGCGGCGCACCGGTGTGCTTGTCGCGACCAAAGATCGTCTGCTGCTCCTTGAGCGGCGTCCGATCCCAGAACTCCACGTGAAACTGGATAATTCGCGCCGCCTGATAGCTGCCGCCCACGGTCCAGGCCGGCTCGTCCTGATCGGCTGTCACCCACACTACCTTATCCATCAACGCGCTGTCGTGGCTCGCCGGGTTAGCGGTGCCGTCCTTAAACCCCAACAGGTTGATGGGGGTCTCTTTGCCTTTGCTGCGCGCCGCGCTGTCGGAGATAAACCCTTCCCGCTTCCAGCGCACGCTCAGCAGATCCGGCGTATGTTTGATGACATCACGCAGGGCGTGGATCACCGTATCCTGAGTATTGGCGCAGATCTGCAGCAGCAGGTCGCCATGGCACAGCGCGGCATCCAGCGAATCGTTGGGGAAGCGGGTCATCGGCTGCAGCTTTTTCGGTGCTTTATCCGCCAGGCCAAAGCGCTCATCAAATAGCGAATGGCCGACCGAGACGGTGATGGTCAGATTATCTGGTGCAATCCACGGCCCCAGGATGCCGGAATCCATCGGCGGCAGCCGCGGATTCGGCGTGTCCGGCGCCGGGCCGCCCTGGGTTAAAAAGGCGATACGCTGGGTCAGCAGTCGAAACAGCCGCTCGAGGTCGGCTTTATCAGCCGCCAGCACATCGAAGGCCACCAGCATCATCGAAGTCTGCTGCGGCGTCAGAATGCCCGCCTGATGCCGGCCATAGAATGGCTGCTTTTCCTGGCGCGCGTCGGGTGTGAGCGTCCCCGGGGAACTTTCCGCTTTTGCCGCATGCGCTACCGGGCAGCCGCCGGTGATGGCCAGCGCGCCGCCAAGCGCGCCGATCCCTTTCAGTAAGCGACGACGTGACGGCTCGTTCACGTCGTGGGGTTTCTGCTGTGCCATCGACTTAGTCCAGCCCCAGGATCCCGCGCAGCTGAGCCAGATCTTCCGCCAGGGTGGTGATCGGCCCTTTCAGCGCATTACGGTCGGCGGTGGTCAGCTTATCGTAGGTCTCGAAACCGTCTTTGGTGCGATATTTGCTGAGGATGCTGTCCACTTTCTTAAAGTTGGCGTCCACTTTCGCCAGCAGCGCGCTGTTCTCTTTTTGCAGCTGCGGGCGCAGCAGGTCGACAATTTTCTGCGCGCCGTCAATGTTGGCCTGGAAGTCCCACAGATCGGTATGGCTGTAGCGATCTTCTTCACCGCTGATCTTGCTGGCCGCGACTTCCTCAATTAATCCTGCCGCGCCGCCCACGACTTTTGACGGCGGGAACGCCAGCTCGCTGATACGCTTTTGCAGCTCCAGCACATCGCTGTTCAGCTGATCGGCATATTTTTCCATCCCCTTGACGCTGTTATCGCCAAACAGCGCTTTTTCCAGACGGTGGAAACCGGTAAATTTCGGATCTTCCGCTTTTTTCTCGAAGTCGTCTTCGCGGGCGTCGATGCTGCCGTCAAGGTCAGAGAACAGCTCGGCAATGGGCTCGATGCGCTCGTAATGCTGACGCGTCGGGGCGTACAGCGCTTTCGCTTTTTCGATATCGCCGGCTTTCACCGCGTCGGTAAAGGCTTTGGTGCCGCTAACCAGCTGCGCGGTTTCCGCCGTCACATAGGCTTTATAGGCGGTTATCGCGTCGCCGAGGCTCAGCACCGCATCCGCTTTCGCCGCGTCTTTGGTGGCGGCGCCGGTGACGATCAGTTTGCCTTTCGGGTTGGTGAGCAGGCCACAGGTCATGTCATATTCGCCCGGCTGCAGGTTCGCGGTGAGCTTCTGAGTAAAGCCCGGCGCGATGTTTTCGCGCTCTTCCACCACCATCACCCCTTTCAGAATCTCCCACTCCAGCGCTTTCTGGCTGTGGTTCTGAATAATAAACTGGGTTTTACCCGCGTTAACGGTCACCTGCATCGGCTCGCACTGCTTGTCGTTGACGGTGACTTTGACCTGCGGGATATCCGCAGCCTGAGCACCGAATGCAGAGCTGAGCAGCGCGGCCACGGTCACCCGCAGCGCATTACGGCGAAAATGAATCATCATGATCATCCCTTTCGGTAAGTAGAGTGTCGCTTATAAGCTCGCAGCGCCCGGTCAGGCAGCCCGCGAGGCAGTGGTATTATTCCGCGGCGGCAGGGCAAACAGCACCAGCGCCGGGATCAGATAAAGCAGATAGACAGCCACTTCGCTGACGCTCGGCGTCTCCTGATAACCGAAGATCCCTTCCAGCAGCGTGCCGAACAGCGTATGCGTCGACAGCACGTTGCTCAGATCGAAGGCGGTATCCTGGAACAGGTTCCACAGGCCCGCCTCGTGGAAGGCGCGGATCGCCCCCGCGGCCAGGCCAGCGGCCACCAGCAGAATAAACAGGCTGGTCCATTTGAAGAACACGCCAAGGTTAAGGCGGATACCGCCCCAGTAGATCAGGAAGCCCAGCACGATAGCGGTGGCCAGACCCAGCAGCGCCCCCAGCGGCGGCCAGATGCCGACATCCTGCTGGAAGGCCGCCAGCAGAAAGAAGACCGACTCCAGCCCCTCACGGGCGACCGCGAAAAAGACCATCATCACCAGCGCCCAGCCGTGGTGATTACCGCGCTGCAGCGCCTTGTCCACGGCCTGCTCCAGCTGCTGCTTGACGTTGCGTGAGACATTGCGCATCCAGAAGACCATCCACGTCAGGATCACCACCGCAATGACCGCGACGATCCCTTCGAACAGTTCCTGTTCACGCTGAGGAAATTCACCGGTGGTTTCGTTGATAAAGATGCCTAAGCCAAGACATAGCGCCGCCGCGAGGATCACGCCAATCCACATCACGCCAATCCAGTTGCCGCGCTGGGTGCGTTTCAGATAGCTGGCGATCAGGCTGACAATCAGCGCCGCCTCCAGGCCTTCGCGTAACATAATGAGAAATGGGACAAACATGCCAATACCCTTAAATGTAAAGCACCGTCAACGAATGCAAAAACAGGTAATATTTATGATAGTGATTATCATTACAATGCTCAGAAACACAAGCGAAATGTGCAGAGAATGATGATCAGTTGTAAATAAATCGCTGACAAATAATGACTTATGAAAATATTCGCCTGTTATGAAGGGAAAGAATAAGCAAAGGATTTTTTACGCCAGATATTTACCCGCCGTAGCGGCTATGGCTAAATGGCGGCCTTATTGACTTGCGAAAAGAACAACATGACTGCATTTTTTCATTTCCTGCTGGCGCTGGCGGTGATCCTCGCCCTGGCCTGGCTTGTCAGCTACGACAGACAAAAAATTCGTATTCGTTATATTCTCCAGTTGATTATTATCGAAATAGCGCTCGCTTTCTTTTTCCTGCACGCCGAAAGCGGCCTGTGGCTGGTAAAAAATATTTCCGGCTTTTTTGCTTCGCTGTTAGGCTTTGCCGCCGAAGGGACCAATTTCGTCTTTGGCGGCATGAGCGAAAAAGGCTTAGCCTTTATTTTCCTGGGCGTCCTGTGTCCGATTGTGTTTATTTCCGCGCTGATTGGTATTTTCCAGCACTGGCGGATCCTGCCGATTTTTATTCGCGTGATTGGCACCCTGCTGTCGAAAGTAAACGGCATGGGTAAGCTGGAATCTTTCAACGCCATCAGCTCGCTGATCCTCGGCCAGTCGGAGAACTTCATTGCCTACAAGGGCGTACTGGGCGACCTCTCCTCACGGCGACTGTTCACTATGGCGGCGACGGCCATGTCGACCGTATCGCTGTCGATTGTCGGCGCCTATATGACCATGCTGGACGCCAAATATGTCGTCGCAGCGCTGATCCTCAATATGTTCAGCACCTTTATCGTGCTGTCGGTAATTAACCCGACGCGGCCGGGCAGCGAGCAGGAAATAAAACTCGAGAAGCTGCATGAATCGCAGAGTTTCTTTGAAATGCTCGGGGAATATATTCTGGCCGGCTTTAAAGTGGCAATGATTATTCTGGCGATGCTGATCGGTTTTATCGCCCTGATCAGCGCCATTAACGCGCTGTTCGCCACCCTGTTTGGTCTCAGCTTCCAGCAGATCCTCGGCTACGTCTTTTATCCGCTGGCGTGGCTTATCGGCATCCCGCTGAGCGATGCGCTAAACGCCGGCAGCATCATGGCCACCAAACTGGTCGCTAACGAATTTGTGGCGATGATTGAGCTGCAAAAGATTGCCGCCAGCATGACCCCTCGCGGGCTCGGCATTCTCTCGGTATTCCTGGTGTCGTTTGCCAACTTTGCCTCGATCGGCATTATCGCCGGGGCGATCAAAGGCCTGAATGAACCGCAGGGCAATATCGTCTCCCGCTTCGGCCTGCGGCTGGTGTATAGCGCCACGCTGGTAAGCCTGCTTTCCGCCAGCTTCGCCGGGCTGGTGCTGTAAAACAAACGGCGGGGCTGCCCCCGCCGTTTACTCAGAACTGCACGCAGACCGGCTGGTCGACACGCATCACCGACTCCTGCGCGAAGCGTGATTTATAGCCCTGGCGCAGAGCCTCAATACCCGCCTCGCTCTGCGCGTCATGCCCATGGATCACCATCAGCGCCTTGCTCTGCTCCCGCACCACCTGACCATTCTGGCCAAGCCACTGGCCGTGGGCATCAAACACCGTCAGCCCGTCGCGAAAGCGCGGCGTGACGTCACGGTCGACAAACTGTTGCCACTCTTCAGCGGTGATGTCTTTCCCCGCCGGGCGGCTCAGACCGAAGTAAAGCGTGGTTTGCACCATGGACTTATCCGCCGGGCAGACGCCGGGCTTCGGCGCGCTGGTCGATGAACTTCCACCCGCCACGCAGCCGCTGAGTAACCCTGCCAGCACCAGCGCCATTGCACCCTGTCTGAACGTCATCTTTGCTATCCTCATTGTTATTAGTCAGGAAATATCAGCGGATTTTCAGATAATTAGCAAGGGTTATAATATTCCGGCACGGCACCAGGCAATAAAAAGCCCGCCAGCGGCGGGCTCGTGAGCATTAGATGATCTTACTCAGCCGTGGCGCGTACCGGCGGCGGCGTATGGTAGTGGGCATCCGCTTCGGCAAAGCGCTGCTGCATGCTGGCCGACGGCGCTTTATCCAGCAGGCTAAAGACCACAATCCCGATGCTGCCGAAGACAAAGCCCGGAATGATTTCATACAGGCTCAGCCAGCCAAACTGCTTCCAGACGATCACGGTCAGGGCGCCAATCACCATCCCGGCCAGCGCGCCGTTACGGGTCATGCGCGACCACATTACCGAGAACAGGACCACCGGGCCAAAGGCGGCGCCGAAGCCAGCCCAGGCGTAGCTCACCAGACCCAGCACGCGGTTTTCCGGATTGGCCGCCAGGGCAATGGCCACCAGAGCAACCACCAGCACCATCATACGGCCCACCCACACCAGCTCTTTCTGACCGGCGTTTTTACGCAGGAAGGCTTTATACAGGTCTTCGGTAATTGCGCTCGAGCAGACCAGCAGCTGACAGCTCAGGGTGGACATCACCGCCGCCAGAATCGCCGACAGCAGGATCCCGGCAATCCACGGGTTAAACAGGATTTGCGCCAGTTCGATAAACACGCGCTCGGCGTTCTGGTTAACCGCGCCCGCCAGGCTCGGGTTGTTATTGAAGTAGGCGATGCCAAAGAAGCCGACGGCCACCGCCCCGCCGAGGCAGAGGATCATCCAGGTCATACTAATGCGACGTGCGTGAACGATGCTGTGGTGCGAATCCGCCGCCATAAAGCGCGCCAGAATATGCGGCTGACCGAAATAACCCAGCCCCCAGCCCATCAGCGAGATAATCGCCACGAAGTTCAGCCCTTTCAGCATGTCGATATTTTCGATGCTCTTCTGCTTAATCACTTCCAGCGAATCGCCAAAGCCGCCGACGGAAATAATCACGATCACCGGGGTGAGGATCAGCGCGAAAATCATCAGGCTGGCCTGCACGGTATCGGTCCAACTCACCGCCAGGAAGCCGCCGACGAAGGTATAGATAATCGTCGCCGCCGCCCCGGCCCACAGTGCGGTTTCATAACTCATGCCGAAGGTGCTTTCAAACAGACGCGCCCCCGCGACAATTCCTGAAGCGCAATAGATGGTAAAGAACAGCAGAATAACCAGCGCCGAAATAATTCTCAGCACCCGGCTTTTATCTTCAAAACGGCCGGTAAAATAATCGGGCAGCGTCAGGGCGTTATTATTCACCTCGGTATGCACGCGCAGGCGACCGGCCACCAGCTTCCAGTTAATCCACGCCCCCAGCGTTAAGCCAATGGCGATCCAGCTTTCGGAAATCCCGGAGAGAAAAATCGCCCCTGGCAGGCCCATCAGCAGCCAGCCGCTCATATCCGACGCCCCTGCGGAAAGCGCGGTCACAAATGGCCCCAGACTCCTTCCCCCGAGAATATAATCATCGAAGTTTTTGGTCGAACGCCAGGCAATAAACCCTATCAATACCATACCAAAAATATAAACAATAAATGTCACCAGCATCGGTGTGCTAATAGCCATGCAAAGTCTCCAGAATTTTTATCGACAGCGTCCAACTTCGTCGTTTTTTTCCACTACCGGAACGGGGTAATGGCGCATTGTTTAATTGGGCGACCGTATCCTGACGGAAGCTTCGGTTTTTCACAAACGATTTAACACAGCATTTACACGAAAAACCGACGGCGCAAAACGTCAATTTGTTAGAGGTTGCACTCTCTCACGTTTTTAAAGGTTGCACCAAACAAAAGTGTTAACTCACGCATACAAATACCCTATGAGCCCGGGGTTAAATTTCTGCTATTTTAGGGGTTATTTTTAACAAATTAGCCATTTCACGGCTTCCGTCACAAGCCACAATTAACAAGGTTGCACAAAGTTGCAACATAGTGGATATTTTCATGCAACCGCATAAGCCTAACGATAAATGACAGGAGTTTTGAGCATGGGCACCACCACCATGGGTGTTAAGCTTGACGACGCAACCCGCGAGCGCATTAAATCCGCCGCGAGCCGTATTGACCGCACGCCGCACTGGCTGATTAAGCAGGCCATCTTTAATTATCTGGAAAAACTGGAGAACGACGAGACGCTGCCTGAGCTGCCGGCCCTGCTCTCCGGGGCCGCCAACGAAAGCGATGACGCCAGCGTACCAACGGAAGAGCCCTATCAGCCGTTCCTCGAATTCGCCGAGCAGATCCTGCCGCAGTCGGTGAGCCGCGCGGCGATCACCGCCGCCTGGCGACGTCCGGAAACCGACGCGGTACCGATGCTGCTGGAGCAGGCCCGTCTGCCGCAGCCGCTGGGCGAACAGGCGCACAAGCTGGCGTATCAGCTGGCGGAAAAACTGCGCAACCAGAAAACCGCCAGCGGCCGCGCCGGCATGGTGCAGAGCCTGCTGCAGGAGTTCTCCCTCTCTTCACAGGAAGGGGTGGCGCTGATGTGCCTGGCGGAAGCCCTGCTGCGTATTCCGGATAAAGCCACCCGCGATGCGCTGATCCGCGACAAAATCAGCAACGGCAACTGGCAGTCGCACATCGGCCGCAGCCCGTCGCTGTTCGTCAACGCCGCCACCTGGGGGCTGCTGTTCACCGGAAAACTGGTGTCGACCCATAACGAGACCAGCCTCTCCCGCTCCCTGAACCGCATCATCGGCAAGAGCGGCGAACCGCTGATCCGCAAAGGCGTGGATATGGCGATGCGCCTGATGGGCGAGCAGTTCGTCACCGGGGAAACCATCGCCGAAGCGCTGGCCAACGCCCGCAAGCTGGAAGAAAAAGGGTTCCGCTACTCCTACGATATGCTCGGCGAAGCCGCCCTGACCGCCGCTGACGCCCAGGCCTATATGGTCTCTTATCAGCAGGCGATTCATGCCATCGGCAAAGCCTCCAACGGCCGCGGCATTTATGAAGGTCCGGGTATCTCCATTAAGCTCTCCGCGCTGCACCCGCGCTACAGCCGCGCGCAGTATGACCGGGTGATGGAAGAGCTTTACCCGCGGCTGAAATCGCTGACCCTGCTGGCGCGCCAGTATGACATCGGCATCAATATTGACGCCGAAGAGGCAGATCGTCTGGAGATCTCCCTCGACCTGCTGGAAAAACTGTGCTTCGAGCCGGAACTGGCCGGCTGGAACGGGATTGGCTTCGTGATTCAGGCCTACCAGAAGCGCTGTCCGTTTGTCATTGATTACCTGATTGACCTCGCCACCCGCAGCCGCCGTCGCCTGATGATCCGTCTGGTGAAAGGCGCCTACTGGGATAGCGAAATTAAACGCGCGCAGATGGAAGGTCTCGAAGGCTATCCGGTATACACCCGCAAGGTTTACACCGATGTCTCCTACCTCGCCTGCGCGAAGAAGCTGCTGGCGGTGCCGAACCTGATTTACCCGCAGTTCGCCACCCATAACGCCCATACTCTGGCGGCTATCTACCAGCTGGCGGGCCAGAACTACTACCCGGGCCAGTATGAGTTCCAGTGCCTGCACGGCATGGGCGAACCGCTGTACGAGCAGGTGGTGGGCAAGGTCGCCGACGGCAAACTGAATCGGCCGTGCCGGATCTACGCCCCGGTGGGCACCCACGAGACGCTGCTGGCGTATCTGGTGCGTCGTCTGCTGGAGAACGGCGCCAATACCTCTTTCGTCAACCGTATCGCGGACAATACCCTGCCGCTGGACGAGCTGGTGGCCGACCCGGTCAGCGCGGTAGAAAAACTGGCGCAGCAGGAAGGCCAGGCCGGCCTGCCGCATCCGAAAATCCCGCTGCCGCGCGATCTCTACGGCAGCGGCCGGAGCAACTCCGCCGGTCTCGATCTGGCGAACGAGCACCGTCTGGCCTCCCTCTCCTCTTCCCTGCTCAACAGCGCGCTGCATAAATGGCAGGCATTGCCGATGCTGGAGCAGCCGGTGGCCGAAGGCGAAATGCAGCCGGTGGTTAACCCGGCAGAGCCGAAAGATATCGTCGGCTACGTCCGCGAAGCCAGCGACGCTGAAGTGCAGCAGGCGCTGACCAGCGCTATCAACAATGCGCCGATCTGGTTCGCCACTCCGCCGCAGGAGCGCGCCGCCATTCTTGAGCGCGCCGCGGTGCTGATGGAAAGCCAAATGCCGACCCTGATGGGGATCCTGGTGCGCGAGGCGGGTAAAACCTTCAGCAACGCCATCGCTGAAGTGCGCGAAGCCGTTGACTTCCTGCACTATTACGCCGGCCAGGTGCGCGACGATTTCGATAATGAAACTCACCGCCCGCTGGGTCCGGTGGTCTGTATCAGCCCGTGGAACTTCCCGCTGGCGATCTTCACCGGCCAGATTGCCGCCGCGCTGGCGGCCGGCAACAGCGTGCTGGCGAAACCTGCCGAGCAGACGCCGCTTATCGCCGCCCAGGGCGTGGCGATTCTGCTGGAAGCCGGCGTGCCGCCGGGCGTTATTCAACTGCTGCCGGGTCGCGGGGAGACCGTGGGCGCCGCGCTAACCACCGATGAGCGCGTACGCGGCGTGATGTTCACCGGCTCCACCGAAGTGGCCACCCTGCTGCAGCGCAATATCGCCAGCCGCCTCGATCCCCAGGGCCGCCCGACGCCGCTGATCGCCGAAACCGGCGGGATGAACGCGATGATCGTCGATTCGTCGGCGCTCACCGAGCAGGTAGTGATCGACGTGCTGGCTTCCGCGTTCGACAGCGCTGGTCAGCGCTGCTCCGCCCTGCGCGTGCTTTGCCTGCAGGAAGAGGTCGCCGATCACACCTTAACCATGCTGCGCGGCGCCATGAGCGAGTGCCGGATGGGCAATCCGGGGCGCCTGACCACCGATATCGGTCCGGTTATCGATGCGGAAGCGAAAGAGAATATCGAACGCCATATTCAGGCGATGCGCGCCAAAGGCCGCACCGTCTACCAGGCGGTGCGCGAGAATAGCGAAGACGCCCGCGAATGGCGTCACGGGACCTTCGTGCCGCCGACGCTTATCGAGCTCGACAGCTTCGACGAGCTGAAAAAAGAGGTCTTCGGCCCGGTACTGCACGTGGTGCGCTATAACCGTAACGAGCTGGACAAACTGGTCGAGCAGATTAACGCCTCTGGCTACGGCCTGACCCTCGGCGTGCATACCCGTATCGACGAAACCATCGCCCAGGTCACCGGCAGCGCCAAGGTGGGCAACCTGTACGTCAACCGCAATATGGTTGGCGCGGTGGTCGGCGTTCAGCCGTTCGGCGGCGAAGGGCTGTCCGGTACCGGTCCGAAAGCCGGCGGTCCGCTGTATCTGTACCGTCTGCTCTCCAGCCGTCCGCAGGACGCGGTTGGCGTAACCTTCGCCCGCCAGGATGCGGAGCGTCCGCTGGACGCCCAGCTGAAAACGCTGCTGGAAAAACCGCTGCAGGCGCTGCAGCAGTGGGCCGCGGGCCGTCCTGAGCTGCAGGCGCTGTGCCAGCAGTACAGCGAGCAGGCGCAAAGCGGCACCCAACGCCTGCTGCCGGGGCCAACCGGCGAGCGCAACACCCTGACGCTGATGCCGCGCGAGCGCGTGCTGTGCGTAGCGGATAACGAACAGGATGCGCTGATCCAGCTGGCGGCTGTGCTGGCGGTGGGTTGTGAAGTACTGTGGCCGGACAGCGCCCTGCAGCGCGATCTGGCGAAGAAACTGCCGCGGGAGGTCAGCGAGCGCATTCGCTTTGCCAAAGCGGAGCAGTTGCCTGGCCAGGCCTTCGACGCGGTTATCTACCACGGCGATTCCGACCAGCTGCGCGAGCTGTGCGAGCAGGTGGCGGCGCGCGACGGGGCGATTGTCTCCGTGCAGGGCTTCGCCCGCGGCGAAACCAATCTGCTGCTGGAGCGGCTGTATATCGAGCGTTCGCTGAGCGTTAACACCGCGGCGGCAGGCGGTAACGCCAGCCTGATGACCATCGGCTAAAACGGGCTCCCCGGTGGCGCTACGCTTACCGGGGCTACCTACCACCGCCAAAGGGTAGCCCGGATAAGGCGCGGTGCGCCGCCATCCGGGCAATCAGTCTGCGCTGCGATCAGCTAATGACAGCCGACGTCAGCTGTGTTTAATTAAGGCTCCCGGACGGGAGCCTTAATTATGGGAGCAGAACAATGAAACGCACGTTATTTGCCGTGATGGCCCTGCTGGCCAGCGGCGCGGCGCTGGCGGACGAGTGCAGCAGCGCCAACACCCAAACCGAAATGAATCAGTGCGCGGCCGCGCAGTATCAGGCGGCCGATAAAAAACTGAACGACACCTGGCAGCAGGCCCTGCAGCGGGCGGTGGGTAAACAACAAACATTACTGAAGCAGGCGCAGCAGGCATGGATCGCCCTCCGCGACGCCGACTGCGCCTTTCTCGCGTCCGGCGCCGAAGGCGGCAGCATGCAGCCAATGCTGGTCAGCCAGTGCATGACCGATAAGAGCGTGGAGCGGGAGTCTTTCCTCGCCTCGCTGCTACAGTGCGAGGATGGCGATCAAAGCTGCCCGCTGCCGCCCGCCAATTAACGGACGCGAATGCCTTCGATAATCATCCGCTGGACATTATCGACCGTTTGTTCAAAAAAGGCCGCATCCTGCAGCGTGGCGCCGGTGACCGCCTCCACCTGGGTGGCGAAGTCGGCGTAATGCTGGGTGGTAGCCCAGATCATAAAGATTAAATGCTGTGGATCGACCGGCGCCAGCTTGCCGCGGTCGATCCAGCCGGAGACTATCGCCGATTTTTCGTCGACCAGCGCTTTCAGATCCCCGGTCAGTTCGCCCATCAGCAGCGGCGCCCCCTGCAGCATCTCGAGGCAGAAGAGCTTCGAGGCCTGGGGGTGATCGCGGGACACCTCCAGCTTCAGGCGAATATATTCGCGGATCGCCACCAGCGGGCTGATATCCTCACGAAAGGCCTTCAGCGGCGCCAGCCAGATGGCGAGGATCTGCTGCAGGACTGCCACATACAGCGCCTCTTTCGAAGGGTAGTAATAGAGCAGATTGGTTTTCGATACCCCGGCGCGCTCAGCCACCTGCTCCAGCCGCGTACCGTGAATACCAAATTGCGAAAATGCCTCCAGCGCGGCGGCCAGGATGGCCTCCTTTTTGGCGCTGACCGCTTGTGAACGTTTGCCGCTTTTCTTCACCGCGCCCTGTGCCATACATCCTCTCCTTCAGTTGACGCCACCAGCATAGCAAAAGCCCTGCGCCGACACGACCCCATGCACCCTGATTGCGCATGACTGCCGTTTTTTCGTGCACTGATTTTGACCATCCAGTCCACTTTTTTATCGTCCTTTTTAGCAACTCAAAAGTAACACATTAATAACATTAGCATTTATAAAACTGGCATCGCCTTTGCTTTACCTTTTCTGCGAGGTGGTCCAGGGAGAGGCAGGATGCCGCACCATCGCAACCCATCTTCCATGACTGCAGAGAGGTAGGTATGAAAATTGGTGTTTTCGTTCCCATTGGCAACAACGGCTGGCTGATCTCCACCCATGCCCCGCAGTATATGCCGACCTTTGAACTGAATAAGGCCATCGTGCAGAAGGCCGAGCACTACCATTTCGACTTCGCGCTCTCCATGATCAAACTGCGCGGCTTCGGCGGGAAAACTGAATTCTGGGATCACAACCTGGAGTCCTTCACCCTGATGGCCGGCCTGGCCGCGGTGACCTCGAAGATCCAGATCTACGCCACCGCCGCCACCCTGACGCTGCCGCCGGCGATTGTCGCCCGGATGGCCTCCACTATCGACTCCATCTCCGGCGGCCGGTTTGGCGTCAATCTGGTGACCGGCTGGCAAAAACCGGAATATGACCAGATGGGCATGTGGCCGGGAGATGACTATTTCGCCAGCCGCTATGACTATCTCACCGAATACGTCCAGGTGCTCCGTGACCTGTGGGGCACCGGGCGCAGCGATTTCAAAGGTGACTACTTCACCATGAACGACTGCCGGGTCAGCCCGCGCCCGTCGCAGCCGATGAAGGTGATCTGCGCCGGGCAGAGCGATGCCGGGATGGCCTTCTCCGCCCAGCATGCGGACTACAACTTTTGCTTTGGCAAAGGGGTCAACACGCCAACGGCCTTTGCCCCGACCGCCGCACGCATGATGCAGGCGGCGGAAAAAACCGGCCGCGACGTGGGGTCCTATGTGCTGTTCATGGTGATCGCCGACGAAACCGACGAGGCGGCGCGCGCCAAATGGGAACATTACAAAGCGGGCGCCGATGAAGAAGCGCTGGCGTGGCTCACCAAGCAGAGTCAGAAAGATACCCGCTCCGGCAGTGATACCAACGTGCGCCAGATGGCCGACCCCACCTCGGCGGTCAACATTAACATGGGCACCCTGGTCGGATCGTATGCCAGCGTCGCCCGTATGCTTGATGAAGTAGCGAGCGTGCCCGGCACCGACGGCGTGCTGCTGACCTTTGATGATTTTCTTGCCGGCATTGACGCCTTTGGCGAACGCATTCAGCCGCTGATGCGCTGCCGGAACCACATTGCTTCTGTTACCCGTGAGGTGGCCTGATGATTACCCTTCCCGCTCGCCCGGAATCCCTGACCTTCGCGCCGCAGCAGAGCGCGCTGATTGTGGTCGATATGCAGAACGCCTACGCCAGCCAGGGCGGTTATCTGGATCTCGCCGGCTTTGACGTCTCCGCTACCCGGCCGGTTATCGACAATATTAATACCGCCGTCGCCGCCGCTCGCGCCGCGGGTATGTTGATTATCTGGTTCCAGAATGGCTGGGATGATCAGTATGTTGAAGCCGGCGGCCCGGGCTCGCCGAACTATCACAAATCCAACGCGCTGAAAACGATGCGTCAGCGTCCGGAGCTGCAGGGCAAGCTGCTGGCGAAAGGCGGCTGGGATTATCAGCTGGTGGACGAGCTGACGCCGCAGGAAGGCGATATCGTGTTGCCGAAACCGCGCTACAGCGGCTTCTTTAACACCCCGCTCGACAGCATTTTGCGCAGCCGCGGCATACGCCACCTGGTGTTCACCGGGATCGCCACCAACGTCTGCGTCGAATCGACGCTGCGCGATGGCTTCTTTCTCGAATACTTCGGCATCGTGCTGGAGGATGCCACCCATCAGGCCGGCCCGGCCTTCGCCCAGCAGGCGGCGCTGTTCAATATTGAAACCTTTTTCGGCTGGGTCAGCGACGTCGAGAGCTTCTGCCACGCGCTGTCCCCCGCCACCCCGCTGGCTTTAGCCAAGGAGAAACGTTATGCCTAAACAGGTGATTATTCCGCCAGGCACCACCGCGCCGATTGCCCCCTTTGTTCCGGGGACGCTCGCCGACGGGGTGGTCTACGTCTCGGGCACCCTGCCGTTTGATAAGCAAAACAATGTGGTGCACATCGGCGACCCAAAGGCGCAAACCCGCCACGTGCTGGAGACCATCAGGAGCGTTATCGAAACGGCGGGCGGGAGTATGGCGGATGTGACTTTCAACAGCATCTTTATCACCGACTGGACAAATTACGCCGCGATTAACGAGGTCTACGCCGAGTTCTTCCCCGGCGATAAACCGGCGCGCTTCTGCATTCAGTGCGGACTGGTGAAGCCCGATGCGCTGGTGGAAATCGCCAGCGTCGCCCATATCGGTACCCCGACATGATGAGGCTCAATATTGCTCCGGCTCCGTGGCCCGGCGCGCCGGTGGTGGTCCTCAGCGCCGGTCTGGGCGGGGGCGGCGGCTACTGGCTGGCGCAGCGCGCGGCGCTGGAGGAACAGTATCAGCTGGTGAGTTATGACCATAACGGGACCGGGGAGAACGCCGGTCCGCTGCCCGCCGACTACAGCCTGGCGACGATGGCCGGGGAGCTGTTCAGCGCTCTGCAAGCGGCGGGGATCGCCCGCTTCGCGCTGGTGGGCCACGCCCTGGGGGCGCTGATTGGCCTGCAGCTGGCGCTCGATCGCCCCGAGGCGGTGAGCGCCCTGGCGCTGGTCAACGGCTGGCTGTCGCTGTCGCCGCATACCCGCCGCTGCTTCCAGGTGCGCGAGCGTCTGCTGCATGCCGGCGGCGCGCAGGCGTGGGTCGAAGCGCAGCCGCTATTTCTCTACCCGGCGGAATGGATGGCCGCGCGCCTACCGCGCCTCGAAGCGGAAGATGCGCTTGCCATCAGCCATTTTCAGGGCAAAGAGAATCTGCTGAAGCGGCTACAGGCCCTGAAGCAGGCTGATTTTTCACGCCGTGCGTCGGCCATCGCCTGCCAGACGCTGATTATCAGCGCCGCTGACGACCTGCTGGTCCCCGCCTCCTGCTCCCGCGTGCTGCAGACGGCGATCCCCGGCAGCCAGCTCGTGGAAATGCCGTGGGGCGGCCATGCCTGTAACGTCACCGACGCCGATACCTTTAATACCATTTTACGCGACGGGCTGTCCGCTATGCTGCCGGTCGCCAGGGAGACCCGATGAACGACGCGATAAACCACACGGCCTGCGAGACGCTGTTTACCCAGGCCCGGACCCACAACGGCTGGCTGGATAAGCCGGTGAGCGATGCGCAGCTGCAGGCCGTCTGGGACCTGATGAAAATGGGGCCGACTTCCGCCAACTGTTCGCCAGCGCGCATCGTGTTCGTGCGCAGCGCGGAAGGCAAAGAGAAACTTCGCCCGACGCTCTCCAGCGGCAATCTGCAGAAAACCATGCAGGCGCCGGTGACCGCCATCGTGGCGTGGGATAGCGCCTTCTACGACCGGCTGCCGACCCTGTTTCCCCACGGTGACGCCCGCAGCTGGTTTACCTCCAGCCCGCAGCTGGCGGAAGAGACCGCGTTTCGCAACAGCTCCCTGCAGGCGGCGTATCTGATTTTTGCCTGCCGGGCGCTGGGCCTCGACACCGGGCCAATGTCCGGTTTTGACCGGGAAAAAGTCGACGCGGCATTTTTTGCCGACAACGGCTGGAAAAGCAACCTGCTGGTGAACATCGGCTATGGCGACCCCGGCAAGCTGTACGGCCGCCTGCCGCGTCTGTCCTTTGATGAAGCCTGCCTGCTGGCATAAGGAGTTTACGATGGAGTTAACGGACAAAGCGAGTTTCCGTGACGCCATGGCCCACGTCGGCGCCGCGGTTAACATTATTACCACCGATGGCCCGGCGGGCCGGGCGGGGTTCACCGCCAGCGCGGTCTGCAGCGTTACCGACACGCCGCCGACCCTGCTGGTCTGCCTGAACCGCTCGGCTTCGGTGTGGCCGGTGTTCAGCGAACACCACACGCTGTGCGTCAATACCCTGGCGGCCGGACAGGAGGCCCTGTCGACGCTGTTTGGCGGTAAAACGGCAATGGACGAGCGTTTTGCCGCCGCCGACTGGCAGACCGGCGCCACCGGCTGTCCGCGGCTGGAGGCGGCTCTGGTCAGCTTTGACTGCCGCATCGACCAGCGCGTCAGCGTCGGGACGCACGACATTCTGTTTTGTCACGTCGTGGCCATTACCCGTCACCCGGAGCCCCGGGGACTGATGTGGTTTGACCGCGGCTATCACACGCTTATGCGACCCGCTTGTTAACCTTTAACCCGGGATATCATCATGGCACTCTTCGATTTTCCTCGCTGGAAGCTGACCTCTCCTGCCGCCGAATCCGGCGTTGTCGCCCCCGATGAACGCTTGTCGGCCGGGCAAACGCTGGTGATGGGCGTGCAGCACGCCGTTGCGATGTTCGGCGCGACGGTGCTGATGCCGTTGTTGATGGGGCTCGACCCGAACCTGTCTATTCTGATGTCGGGCGTCGGCACCCTGCTGTTCTTTGTCGTCACCGGCGGACGGGTGCCGAGCTATCTCGGCTCCAGCGCCGCTTTTGTCGGGGTGGTGATCGCCATTACCGGCTTTAACGGCCAGGGGCTGAACCCTCATCTGAGCGTCGCCCTTGGCGGGATCATCGCCTGCGGGCTGGTCTACACCCTGATTGGTCTGGTGGTGATGAAGATCGGCACCCGCTGGATCGAGCGCCTGATGCCGCCGGTGGTGACCGGTGCGGTGGTGATGGCTATCGGCCTGAACCTGGCGCCGATTGCCGTGCGCAGCGTCTCCGCCAGCGCCTTCGACAGCTGGATGGCGGTGTTAACTGTGCTCTGCATCGGCATAGTGGCGGTATTTACCCGCGGGATGCTGCAGCGACTGCTGATCCTGGTCGGCCTGATCGTCGCCTGCGCGCTGTACGCCCTGCTGGCTAACGGCCTGGGCCTTGGCAAACCGCTGGACTTCTCCCCCCTCGCCCAGGCGGCGTGGTTCGGGCTGCCGCACTTTACCCCCCCATCCTTTAACGGCCAGGCGATGATGTTGATTGCGCCGGTCGCGGTGATCCTGGTGGCCGAGAACCTCGGGCACCTGAAGGCCGTCGCCGGGATGACCGGGCGCAATATGGACCCGTACATGGGGCGCGCCTTCGTCGGCGACGGGCTGGCGACCATGCTCTCCGGTTCGGTGGGCGGCAGCGGGGTCACCACCTATGCGGAGAACATCGGCGTCATGGCGGTGACCAAGGTCTACTCAACGCTGGTGTTTGTCGCCGCGGCGCTGATTGCCATGCTGTTGGGTTTCTCGCCGAAGTTCGGCGCATTAATCCACACCATTCCCGGGCCGGTGATCGGCGGCGCCTCGATCGTGGTATTTGGCTTAATTGCCGTCGCCGGGGCGCGGATCTGGGTGCAAAACCGGGTGGATCTGAGTCAAAACAGCAATTTGATCATGGTGTCGGTGACCCTGGTGCTGGGCGCCGGCGATTTCGCGCTGTCGCTGGGCGGCTTTACGCTGGGCGGGATTGGCACGGCCACCTTCGGGGCGATCCTGCTGCACGCGCTGCTTCATCGCGGGACGCGCGAGGCGAAGGAGGCCAGGGTAACGCCGGTGTAAGCCACATTAGCGCGGCGTTGGCGCAGGGAGCGGTGTGGGCCTGGGTGGTGTGATCCTGTAGGCCGGATAAGGCATTTATGCCGCCATCCGGCACCACCACGGGCACGGAACCTGACCGCCCGGCGGCGCTGCGCTTGCGCGGGCCTGGAGACTGCCACGGCCTTCCGGGAACGTCTCAGCGATTTTGAGGCTGTCAGCACCGGCAGTTTCAGCAAGAAAGGTGAATAAATTAACGGCAGGTCGTACGAACGTAGGCCGGGTAAGGCGCAGCCGCCACCCGGCATAAAAGCGACGCCGTGCCTGATGCCATCGCCCGGCGGCGCTGCGCTTGCCGGGCCTGGAGACAATCAGAGCCGGACGAGTACCAGCCAGGATAAGCGCCGCTGTCGGGTCAGAAGGAAAATATTATGGCTCGCGGCGATCGGCCAGGTCCGTGAGCGGCTGCGCATCGTCGTTTGTGGAAACCTGCGGCGGCGACTTGCGCTTCCACTTCAGCTCGCTCACGAGCACCCCCGCGAGGATCAAAACGCAGCCGAGCAGGGCCAGCAGCGGCAGACGCTCACCGGCCAGCCGGCCAAAAATACCGGCCCATACCGGTTCACCGGTATAAATAAGGGTGGCCCGCGTCGGCGAGACGCTGCGCTGCGCCCAGTTCATGGTCACCTGAATGATCGCGCTGAAAATCCCCAGCCCCAGCGCGACGCCGAGCAGGGCCAGCGTCAACGACGGCACCGATTCACCCGCCGGCTTCATGGCGGCGAAAGCCACCAGCGACGCGGTCGCCAGCTGCACCACCGTCACCCGGCGGACATCGACTTTTCCGGCCCAGGCGCTGATAAGGATAATCTCCGCCGCGATCGCCACCGCGCTTGCCAGAGTGATCATCTCCCCCACGCCAAGCGCCAGCAGATTATTTTCCGGCCCGGCCAGCAGAATTAAACCAATAAAGGCCAGCACAATCCCCACGCAGGACATCACCCCCGGCATACGTCCCAGGCACAGCCACTGCAGCAGCGGCACCAGCGGTACATACATCGCGGTGATAAAGGCAGATTTACTGCTGGAGATGGTCTGTAGTCCCCAGGTCTGCAGGCCATACCCCAGCGCAATCGCCACGCCAATCGCTACCCCGGCCTTCACCTCCAGCCACGTCAGACCGCGCAGAGTGCGCAGCGAAAGCAGGCCCACCGCCAGCGCGGCGGTCGCGAAACGCAAACCGACAAAAAACAGCGGCCCACTAAGGCTCACCGCGTACTGTACGGCAAGGAACGTGCCTCCCCAGAACATGGTGATCATGATAAGGAGCGCTTCCTGGCGGCTAACGGAGAATTTTAACGAAGACATAAGACAGCCATGACGATTAACGGGCGACCAGTGTGCAATCCGCCCGGCGGGAGCGCAACCACCGACAGATAAAAAAACCGCCGGCAGATGCCGGCGGCGAGGGCGATGCGGTTGGGTCGGGGAGATTAACACCGCATCAAAGAGAACAGTGCGAGTCGCGCGTTAACTTTCACGACTACCATGACTGTTTTTACCCCCTTTTTTGCCAGCCTCTGAGGCGCGCTGAGGGTCATTTTTAAAATTCCCCCCGCTATGCTGGCCACCTTTACGTCCTGCTTCTGATGCTCTTTCACGGTCTTCGGCAAAGTTGCCGGAACCGCCACGATGGTTTGCCATTACTGACCTCCATTAGGTTAGACATCATAGTGCATTACGCGGGAGCGGCGACGCCGCTGTCCTGCCGCGTATCTATAAGGTTAGTGAATGACTGCGGCTGACGGCGGCGAATGTAATATCCAGAAACAAAGCTGGGCGAAAAAAGCTTCCTCGCGCCGCCAACAGCTCCTAACCGACTCTGCTGTCGAAGAAAAAATAGTCAGCAAAAATGTATCCTGATGCTACATCCTCGCCGCAGCGGTCAAAATAGCAGACGCAACGCTTCCTCCTTCACTTCCTTTCAGGCCGCGCGGTGCAAGGAAAAGTAAATAACGCTTTGTCATTTTGTTATAAATCAAACAAATGCCCGTTGGATTTGCACTCTCCGGCGGAGGCTTTATCTTTAAAGGTACCAGCTATTTTGCTGGCTTATAATGCAACCGAGGAGTGATGGAAATGGCTAAAATTCTGGTGCTTTATTATTCCATGTATGGACACATTGAAACCATGGCTCACGCCGTCGCCGATGGGGCGAACCGGGTGGACGGCGTTGAGGTGGTTGTGAAGCGCGTGCCGGAAACCATGCAGGCTGAAGCATTCGCCAAAGCAGGCGGGAAAACGCAAAACGCGCCCGTCGCCACGCCGCAGGAGCTGGCAGAGTATGACGCCATCATCTTTGGTACCCCGACGCGCTTCGGCAACATGTCCGGTCAGATGCGTACTTTCCTCGATCAAACCGGCGGTCTGTGGGCGTCCGGCGCTCTGTATGGCAAAATCGCCAGCGTATTTAGCTCAACCGGTACCGGCGGCGGCCAGGAACAAACCATTACCTCGACCTGGACGACGCTGGCCCACCACGGCATGATCATCGTCCCGATCGGCTATGGCGCCCAGGAGCTATTCGATATCTCCCAGGTACGCGGCGGTACCCCTTATGGCGCAACCACCATCGCCGGCGGCGACGGCTCGCGGCAGCCGAGCGAGGAAGAGTTAGCCATCGCCCGCTATCAGGGTGAACATGTCGCCAAACTGGCCGTTAAACTGCACGGCTAATCTTCTGCAGGAGGAGCACTATGCCAACTCAAGAAGCAAAAGCACATCGCGTCGGCGAATGGGCAAGTTTACGTAACACCTCACCGGAGATTGCCGAGGCGATTTTCGAAGTCGCCCACTACGATGAGAAACTGGCGGAGCAAATCTGGGAGGAAGGCAGCGACGAAGTGCTGGCGCTGGCCTTTGCCAAAACCGATAAAGACAGCCTGTTCTGGGGCGAACAGACGATTGAGCGTAAAAACGTCTAGGAGGTTTATCCCCACCTGGGCTCACCCTAACCTGCTAAAAAAACCCGGAGTGCTCCGGGTTTTTTTCGTTATTTCGCCGCCTCGTTGATCACCTTTTTAAAGGTCTCCAGCGGGCAGAATCCCTGGTCATCAACCGGACAGCCGTTAAGCGCCAGAGTGATCCGCTGCGGCGGGGCCTGCAGGGTTAACGCGTCGGCGTTACGCAGTTGCTCGGTACTTTGATAGACATACTCAATCTTCATCAGATCGCGATTGCCGGCGCTGTCATGCCAGCGCTGAAACAGCAGTTTGCCGCCGATAGGAGTGCGCTCATACTGGCCGGGCAGTTGATAGGGCTTAAAGTCCAGGGCGGTGAGCAGCGAAGCGATATTCGAGTCGTGTCCCACCAGCAGCGTGACTTTCGCCTTGCTTGCTCCCTCGCCCACCAGCGCGTTATCGATATATTTAACCAGCGGTTTGGCGACGTTTTGCGCCACCGCCACCGAGGTAAACAGACTATCCTGATAGCCATTTTTCAGCTTCGACAGCACTTGCCACTGCTTATCGCTGGCGATCTCCCCCCACGCCACCTGATCTTTCGGGAAGCCTTCATAATATTGCAGGGTGAAGGCGTCTACCAGCGAGTTGCCCACCTTCAACGGTCCGGACACTCCCGGCTCCTGCTGATAACCGGCGCTAAAGGTATCTTTACCCTCGCTCAGGGAACAGACCTTCTTCTCTTTGCAGGAGGGCGAGTTGCGGTAATCGATCATCGTCTCCAGCAGCTTGTAGCTCTCGGTCAACTGCATTCCCTGGCGCTCTTTTTCCATCGCCTGCAGCGCTTTCTCGCGAAACGCCGGGGAGTCGTCGGTAATAACCGGGTTGAAGGTCGGGTCCATGGTGCCCATCTGCGGCTGGTGATGCACCGGGATGCCGCAGCCCGGGAACGCGCCGGTGATAAAGAACTGCGCGGTGGCGACGGTGCGCTGCAGGCTGTTAGCGTAGGCATAAACCGCGTTTTCCGGCGGGCACTCGCCGCTGGTCACCAGCTTCTGCTGCGCCAGCCATTCGCGCATATAGTGGCCCATATACACCTCCAGCACACCGCCTTTGGTGGTCAGTTGGCCGCCCGGCACATCCCACTGCGGCCAGGCCTTGGCGGTGGACTGCTCCAGCACGCTGCCGTTATTGGCCAACGGCGCACGCAGGTTGTGACGACTCATGATCAGCACCTGCTGCAGCTGATACCCCTCCGGGGCGGCCGTGTCCTGCGCCTGAGCGCCAGCGGATAACATCACCGCGCAGGTAACGGCGGCGGCAAGTAGACGTTTTTTCATCCCTTCATCCTTAGTCATTTATTATCATCGCGTTAATTGTGCCGGATTTATGACATTTTTCCTGGTAATCGCTCGCAAACTTAGACCGTAGCCGAAAATTTCCCCTGCCAGGCAAAGAGTTTTATAATGAAACAATTAACCTGGAGGCTTTCGTGAAACGTACCCGTCTGGAAAACAGCTGTTGCCCTATCGCCCGCTCCCTCGACGTCATCGGCGACTGGTGGTCGCTGCTGATCGTCCGCGATGCTCTGCGCGGGGTGCGCCGTTTTAGCGAATTCCAGAAAAACCTCGGTATCGCCAAAAACATGCTCGCCGGGCGGCTGAAAATGCTGGTGGATGAAGGCATCCTGCGCCTGCAGCCGGCCTCCGACGGCAGCGCCTGGCAGGAGTATGTCCTGACCGATAAGGGCCGTGCCCTGCAAACGGTGCTGGTCGCCCTCTCCCAGTGGGCAGACGACTATCTGTTCGATCCTGACGAACCGGCGACCCGGCTCATTGACCGCCAGCAGCGCCAGCCCCTGCGTAAGCTGGTCCTGCAGGCGGCAGATGGCCGTGAGCTGGCCCCGGCGGACATCACCATCGCTATCCCGCTGAACGACTAAACGCTGCCCGCGACAGGCAAAAATGAAAAAGTCCTGGCAAAATGGTTGCATTATTAAACCTAATATCTCATGCTGAATTTGGTTTAATAATGCAACCTTTTACGAGGCATTTCTCATGACCCAACCATCGCACACAGCTTTTATCACCGGCGCGTCCTCAGGTATCGGCGCGATCTATGCCGAACGACTCGCCGCCCGCGGCTACAACCTGATCCTCGCCGCCCGTCGTGAAGACCGTCTGCAGGCGCTCGCCGACCAGCTGCAGGCGCGCTACGCCATCCAGGCAAGCATCCTCAAAGCCGATCTTAGCGAAGAGCACGGGATTGCCGCCGTAGAGCAGCGTCTGCAGCAGGATCCCGCCATCGACCTGTTCATTAACAACGCCGGCACCGCGAAATTGGCGGGTTTTCTCGCCAGTACGCCACGCGAGCACCAGGCGATTCATACGCTCAACACCACCGCGCTGCTGCGTCTGAGCTATGCCGCGCTGGCCGCTTTCACCCCACGACGCCGGGGGACGCTGATCAATATTGCCTCTATCCTCGCGCTGCATACGCTGCCGGGCAGCGCAGTCTACAGCGCCAGCAAAGCCTGGGTGTTGAGCTTCACCCGCGGCCTGCAGGAGGAGTTTGCCGACAGCGGCGTGCGTATTCAGGCGGTATTGCCGGCGGCGACCGCTACCGATCTGTGGCCGACCTCCGGCGTGGCGCTGGACGCTCTGCCCAGCGGCACGGTAATGACCACCGAGGATCTGGTTGACGCCGCTCTCAGGGGGCTGGAGATGGGGGAACAGGTCACCTTACCACCGGTTCATGACCTGGGACTGTGGGAGACTTTTGAGCAGTCCAGACTGGCGCTGTTTACCAGCGCGCGAACCGGACAGCCTGCGCCGCGGTATCGATAAGCGGCACCGTGCGGCGGGCGCTACTCCGGTAGCGGAACCGCCGTCAGGGTACAGATCGCCTCGTGCTCGCCGCCGCGGCGATCGGTAATCACCACCTTATCGCCCGCCTTTTTGCCTTCACACGGCTTGAGGACCTGCTCCACGATCCGCTCGCGGCTCGCCTGACGTTCACTTTCAGCCTGACTGGCGAAGGCAGACAGCGCCAACGCTACGCCCAGCAGGCTGAGGGTTTTCTTATACATGACTGACTCTCAGATCGTTCTTATTCGCGGTCAGCGTAACTCGCTGTAGGCCGCACTTCTGTAAAATCACTTAACGGAGTGTTACGCCATTTCAGGTGAAACCCAGGCGGTCACATCCCTGCGGGAAATATTTTATCACAACCCCGCCGCCGGATATTCTCGCGATGAGGCGTCATCTTTCAGACATATCCCGATGTTATCTTCACACAGAGCCCTGTATCTTTTTCCCTTTCCAAACAGAATATTAGGTTGGTCTATGTCGGGTCTTATTCTCTTTATCGTCGCGGTGGCGCTGCTGGGCGTCGCCATCTACAGCCTGGTGTCGTACCTCAAAGAGCGGCGCGCCAGTCAGTTACCTGTCCATAAAAAGAAGAAATAATACCTTCCGTTCCCCACCGTTTTCTGCTGATTTCTTTACCGTCCTGTACTGTCCCTTACCGAAGCCAAAACGAAAGCAGGCCTGCGGGCCTGCCTTCGTTCAGTTTATGCCTCAGAACCTATGACTCCCAGGCCTGCTCCGCTTTAGCGGCATCAAACTGCGGCGGCGGTTTGCGGAAGCGTCGGGTCAGATAAGTCAGGTACAGCAGACCAAGCGCCGCCCACACCAGGCCGAGCGTCAGGGAGGTGGCCTCGAGATTGATCCACAATACCCCGACCGTCAACGCCCCGACCATCGGCAGCAGCAGATAATGCAGTCGATCCTTCCAGGTTTTGTTGTACCCCTTGCGCCGCCAGAAGTGGTTGAACACCGACAGGTTAACGAAGGTGAAGGCCACCAGCGCGCCGAAATTAATCAACGCGGTGGCGGTCACCAGGTCGAAGAACAGCGCCGACAGCGCAACGATGCCCACCATAATCACGTTCAGCGCTGGGGTACGCCATTTCGGATGCACATAGCCAAAAATGCGCTCCGGGAAGACGTTGTCGCGGCCCATCACGTACAGCAGACGGGAGACGCTGGCATGGGAGGCCAGGCCGGACGCCAGGGTGTTAACAAAGGTGGTGCACAGGAAAATCGACTGGAACAGCTTGCCGCCCACGTACAGCGCAATCTCCGGCAGCGCGGCATCGGGGTCTTTAAAGCGATGAATATCCGGGAAGAACAGCTGCATAAAGAACGACGCGACGATAAAGATAATGCCGCCGTACATCGCGGTGAGAAAAATTGCCTTCGGGATCACCCGCGCGGCGTCAGGGGTCTCTTCCGACAGGGTGGTCACCGCGTCGAAGCCGAGAAACGAGAAGCAGACAATGGTCGCGCCGGTAATAATCGGGATCAGATGCGCATTCTGGCTGATAAACGGCTGCAGCGACCAGACGGTACCCACCCCCTCGCCTTTATGCAGCCCCTGCACCACCAGAATGACAAACACCACCATGATCGAAATCTGCACCAGCACGAACAGGGTATTGAAGTTGGCCACCAGGTTAACGCTTTTCAGGTTCGCGGCGGTCAGAATAGCGACAAAGGTCACTACCCACACCCACGGCGGCACTTCGGGGAACAAGGCCGAGAGATAGATCTTCGCCAGCAGGACGTTGATCATCGGCAGAAACAGATAATCCAGCAGCGACGACCAGCCAACCATAAAGCCGACGTGCGGACTGATGGATTTTTGCGCGTAGGTATAGGCGGAACCGGCTTCCGGAAACTGACGCACCAGTTTGCCGTAGCTGATGGCGGTGAACAGCACGCCAGCCAGCGCCAGCAGATAAGACGCCGGAACGTGGCCATTGCTGATGCCGGAGACGATGCCGAAGGTATCAAACACCGTCATTGGCGTCAGATAGGCCAGCCCCATCATCACCACTTGCCAGAGTTTGAGGGATTTACGCAGACGCGGCCTGCCCGCCTGAGCGGCGTTATGCGCCGGAGGATTAATAGCCATCGCCCATCCCCCCCTTGCTGTTAACAGTTTGCGGGCCCAACGTCCGCGTGACAAACCTGCTTAGCAAAGGGGTAAGGCGTAGATAAAAGGGTAAGACGGACCGGTAAGCGGTAGCTGGCTGGCATCCAATGCGGCCTGAGCGGCCTCCCTCTCCCTGCGGATATTTGAACATCTGCATCATCTCATTTCCTCGTCACACACTGTGTCGTTAACTGAAGCCCCGTTGCCGCCTGCGCTCCTTAACGCGACATCCGGGAAATGGCTGGGCTCCCAGCAAAAACGTCGGCCAGGCTCCGCTCAGGCCGTATGATGCTACTGATTACCAAACTTATGGGCCCCTCGCGGGGCGACCATCAGGCGTTTTTCAACATCCACTCAATTTCGGTTTCTGTGATAAGACGCTCAAACTGCAGTAATTCATCATGCTTACAGGCATGGAAAACATGGCAGAAACGCTCGCCGAGGCGCTCACGCAAGTGATCGTTCTGCATAAACTCCCACAGCGCATCGCTCTGGCGGATCGGGAACGGCAGGCCCTCTTGTTCCAGACCGTTACCTTCCACCTCTTCCTGTAAAGGCAGCTGGGGGTTATCCAGCCCGTGCAGAATGCCGGCGAAAATCGCCGCCATCACCAGATACGGGTTGGCATCCGCCCCCGCGACGCGATACTCCACGCGGTGGTTCTGCCGCTCGCCGCACGGAATACGCAGCGCGACGGTGCGGTTGTTATGCCCCCACGAAGCCTGCGTCGGGACGTACATCCCCGGCTGGAAGCGGCGATACGAGTTCACGTTCGGCGCCAGCAGCGCCATCGAGGCCGGCATCAGATCGATCATCCCGGCCAGCGCGCGTTTGAGCAGCGCAGAGTCTTCCCCATCGCCGTCCACCAGCACGTTTTCCCCTTTATTGTTCAGCATGCTGATGTGGATATGCATCCCACTGCCGGCATGCTCTTCATAAGGCTTCGCCATAAAAGTGGCGTGCATCTTATGCTTCTCCGCCATCAAACGCACGAGACGTTTTAACGCCAGCGCATCATCGCAGGCGTCCAGCACGTTATCGGTATGGTGAAGGTTGATTTCAAACTGGCCCGGCGAGGCTTCCGCCACCGCGCCATCGGCGGGGATCAGCTGCAGTTTGGCCAGCTCGTCGATGTCGTTGAGCACGTCGGCGAAGTGGTTAAGGTTATCGACCGAGTAGACCTGGCTTTGGGTGTTGCGATCGTCGGTGCCCGGCGCACACGGCGGCTGCAGGTAGCCTTCGGCATCGCGTTTGCGGTCCAGTAAATAGAACTCCAGCTCTACCGCTACCACGGGGAACAGCCCGCGCTGGCGCAACTGCTGCCAGAGGCGGTTGAGTACGTTCCGCGGCTCAACGTCAAAGGGAGCGCCATCTTCATCAACCATGGTTAGCTGTACCTGGGCTATCGATTGTGGGTCAGCCGCCGAAGGGGTTAAGGTGCCGGGTACCGGGATGCAGCTGCGATCCGGCTCGCCCATCTCCTGGCCCAGACCGGCCTCTTCCACCACATTGCCGAGAATATCCATCGCAAACACCGAGGCCGGGAAATAACAGCCTTTCTCCAGTTTGCTCAGGCCGGCAACCGGGATGCGCTTGCCGCGGAAGCAGCCGTTCAGGTCAGTGAGGAGGACATCGACATACTGGGTATCAGGGTAGGTTTCGAGGTAGCGCTTCACTTCTTTCGCGAACGCGCTAACCCGTCTCTCTTCCGTTTGCTGAACAAAATTCTCAACTTCTACGATATTGGTTTCCATGATTCACCGCCGTTGGTTGGGTTTCGGTCCTGCACTC
Source organism: Klebsiella sp. K47 (assembly GCF_051858335.1). Taxonomy (NCBI): domain Bacteria; kingdom Pseudomonadati; phylum Pseudomonadota; class Gammaproteobacteria; order Enterobacterales; family Enterobacteriaceae; genus Klebsiella; species Klebsiella sp. K47. The sequence continues at coordinate 107,608 of NZ_JBPYUI010000001.1, forward strand.
AGACCGTTAAATATAATGTCCACCCCATCGACTGTGTATGCAAATAAATTGTTTGTCAAATGTTAAATTAAGTTTGCAAAGGGCTATTTCCACTGCTAGATTGAGAAAATATTGAACGATATGGCCGTTAAACCCGCTATAGCGGTCATAATTTAGTCCACTTTGTGAGGGCGATCATGGAAAATATAATGTACAAGCCAGTTATTGGCGTCGTGATGTGTAGAAACAGGCTTAAGGGTCACCAGACCCAGACCTTGCAAGAAAAGTACCTGAATGCAATTGTGAACGCCGGCGGACTGCCGATTGCCCTGCCGCATGCGCTGGCGGAGCCGGAGCTACTGAACGCGGTCGTTGATAAACTGGACGGGATCTACCTGCCAGGCAGCCCCAGCAATGTGCAGCCGCACCTTTATGGTGAAAACGGCGATGAGCCTGACGCCGACCCCGGGCGTGATCTTCTGAGCATGGCGCTGATTAACGCCGCGCTCGAAAGGCGCATCCCCATTTTCGCCATCTGTCGTGGACTGCAGGAACTGGTTGTCGCCACCGGCGGGACTCTGTATCGTCGTCTGTTCGAGCAGCCTGAGCTCCTTGAACATCGCGAAGATCCTGAACTGCCCGTCGAGCAGCAGTATGCGCCGTCCCATCAGGTTGAGGTTCAGGAAGGAGGATTGCTGTCGCAATTGATACCGGGCTGCAACACGTTTTGGGTAAACTCGCTACATGGGCAAGGGGCAAAAACCCTCAGTCCGCAGCTGCGCGTGGAGGCGCGAGCGCCGGATGGACTGGTGGAAGCGGTCAGCGTGAACGATCATCCTTTCGCGCTGGGCGTACAGTGGCATCCAGAATGGAACAGTAGCGAATACGCCCTGTCGCGTATGTTGTTTGATGGTTTTATCACCGCCTGTCAGGGCCATCATGCTGAAAAGCGGCGGCGCTGACCACTACCGTTAAGGAAATGCAAATATGAGCGATGACGGACTGGCGCCAGGGAAACGTCTGTCAGAGATCCGCCAACAGCTGGGTCTCTCACAGCGTCGTGCCGCCGAACTGTCTGGGTTAACACATAGTGCCATCAGCACCATAGAGCAGGATAAAGTCAGTCCTGCCATCAGTACGCTGCAAAAGCTGCTGAAAGTCTATGGGCTGTCGCTCTCGGAATTCTTTTCTGAACCCGAAAAGCCGGACGAACCCCAGGTGGTCATTAATCAGGATGACCTGATTGAGATGGGAAGTCAGGGCGTTTCCATGAAGCTGGTTCATAACGGAAATCCGAACCGTACGCTGGCGATGATTTTTGAAACTTACCAGCCTGGAACCACGACCGGGGAGAGGATTAAGCATCAGGGTGAGGAGATAGGCACCATACTGGAAGGTGAGATCGTGCTGACCATTAACGGTCAGTCGTACCACCTGGTGGCTGGACAGAGCTATGCCATTAATACCGGCATTCCGCACAGCTTCAGCAACACCTCGGCAGGCATCTGCCGCATCATCAGTGCCCACACCCCCACCACATTCTGATTATTTCGCCTGAACGAGGTTCAGGCTTACTTCAGGCCTGTCGCGACGGAAAATCTATTTTCGTCGCGGCGAAGAACTCGTAGTAATAACGTCTGCGCCGTACGGAATATTATTTCCTGTTGGCCCTGAAATAATTAACGCCAGTGAATGGCGACTCGCTCCTGAATAATTCGGGTTGCAAACAACCCGTCAAAACTCAGGAGAATAAAACGGTATTCAACTTCGGGGATACGCTATGCCCTGCGCCCGGCGCAGTGCCCCCGTGCAGCCTGAAAACGCCGCACTGATTATTTTGCCGATAATGTTTTTAAGGAGTCATGATGAATTTTCAGCACCTGGCTTACTGGCAGGAAAAAGCGAAAAACCTGGCCATTGAAACACGCTTATTTATTAACGGCGAATATTGCGCCGCGGCCGATAATACCACCTTTGAGACTATCGACCCTGCCGCGCAGCAGACATTAGCCCAGGTCGCCCGCGGTAAAAAAGCCGACGTCGAACGGGCGGTGAAAGCCGCGCGCCAGGCTTTTGATAACGGCGACTGGTCGCAGGCCTCCCCCGCACAGCGTAAAGCGATCCTCACTCGCTTTGCTGATCTGATGGAGGCCCATCGTGAAGAGCTGGCGCTGCTGGAAACGCTGGATACCGGCAAACCGATTCGCCACAGCCTGCGCGACGATATTCCCGGCGCCGCCCGCGCCATTCGCTGGTATGCCGAAGCGCTGGATAAAGTCTATGGCGAAGTGGCCCCCACCGGCAGCAACGAGCTGGCGATGATCGTTCGCGAACCAATTGGCGTGATCGCCGCGGTGGTGCCGTGGAACTTCCCGCTGCTGCTGGCCTGCTGGAAACTCGGCCCGGCGCTGGCGGCGGGCAATAGCGTAATCCTCAAACCCTCGGAAAAATCGCCGCTCACCGCCCTGCGTCTGGCCGGGCTGGCGAAAGAGGCCGGCCTGCCGGACGGCGTGTTGAACGTGGTCAGCGGCTTTGGCCACGAGGCCGGGCAGGCGCTGGCCCTGCATCCTGATGTTGAAGTCATCACCTTCACCGGCTCCACCCGCACCGGCAAGCAGCTGCTGAAAGACGCCGGCGACAGCAATATGAAGCGCGTGTGGCTGGAAGCGGGCGGCAAGAGCGCCAACATTGTCTTCGCCGATTGCCCGGATCTGCAACAAGCGGTTCGCGCCACCGCCGGCGGCATCTTCTACAACCAGGGACAGGTGTGCATCGCCGGGACCCGTCTGCTGCTCGAGGAGAGCATCGCTGACGAGTTCCTGGCACGGCTGAAAGCTGAGGCGCAACACTGGCAGCCGGGCAACCCGCTCGATCCGGACACCACCATGGGCATGCTGATTGACAATACCCATGCCGACAACGTGCATAGCTTTATTCGCGGCGGCGAAAGTAAAAACACGCTGTTCCTCGACGGACGGAAAAACCCGTGGCCTGCCGCCGTTGGCCCGACCATTTTCGTTGACGTCGACCCGGCATCAACCCTCAGCCGGGAAGAGATCTTCGGCCCGGTGCTGGTGGTGACCCGCTTCAAAAGCGAAGAAGAGGCGCTAAAGCTCGCCAATGACAGCGACTACGGCTTGGGCGCCGCGGTGTGGACCCGCGATCTCTCCCGCGCCCACCGCATGAGCCGCCGCCTGAAGGCCGGCTCGGTCTTCGTCAACAACTATAACGATGGTGATATGACCGTTCCGTTCGGCGGCTACAAGCAGAGCGGCAACGGGCGCGATAAATCGCTGCACGCGCTGGAAAAATTCACCGAACTGAAAACCATCTGGATTGCCCTGGAGTCTTGATCATGACTGAACATACCACTAGCTACTATGCCGCCAGCGCCAACAAGTATGAACCATTCCCGACGCTGGAGGGATCCATCAACTGTGACGTCTGCGTCGTCGGCGGCGGCTACACCGGCCTCTCGTCTGCCCTGCATCTGGCCGAAATGGGCTACGACGTGGTGGTGCTGGAAGGGGCGCGCATCGGCTTCGGCGCCAGCGGCCGCAACGGCGGTCAGCTGGTCAACTCCTATAGCCGCGATATCGACGTCATTGAAAAGAACTACGGCCCGGATGCGGCAAAAATGCTCGGCAGCATGATGTTCGAAGGCGGCGATATCATCCGCGAACGCATCCAGCGGTATCAGATCCAGTGCGATTACCGCCCGGGCGGCCTGTTCGTGGCGATGAACCATAAACAGCTGGAAACCCTGGAAGAGCAGAAAGCCAACTGGGAGCGCTACGGCAACACCCAGCTGGAGCTGCTGGACAGAGAGGCCATTCGTCGCGAAGTGGACAGCGACCGCTACGTCGGCGCCCTGCTCGACCACAGCGGCGGCCATATTCACCCGCTGAACCTTGCCATCGGCGAAGCGGATGCCATTCGCATGAACGGCGGCCGGGTGTATGAGCAGTCGCCGGTCACCCGCATCCAGCACACCAGCCCGGCGGTGGTCAGCACCGCGCGCGGCCAGGTCACCGCGCGCTACGTGATCGTCGCCGGCAACGCCTATCTCGGCGATAAACTGGAGCCGGAGCTGGCGAAACGCAGCATGCCGTGCGGCACCCAGGTGGTCACTACCGCTCCGCTGTCGGAAGAGGTCGCCCGCTCGCTGATCCCGAAAAACTACTGTGTGGAAGACTGTAACTACCTGCTGGACTACTACCGTCTGACCGGCGACAACCGTCTGCTGTACGGCGGCGGCGTGGTCTACGGCGCGCGCGATCCGGACGACGTGGAGCGGCTGATTATGCCGAAACTGCTGAAAACCTTCCCGCAGCTGCAGGGGGTGAAAATTGACTACCGCTGGACGGGCAACTTCCTGCTAACCCTGTCGCGGATGCCGCAGTTCGGGCGTCTCGATAACAATATTTACTACATGCAGGGCTACAGCGGCCACGGCGTGACCTGTACCCACCTTGCCGGACGCTTGATTTCAGAGCTGCTGCGCGGCGACGCCGAGCGTTTCGACGCCTTCGCCAAACTGCCGCACTACCCGTTCCCGGGCGGCCGCAGCCTGCGCATTCCTTTTACCGCCATGGGCGCCGCCTACTACAGCCTGCGCGACCGCCTTGGGGTTTAATCGCCTCTGCCGACGGCGCTGGCCGTCGGCTCATGCTGCGGATAGTGCAGCTGAAAGTAGTGGCGCAGAAACTCCACGGTGGTGCGGATTTTGGCCGACGTCGCCAGCCGGGAGACGTAAACCGCCCAGACGTTGGCCGGCTGCCAGTAGTCCGGCAGCACCTGCACCAGATGTCCGCTGGCGATATTCTCCCGGACGTCCCACCACGAACGGAGCGCAATCCCCTGCCCGTCCAGACACCACTGATGCACAATTTCACCATGGTTGGAGGAGAGCGGCCCGGTTACCTTGATGGCGTGCTGGCCCTCTTTGCTATGCAATTGCCAGACGCCGAACGGATGATCGCGCTCTTTAATCACCAGGCAGGGTAACGCGGCCAGATCGCTCAGCTGTTTCGGCGGCGCATGGCGGGCAAGGAACTGCGGCGAGGCGCAGAGTACGCGGTGATTGGCCGCCAGCTGGCGGGCAATCAGATTCGGTGCGATATCGTCGCCGACGCGAATATCGAGATCCACCCCTTCATTGACTAAATCCACCAGCCGGTCCTGGACATCGAAACGCAGCTCCAGCTGCGGGTACTGGAGAGCCAGCGCCGACAGCGCCGGGGCGACAACCCGACGGCCAAAGCCGAAGCTACTGATAATACGCAGCGTTCCCTGCGGCACCTGGCGCACGTCGGAAAGCTCATCCATCATCTCATCGACATCCTGCAAAATGCGCTGCGCCCATTCATAGATCCGCTCCCCCTCTTCGGTAATGGTGACCCGACGGGTGGTCCGGTGCAGCAACATCACATTCAGGGTTTGCTCCAGCAGCGAAACCCGCTTGCTGACGAACGCCGGCGATACGCCAAGCTCCTCGGCGGCGGCGGCGAACCCGGCCCGGCGAGCGACCAGCATAAAGACGCGTAAATCATTTAGCAGCGGCAGATTATTCATGATCTGTGTTTTATGTTTCACCAGTTAGCGTGATTAATTATGAACCAGTCAATTATAGGATAGGCAGGTGGTCAAACATCATCGTTAAAAAGTGAGAACCGGAATGAAAAAAACCTGTCGTATTGCCGCCATCCCGGGTGACGGAATTGGCAAAGAAGTTCTGCCTGAAGGGATTCGCGTGCTGCAAGCCGCCGCACAGCGTTGGGATCTGTCGCTGAGCTTCGAGCAGATGGAGTGGGCAAGCTGCGAATATTACGCCCATTATGGCAAGATGATGCCGGACGACTGGCGCGAGCAGCTGCAGGGCTTCGATGCTATCTACTTCGGCGCCGTCGGCTGGCCGGATACCGTTCCCGACCACATTTCGCTGTGGGGGTCGCTGCTGAAGTTCCGCCGCGAGTTCGATCAATACGTCAACCTGCGCCCGGTGCGCCTGTTCCCCGGCGTCCCCTGCCCGCTGGCGGGTAAAAAGGCCGGCGATATTGATTTTTACGTGGTGCGCGAAAATACCGAAGGCGAATATTCCGCCCTTGGCGGCCGCGCCAATGAAGGCACCGAGCATGAAGTGGTGATTCAGGAGTCGGTCTTTACCCGCCGCGGCGTGGACCGGATCCTGCGCTACGCCTTCGAACTGGCGAAAAGCCGCCCACGCAAAACGCTGACCTCCGCAACCAAATCCAACGGTCTGGCGATCAGCATGCCCTACTGGGATGAGCGGGTGGAAGAGATGGCCAAAAACTATCCCGAAATTCGCTGGGACAAGCAGCATATCGATATCCTGTGTGCCCGCTTCGTGCTGCAGCCGGAGCGTTTTGACGTGGTGGTCGGCTCCAACCTGTTCGGCGATATTCTCTCCGATCTCGGCCCGGCCTGTACCGGCACTATCGGCATTGCGCCGTCGGCCAATCTCAATCCGGAGCGCAATTTCCCGTCGCTGTTCGAACCGGTTCACGGGTCGGCGCCGGATATTTACGGTAAAAATATCGCCAACCCGATAGCCACCGTTTGGGCCGGGGCGATGATGCTCGATTTCCTCGGCAACGGCGATGAGCGCTACCACGCCGCTCACGATGGCATTCTGGCGGCGATTGAGCAGACGATCGCCTGCGGACCGAAAACTCCGGACATGAAAGGCAGTGCCTCAACGCAGCAGGTCAGCGACGCTATCTGTAAGGCCATTTTGGCGTAATTACTCCGGCCGCCCCCCGGTGGCGCTGCGCTTACCGGGGCTACAATAGCACGAGAATATCGCCCGGGTATGGCGTTACCCGCCACCCGGCAAAAAACGGCACCGCGAGTAGCCCGGGTAAGGCGTAGCCGCTACCCGGGAAAACCCGCGCGCCTGGTCCGCCAACTCCCCTCTCTTTTCGCTATGCAGAATCCCCCACGATTGACAAGTGAACCGCATCACAGCGGTGAACTTTATTAATTCCTGAAAGGACAGAACCTGCGCCAATTCACCTTTTATTATTTCCGTTTCGTGTTTTATTGCTTCACGAAACGGCCAATTGTTTAATTCATGTAACGAAGAAATAATCCAATTGTTAATAGCATCTTGCTACGAACCCTGACCCTACAGCGTGATAACAACGACAGGCTAAAGCCACCGACGGGCAATCATGCCCAGGAGATCACTCATGTTGAGCAACGTAAAGAAAAAAGATGTGCCGCTGATTGCCATCAGCCTGGCGGCCATTGTTTTCATCGCCGCTACATTAAGTCTCTTCCCCCAGCAAACCGCGCAGGCGGCTGATTCGATTTTTAACGGCGTGACCCGCCTGCTGGGTTCCACGGTACAGGTACTGGTGCTGCTGGCGCTGGGACTGGTGTTGTATCTGGCCACCAGCAAATACGGCAATATCCGTCTCGGCGAAGGTAAAGTCGAATACAGTACCCTCTCATGGCTGTTTATGTTTATCTGCGCCGGTCTCGGCTCCTCCACGCTGTACTGGGGCGTTGCCGAATGGGCTTATTACTACCAGACCCCGGGCCTGAACATTGCCCCGCAATCGCCGAAAGCGCTGGAATACAGCATCCCTTACTCTTTCTTCCACTGGGGGGTTAGCGCCTGGGCAACCTATACCCTCGCCTCGCTGATCATGGCCTATCACTTCCACGTGCGGAAAAATAAAGGCCTCAGCCTCTCCGGGATCGTTTCGGCGATCACCGGCGTTAATCCGCAAGGTTTCTGGGGCCGTCTGGTCGATCTGATGTTCCTGATCGCTACCGTCGGCGCGTTAACCATTTCGCTGGTAGTCACCGCCGCCACCTTCACCCGCGGCCTGTCAGCGCTGACCGGACTGCCGGATAACTTCACCGTGCAGGCATTTGTGATCCTGCTCTCCGGCGGTATTTTCTGCATGAGTTCGTGGATTGGCATCAACAACGGCCTGCAGCGCCTGAGCAAAATGGTCGGCTGGGGGGCGTTTCTGCTGCCGTTGGTGGTATTACTGGTTGGCCCGACCGAATTCATCACCAATAACGTCATTAACGCCGTCGGCCTGACGACCCAAAACTTCCTGCAGATGAGCCTGTTTACCGACCCGCTCGGCGACGGCGCCTTTACCCGCAACTGGACCGTCTTCTACTGGCTGTGGTGGATCTCCTATACCCCAGGCGTGGCGATGTTCGTCACCCGCGTCTCCCGCGGGCGCAAAATCAAAGAGGTGATCTGGGGACTGCTCCTCGGTAGCACCGCCGGCTGCTGGTTTTTCTTCGGGGTGATGGAAAGCTATGCCATGCATCAGTTCGTCAACGGCGTGATTAACGTACCACAGGTGATGCAGACTCTCGGCGGCGAAACCGCCGTCCAGCAGGTCCTGATGTCGCTGCCGGCAGGTAAGCTGTTCCTCGCCGCCTATCTGTTCGTGATGATTGTTTTCCTCGCCTCGCACATGGATGCGGTGGCCTACACCATGGCGGCGACCAGTACCCGCAACCTGCGCGAAGGCGAGGATCCGGATCGCGGCATGCGCCTGTTCTGGTGCGTGGTGATCACCCTCATCCCGCTGTCGATTCTGTTTACCGGCGCTTCGCTTGAGACCATGAAAACTACCGTGGTGCTGACCGCCCTACCGTTCCTGGCCATTTTACTGATTAAAACCGGCGGCTTCGTGCGCTGGTTAAAACAGGACTACGCCCACGTTCCGGTCCATCAGATAGAAACCCATACCCCCGAGCCCATTATTAAAGCCGAGACGCTGCCGGTTGGCGCGGTACTCAAAGGCGACGGCCAGTCGCTGTAAAACCTCTTACTGACAATAATCACAAGGAGACCCTACATGAGCAATTTGAGCCCTGACTTCACCCTGCCGATTAACTTTTGCGCTAATCCGCAGGATGCCTGGACCATTCCGGCCCGTTTTTATACCGACAGCCAGGCGTTTGAGCACGAGAAAGAGCGCATCTTCGCCAATAGCTGGATTTGCGTCGCCCACGGCAGCGAGGTCGCCCGGCCGAACGATTACATTACCCGGGAGATCATCGGCGAAAATATCGTTATAGTCCGCGGCCGCGACAACATTCTGCGCGCCTTCTATAACGTCTGCCCACACCGCGGCCACCAGCTACTGAGCGGCGAGGGCAAAGCCAAAAACGTGATTACCTGCCCCTATCACGCCTGGGCCTTCAAGCTGGACGGCAATCTCGCCCACGCCCGCAACTGCGAAAACGTGGCGAATTTCGATAGCGAAAAGGCAACGCTGGTGCCGGTTCGCCTGGAAGAGTATGCCGGCTTTGTGTTTATCAATATGAATCCGGAAGCGGAGAGTGTGGAAACGCAGCTACCGGGGCTGCAGGACAAAGTGCTGGAAGCCTGTCCGGACGTGCATGATCTGAAACTGGCGGCGCGCTTTACCACCCTCACCCCGGCGAACTGGAAAAATATCGTCGATAACTATCTGGAATGTTACCACTGCGGTCCGGCGCACCCGGGCTTCTCGGATTCCGTCCAGGTTGACCGCTACTGGCACACCATGCACGGCAAATGGACGCTGCAGTATGGCTTCGCCAAACCGTCCGAGCAGTCGTTTAAATTCGAAGAGGGTACCGACGCCGCGTTTCACGGTTTCTGGCTGTGGCCGTGCACCATGTTCAACGTCACGCCGATCAAGGGCATGATGACCGTTATCTATGAATTCCCGGTGGATGAAGAGACCACTCTGCAGAATTACGACATCTATTTCACCAACGAAGAGCTGACTGACGATCAGAAAGCGCTGATTGAGTGGTATCGCGACGTGTTCCGCCCGGAAGATTTACGCCTGGTGGAAAGCGTACAGAAGGGGCTGAAGTCCCGCGGCTATCGCGGCCAGGGGCGCATTATGGCGTATAACAGCGGCAGCGGTATCTCCGAGCACGGGATCGCGCATTTCCACAATCTGGTCGCCCAGGTGTTCCAGCCGTAATCGTTGAAGGAGCTTGCTATGTCTGTGTTTCACTCAGATCTGTTTCGCCAGCAGGCGCTGATTGCCGGAAGCTGGCGCGACGCCGCCGACGGCACGACGCTTGCCGTCAGCAATCCTTCCACCGGCGCGACGCTCGGCCAGATCCCCAATATGGGGCGTGCGGAAGCGCAACAGGCAGTGGATGCCGCCGCGGCCGCGCTGCCGGGCTGGCGCGCGTTCACCGCCGCCCAGCGCGCCGCGCTATTGAAAAACTGGCACCGCCTGATCCTCGAAAACAAGACCGCGCTGGCGCAGATCATGACCGCCGAGCAGGGCAAGCCGCTGGCGGAAGCGGAAGGCGAAATCGCCTATGCCGCCTCGTTTATCGAGTGGTTTGCCGAACAAGGGAAACGCGCCAACGGCGAGATAATCCCCTCCCCCGGCGCCGATAAACGCCTGATGGTGATCCGCCAGGGGGTAGGCGTCTGCGCGGCGATCACCCCGTGGAACTTCCCGGCGGCGATGATCACCCGGAAGGCCGGCCCGGCGCTGGCCGCGGGTTGTACGATGGTGATTAAGCCGGCTAACGAAACGCCGTTTACCGCGCTGGCGATGGCTGAGCTGGCGAATCAGGCCGGGATCCCGCAGGGCGTCATTAACGTCGTTACCGGCCAGTCGCGAGAGATTGGCGCGGTGTTCACCGGCGATGAGCGGGTGCGTAAGCTCTCCTTTACCGGCTCGACCGAAGTTGGCCGCGTGCTGATGCGCCAGTGCGCGGAATCCATCAAAAAGCTCTCTTTAGAGCTCGGCGGTAACGCGCCGTTTATCGTCTTTGACGATGCCGATATCGATAAAGCGGTCGAGGGCGCGCTGATCGCCAAGTTCCGTAACGCCGGGCAAACCTGCGTCTGTGTCAACCGCTTCTATATTCATCGCGCCGTCTACGACCAATTCTGCGATAAGTTCGTCGCCCGTGTCGCCGCCCTGAAAGTGGGCGATGGCAGCGAGTCCGATGTACAGATTGGCCCGCTGATCAACGCCGAGGCCGGGCGCAAAGTGCAGTCCCTGCTCGACGACGCCCTGAGCCGCGGCGCCACGCTGTTAACTGGCGGTAAAGCGCATCCGCTGGGCGGTAATTTCTTCACCCCTACGGTGATCGGCGACGTACAGCCGGGGTCACTGCTGCTGCAGGAAGAGATTTTCGGCCCGGTGGCGGCGCTGGTGAAATTTGACGATGAGCAGCAGGTCATCGAGCAGGCGAATAACACCATCTACGGTCTCGCCTCCTATTTTTACAGCAACGATGCCGCCCGTATCTGGCGCGTCTCCGAGCAGCTGGAATACGGCATGGTCGGTATCAATACCGGGCTAATTTCCAACGAGGTCGCGCCATTTGGCGGGGTAAAGCAGTCCGGTCTTGGCCGCGAAGGGTCGGAACACGGAATCGAAGATTACCTGGAGATGAAGTATCTCTGCCAGGGGTTGTAAATGTGCTCTCCCGGCGATGGCGCTAGCCACGCCGGGATTTTTTGATGGAGTTCAGCGATGTCTGATTATCAAATGTTTGAGGCGGTCGTTCGCGATGTTGAACAGATCACCCCTCTTGTGAAGCGTTTTACGCTGGTGTCGCCGACCGGCGCCCCGCTGCCGGCATTCAGCGGCGGCAGCCATATTATCGTCCAGATGCAGGATGGCGAGCAGCGCTACAGTAACGCCTATTCGCTAATGAGCTCGCCGCTGGATACCACCAGCTGGCAGATTGCGGTGCGTCTTGAGTCGCCTTCCAAAGGCGGCTCGCGTTTTATGCACCAGCGGGTGCGCCCGGGCGATACCCTGACGGTGTCCACGCCCAACAATCTGTTCGCCATCGACCCACAGGCGCGAAAACATCTGCTGATCGCCGGCGGCATCGGCATTACGCCATTCTTATCGCATATTCCGGAACTGGAACAGCGACAGGCCGACTGGCAGCTGCATTACTGTTTTCACGACGCCGACAGTAATGCTTTCGTCGATACGCTTCGCGCTGCGCCATGGCGCGATCGGGTCAATGTTCATGTATCAGCGCTCGGCAGCCGTCTCGACCTACCGCGCCTGTTCGCCGACCTCGAGCCAGGAACCCACGTGTATACCTGCGGCCCAGCGGCGCTTAACGAGGCGGTGAAAGCCGCCGCCGAACGCCATCAGGTGCCCGCCAGCCAGCTGCACTTTGAGCAGTTTATCCTTGAGGATAAAAGCGGAGAGGCATTTACCCTGGTGCTGGCGCGTTCCGGACGCGAATTTACCGTGCCGCAGGATATGACCATTTTGCAGGTGATCGAGAATAACAAAGCGGCGAAGGTCGAATGCCTGTGCCGAGAAGGGGTGTGCGGCACCTGCGAAACGATGATTCTGGAAGGGGAAGCCGACCACCGCGATCAGTATTACAGCGAGGAAGAGAAAGCCAGCCAGCAGAGTATGCTGATCTGCTGCTCACGCGCCAAAGGCGGCCGGTTAGTGCTGGATTTGTAAAGCGCACACCGGCAAAACGGCGGTGAGATGGACTGACCCCGCGGAATTGTTCCAACGTACTACCACTCCATGGCGACGAGGTCAGTGGCGCGGATACTATCGGCTTCATCCTCCGCCTGATTAGCTTTCTGTGCGGCACCGGCGATAGCCGGCGCCGCCTGCTCAGGGATTAGCCGCTAAATACCCGCGCCTTGCCGCTGACCGTCAGTCGCACCATCGCGCCGGGCTGCCACGCGGCCTGGCTGACGGTGCGATCGCCAAGAAACAACGCCGTCTCTTCATCCACCGGCTGCGAGTGATTGCCTTTTCCCTGGCGCTGATGGTATTTCTTGCTGGCGTGTTCGTCATTAACTGGCAACCGGGTCCTGACACTTAGCCCTGAGTCTTTGCCTGATGACCCTCTGTTACTGCTCCCGGCCAGAATGATGGTCAATAAGCGGCCGGTGCTGATCTATCAGACGCGCTTAGCGCCGATCAGGGTGATTGTCACGATCAGCGACATCCATCTGCGCGATGCGCTATATAGCGATACCGATAACAACGGGCTGGCACTCTGGGTGCAGAACCAAATGATTGCCAGATATGGCGATGTTAAGCCGCTGGCTGCGGACCCACACCAGGAGGTATTTACCTCGCCCGCTGGCAAAACAGCACGACGCCAGCGCGCTCGCCCGCGGAATTTATTCCGTTGGCCGAACGTACCGGCTTAATTATTCCCCTAACCCGCAGCCTGATGGCTCAGGTCAACGCGCAGATGAGACCACTCTTTAGTAAACTACCGGATGGGTTTCATATTGGCCTGAATATCAGCGTGTCACATATTAACGCGCCGACGTTTATCGATGACTGCCTGCACTATCAGCGCGGCTTTGAGGGTAAAGCGGTGAAGCTGATGCAGGAGATCACGGAGCAGGAGCCGCTGTTGCTCAACGGGGCGGTTGTGGACAAGCTCAATACGTTACACTCCCGCGGGTTTTCCGTCGCGCTGGACGACTTTGGCACCGGCTATTCCGGGCTTTCCTGTCTCCACGAGCTGATTTTCGACTATATCAAAATCGATCAGAGTTTTGTCGGCCGGGTAACCGGGGAGGCGCCGGCAAGCAAGCTGCTGGACTGCGTGATAGAGATGGCGCGGACGCTTTCACTGCGCATCATTGCCGAGGGCGTCGAAACCGAGGCCCAACGGGATTATCTTAATCGCCAGAATATTCATCTGCTGCAGGGCTACTATTTCTGAAAGCCGATGCCCTACGTCGCGCTGGTCATGCTCCTGCTGAGCAAACCGAAGGCGCGGATTGTCGAAGAATAAGCGGGCGTTGTGAAAAGTCCTGCCATGCGACGGGCTATATATCCATCAGCGCTGTGGGAATGAAAACGTCGTCGGTCGCTGTCCGGGTCATGCACGACCGACCGGACAAAGCAAGAAGGGGTTACCTTTCGGTAACCCCTTCTTTTATATGGCGGAAGCGCAGAGATTCGAACTCTGGAACCCTTTCGGGTCGCCGGTTTTCAAGACCGGTGCCTTCAACCGCTCGGCCACACTTCCGGTGTGAGGCGCACTATAAACACCTCGGCGGATGCTGTAAAGCATCATTTTGATCAACTGCCTTAAAAACAAACAATTTTGTGTTATTCGTCTGAATTTCAGGCAGTTTGCACAGAAAATCAACGCCCATCGCCGCTGGCGGATGGGTGTTTTTTAATGTACATGTCTTTGGTGTAGTAATACCCCAGCTTATCCGGCGTGAAGCCCCCTACCCAAGGTTTCACCAGATGGGTACGTACATAGTGATAGACCGGAATGGCGGGAACATCCTGCGCCAGCAGATCTTCCGCCTGCTGATAGTATTTGCCCCGGGTCGCCACGTCGGAGGCTTTCGCCGCATTGCGCAGGGCCTCATCGTAAGCAGGGTTGCTGTACTGACTGGTGTTCTCGCTATCACCGGTACGGAAAGTATTGAGGAAGGTGGCGGCATCGTCGTAGTCGGCAATCCACGCGTAGCGGACGGCGTCGAAGTTATGCGTATGCATGGTATCCAGCATCGTCTTCCACTCCTGGTTCTGTAGCTTCGCCTCGACGCCGAGGTTTTTCTTCCACATAGAGCTGGCGGCAATGGCGATACGCTGGTGCGACTCAGAGGTGTTATAGAGCAGGGTAAAGACCAGCGGATGGCTTTCATCATACCCCGCCTGCGCCAGCAGTTTTTTCGCCTCGGCAATCCGTTTCTCACGCGGCCAGCTGGCGTAGTCCGGGTTATGCAGCGTCACGCCGCCGATATCCGGCTGACCGATCAGCCAGGCCGGGCGCTGGCCCTGGCCAAGCACTTTTCCGGCAATGATATCTTTATCAAGCGCCATATTCAGCGCGCGACGCACATGGGCGTCGTTAAACGGCGGCCGGGTAGTATTGAATTCGTAGTAATAGGTCGCCAGCTGCGGCGAAACGTCCAGCTGGTCGCCCATGGTTTTCTGCAACTGCGCAAACTGATTGATCGGCACCGTATAGACAATATCAATCTCCCCTGTTTTGTAGCGGTTGACATCGGCGGCCTCCGAAGAGATTGGCAGGTAAGTCACTTTATTAATAACGGTATGCGCATTATCCCAGTACTTTGCATTACGTTCAGCCACCAGCCGCTCATTCACCACCCATTGGGACAGCTTATACGGGCCGCTGGTGACGATATGCTCTGGTCGGGTCCATTTATCGGCATACCGCTCCACCAGCACTTTGTCGATCGGTACCAGCGAAGGGTGCGCCAGCATCGCCAGGAAGGCGGCATTCGGCTGGGTCAGAGTGACCTGCAGCGTGGTGTCGTTCAGCGCTTTCACCCCCAACGTCTCGGGTCCCTTTTGCCCGAGGGCAATCTCGCGGGCGTTGGCGATATGCATATTGCCAGGGTAGCTCGCGTAGGGGGAGGCTGTTGCCGGCGAGACCAGCCGTTGCCAGCTCCAGACGATATCCTGCGCTGTAATGGCCGTGCCGTCAGACCAGGTCAGACCGGGGCGTAAATGAAAGGTCCATAACAGGTTGTCTTTGTTTTCCCAGCGTTCCGCCAGTCGCGGCTGGATCGCTCCCGCTGGCGACACGTTAACCAGCCCTTCAAAGAGATCGCTAATGATATTAAATTCAACATCGCTCTCGACTTTATGCGGATCGAGTGACGCCGGTTCACTGCCGTTATTTCTGACCAGCTCCTGCTTTTCCGCCAGCTGGGTGCCCGGCGGCACCTGCGCCGCCAGCGCCCCGCCGCTCATAGCCAGCATACTGACAGCCAGGAGTGTTCGGGTGATGTGATTTTTTTTGTGTAATGTCATTTCCCTTTGCCTTTGACGTACGGGGTAATCCCCCTCTTCCACACTTAGTCGCAGAAGTGCCATAAGGCAATATTTTTCAGTGACCTATAAGATTTCGATCGGCTCAGCGACGCGAAAAGCGAAAATATATCGCTTTTCCCTATCTATATAGAATTTTATGCCAGGCAAAAGCGGTAAAAACTAAGTAAAGATGGGTAAAAGCATTAGGGCTTCACGCTTGTTTTTCTTATTCTTTATCCCTAATTACATCTGTCATAAGAGAGTGACTCATGGATCGCATAATTACATCATCGCGTGACCGTTCCTCGCTGCTCAGCACGCACAAGGTTCTGCGTAACACCTACTTCCTGCTCAGCCTGACGCTGGCGTTTTCCGCTATCACCGCCACCGCCAGCACAGTGCTGATGCTCCCTTCGCCGGGTCTCATTTTGACCCTCGTGGGGATGTACGGTCTGATGTTCCTGACCTACAAAACGGCGAATAAACCCACCGGGATTATTTCCGCCTTCGCCTTCACCGGGTTCCTCGGCTATATCCTTGGGCCGATGCTGAACGCGTATCTTTCTGCCGGCATGGGCGATTTAATCGGCCTGGCGCTGGGCGGCACGGCGCTGGTCTTCTTCTGCTGCTCGGCCTATGTGCTGACGACGCGTAAAGACATGTCATTCCTTGGCGGGATGCTGATGGCCGGCGTGGTGGTCGTCCTGATTGGTATGGTCGCTAACCTGTTCCTGCAGCTGCCGGCGCTGCACCTGGCGATTAGCGCGGTGTTCATCCTGATCTCTTCGGGTGCCATCCTGTTCGAGACCAGCAACATTATCCGCGGCGGTGAAACCAACTATATCCGCGCGACGGTCAGTCTGTATGTTTCGCTGTACAACATCTTTGTCAGCCTGCTGAGCATCCTGGGCTTCGCCAGCCGGGACTAACCGCTCCCCTGCTTAACAGAGGCCTCGCTTATGCGGGGCCTTTTTTTTTGCTACACTGCGGCCAGTTTCAGGCGGTATGTGAAAAATCATGTTTATTTTTGAAGGCAACGAAATTGAAACGGATAGCGAAGGCTATCTGAAAGATACCACCCAGTGGAGCGAGGCGATGGCGGAAGTCATTGCCGCGCAGGAAGGGATAACGCTCGCCGTTGAACACTGGGAAGTAGTGCGCTTTGTGCGCGAGTTTTACCTTGAATTTAACACCTCCCCGGCGATCCGTATGCTGGTCAAGGCGATGGCCAACAAGTTTGGCGAAGAGAAAGGCAACAGCCGCTATCTCTATCGCCTGTTCCCGAAAGGACCCGCCAAACAGGCGACTAAAATCGCCGGCTTGCCGAAGCCGGTGAAGTGCATCTAATAGAGGATCGCGAATTTGTCCCAGCTGCGGGTGGGTTGATGGGGCTCGGTTAACACTCGGTCAACCCGCGCGCTGCGCGGCCCCCCGGCTTTCAGCCAGGCGATGAGTTTTTCCACCTGCTCCGCCTCGCCGCAGGCAAGCACTTCCACCCCGCCGTCATCCAGATTACGGGCATAACCGGTCACCCCCAGCTGCAGCGCTTCCCGCTGCGTGGAATAGCGAAATCCCACGCCCTGAACCGAACCGTAAACCCATGCCATTGTGCAGATACTGGCCATAATCATCTCCTTTTCGCTCACGCTATACGCTGAGGATAGCAAATTCGTTCAGCGTACATGCTTCGGCAGTAAACCATAATGCTGACGGAAGCGCGCGGTAAAGCGCGATCCCGACTGATATCCGCTGTTCTGCGCAATTTCGCCTATTGGCCGCGAGGTGGTCTGCAGCTGCCCCAGGGCGTGGGCCATCCGCACCTCCTCGACGATCTGGCGAAAACTCTGCGATTCCTGCTGCAGCCGACGGCGCAGCGTGGACTCGCCGAGAAAGAGCATTTTCGCCACCCGCGACACGCTCCATGCCTGCGCCGGCGACAGCATAATCAGCTGCCGCACCTGCGCCGACAGATCCTGCTGCCGCTCGACGAGCAGCGGGCCCGCATAGCCAGCCTCATGCAGGGCCAGCAGCAGCCCCATGGTCTGGTGCTGCTGCAGCGCGACGGACAATCCCTCCCGCACCGCCTGCAGAACGCTTTGCCACATAAACGCCAGCTCTGTCGTCACCGGTGCGCAGAGCGAGGTCAGGCGCCCTGGCGGTGGTTCGCTGAGATAACGAGTCTTAAACCTCGTCAGCAGCTCGGGCGTCAGCGATAGCAGATCGGAGCAAAATAGGCCATTCTCCGGCTGGTTAATCACCTCCAGTTCCACGTCAGCTGGCAAAACAATCAGCTGTTGCGGAGTCGCCAGCACCCGGCTCTCCCCTTGCACAATCACTTTGCTGCCGCGTTTCACCCGACAGAGCGCCGGGGAGAACAGCCGCACGCGATGCAGTCTGCATAGCCGTCGGGTGGTGATCTCCGCCGCGGTTAAGGCGTTATGCTGAAAGTGGATACTCTCCATCAGACCGACCTTTTATTTTAACGCCCGGCCATCGCCGTCAACTGTGCGCTGGCGAGAGCATGGCTATGTAACAGATAGCCGACCAGCGCCCCGCTGGCCCCGGCATCCACCGGCAGCGTGGGGACATCCAGCGCCCATACCGTAAAGCGATAGCGGTGCGGTTTATCTCCCGCCGGCGGACAGGCGCCGCCGAAGCCGGCATAGCCAAAATCGTTGCGGCCCTGGACCGCTCCGCCCGGCAGTGTAGCGCTGTTTTTATCTCCCGCGCCAGCGGGCAGCGAAAAGACGCTGCTGGCGATATTGACCACCGTCCAGTGCCACCAGCCGCTGCCGGAAGGCGCATCGGGATCCCGGACGGTGACCGCGAAGCTGCGCGTACCCGCCGGGGCGTTTTTCCATGCCAGCTGCGGAGAGACATTGCCTCCGGTACAGCCGAAACCGGCAAACCAGTGCTGCTGGGCCAGCGGCTGCCCGTCACGCATATCATTGCTGCTTACGCTAAACGGCGCGGCCATCGCGCCGCTGCTCACAGCCGTTACCATCGCCACAGCCATGCGGATACCTGTTTTCATCGTCTGCTCCTCGTTGGGGTGAGAAAACAGGGTATGAGAGTCCGCACCAGCTGAATGTGCCGAAGCGCCTGCATTTTGTGCCGAAACGCTCACCTGTGCCTGCCGGGCGAAAGATGCTTGCGTGCGCCAGGTGTGCTAATCTACGCGCCATTTTTCGGTGCCGACATTCCCGTTGCTTAAAGGTAGCCCCATGACAGATTCCCTATTCCCCCGCTTAGTGTTAGCCAAAGGACGCGAGAAATCCCTGCTGCGTCGCCATCCGTGGATATTCTCCGGCGGCGTCGCCCGCATGGAAGGTAAAGCCCGCAGCGGTGAAACCATCGATATCGTTGACCATCAGGGAAAATGGCTGGCCCGCGGCGCTTACTCGCCGTCGTCGCAGATCCGCGCCCGCGTGTGGACCTTCGACCGCAATGAAGCCATCGATAGCGCCTTCTTTGAACGCCGTCTGAAGCAGGCGCAAACCTGGCGTGCCTGGCTGGCCGAGCGCGATGGCCTCGACAGCTACCGCCTGATCGCCGGCGAGTCCGATGGCCTGCCGGGCGTCACTATCGACCGCTTTGGCAACTTTTTCGTGCTGCAGCTGCTCAGCGCAGGCGCCGAATACCAGCGCGCCGCCATCATCAGCGCCCTGCAGAACCTGTTCCCGGACTGCGCCATTTACGATCGCAGCGATGTCGCCGTGCGTAAAAAAGAGGGACTGGAGCTGGCCCAGGGGCCGGTGGTGGGCGAACTGCCCCCGGCGCTGCTGCCGATCACCGAGCACGGCATGAAGCTGTTGGTCGATATCCAGGGCGGGCACAAGACCGGCTACTACCTCGACCAGCGTGACAGCCGCCTGGCCACCCGCCGCTATGTCGCGGATAAACGGGTGCTGAACTGCTTCTCCTACACCGGCGGCTTTGCGGTGTCGGCGCTGATGGGCGGCTGCCGCCAGGTCACCAGCGTGGATACCTCGCAGGAGGCGCTCGACGTTGCCCGCCAGAACGTGGAGATCAACGGACTGGATCTGTCCAAAGCGGAATTTGTGCGCGACGACGTGTTCAAACTGCTGCGCAAATACCGCGATCGGGGAGAGAAATTCGACGTGATCGTGATGGATCCGCCGAAGTTCGTGGAAAATAAAAGCCAGCTGATGGGCGCCTGCCGCGGCTATAAAGATATCAATATGCTGGCGATCCAGCTGCTGAACCCCGGCGGCGTGCTGCTGACATTCTCCTGCTCCGGGCTGATGACCACCGATTTATTTCAGAAAATCATCGCCGATGCCGCAATTGATGCCGGGCGTGATGTACAATTTATAGAACAGTTCCGTCAGGCTGCCGACCACCCGGTGATCGCAACCTACCCGGAAGGGCTGTATCTGAAGGGGTTTGCCTGTCGCGTCATGTAACTTGAAAAACGAAACATGAGCCTCATATAGGGAGTATTCATGTTTCCCAGGAGGTGCCTATGATAGCCAGCAAATTCGGTATCGGCCAACAGGTCCGCCATACGCTCTTGGGCTACCTGGGCGTCATCGTCGATGTCGATCCCGAGTATTCGCTCGCGGAGCCGGAAGAGGATGAAATTGCCGCCAATGACGAACTGCGCGCGGCGCCCTGGTACCATGTGGTGATGGAAGATGATGATGGCCAGCCGATTCACACCTATCTGGCAGAAGCGCAGCTGAGCAGCGAAACCCGCGACGAACACCCGGAACAGCCGTCCCTTGACGAACTGGCCAAAACGATTCGTCAGCAGCTGCAGGCTCCGCGCCTTCGCAACTAAAACAAAACCCCGCCAGGCGGGGTTTTTTGTTATTTTGCTAATCCCAGTCGCGGTAGTTCAATGGCCGGGCAGCGATCCATCACTACGCTCAATCCGGCTTCCCTGGCCAGCACCGCAGCCTGCTCATTGATCACCCCCAGCTGCAGCCATAGCGTTTTCGCGCCGATGGCTATCGCCTCCTGCGCTACGCCCCACGCCGCTTCTGAATTACGGAAGACATCAACCATGTCGACCTTTTCCGGAACGTCGGCGAGCGTCGCATACCCCTGTTGTCCCAGCAGCGTCTTGCCCGCCACCTTCGGCGAAACCGGGATAACGTGATACCCCTGATCCAGCAGATACTTCATGACCCGGTAGCTCGGACGGTCAGGCTTGTCGCTGGCTCCGACCAGCGCAATCGTCCGTGTCGAGGTCAGGATGCCAGCAATATCATTCTCTTTCATGGTTTCCTCCTGCTATTTCACCTAAGTGTATGCTAATCCGCAGCAGGGGGCCATCCAGCCTAACCCACAGATTCAGCAAAATTTTCATCCCCGATGCTTGCAGCGACAGCCACATTCAGTAATCTGTTTGCAGGTCAAAATGTGGAATGAAAATATGGAACTGACAACACGTACCCTGCCTGCGCAAAAACATATCGCGCTGGTGGCTCACGATCACTGCAAAGATATGCTGATGAAATGGGTTGCTCGCCATCAGGCGCTGCTGGCGCAACATATTTTGTATGCTACCGGCACTACCGGTAATCTCGTCTCCCGGGCTACCGGCCTGGAGGTTAATGCCATGCTGAGCGGTCCGATGGGCGGCGACCAGCAGGTGGGTGCCCTCATTTCAGAAGGCAAAATCGACGTGCTGATCTTCTTCTGGGATCCGCTGAACGCCGTTCCCCACGACCCGGATGTCAAAGCGTTGCTGCGCCTGGCCACCGTCTGGAACATTCCGGTCGCCACTAACGTCTCCACCGCTGACTTTATTATCCAGTCGCCGCACTTCGGTCAACCGCTCGATATTCTGATCCCGGATTATCCACGCTATCTTGCCGATCGCCTGAAATAATCGAGCCGCGATTACGGCTTCCTGGCCACGGGCACACCCAGCGCCTGCAGGATCTCGACAAACGGCGAAGGTTGCGCCTTGTTAAATAACAGCCATACCCGGTGACGAGCGCGGGTGAGCGCCACGTACAACAGTCTACGCTCCTCCGCATCCGGAAAATCTTCCGGCTGCGGCAGGAGCGCCTGCTCCATAATCGACTCGCGCGCCGGGGCCGGAAACGCATCCTCCCCATCCTGTAGTCCCAACACAATGACAAAGTCAGCCTGCTGACCTTTGCTGGCATGAATCGTCATAAAATCAAGCTGCAGGTGCGGCCAGCGCGTCGCCGCTTTGTTGAGCGCCTCAGGCTTCAGATGGTGATAACGGGCAAGCAGCAGGATGCGCTGCTCGGGCTTAACGTAACCGCTCAGCTTATCCAGAAGATCGTCCAGCTTGTCGTCGGCTAACAGCGTGACGGCCTTTTTATCACCTGCCATAAGGCTGTTCAGCGGTTTGCTTAACTGATGCGGATTTTGCTGGATAAAGCCATTGGCTATTTCGCCGATACGCCCGTTAAAGCGATAGGTGGTATCCAGCGCACAGCAATCCCCTTCGCCAAAGTAGTGGTTGAATGCGGTGGTCAGAGAAAGCTGCGCCCCGCTGAACCGGTAGATCGCCTGCCAGTCATCCCCGACGGCAAAGAGCGTGGTTTGGCTATTCTGCCGGCGTAACGCGGCCAACAGCGAGGCTCGCTGCGGCGAAATATCTTGAAATTCATCCACCAGAATGTGTTTCCATGGGCTGACGAAGCGGCCTTTATCGAGAATATTGACCGCCTGATGGATCAGGCCGGAAAAATCGACCGCATTCTCGGCCTTGAGCGCCGCCTTCCAGTCTTTCATCAGAGGCGACATCAGCTTCACCCGTTTACTGAACAGGTCGCGTACCGCTTCCGGCGCCCCGGCAATCATCTCCGCCTGGGAGCCGCCGTGCATGCGCATCAGGCTCACCCAGTGGTCAAGCCGGCTGGCCATCCGCCGCTGCACCTTTTTGTCCTGCCAGAAGTCCCCCTCCGGCAGTTGCCAGCCCATCTCTTCTTCCAGCCACAGGCGCCAACCTTTCGCCTGCGCTTTTTTCTCCTGGCACTGCTTTTGCCAGCTTTTCAGCAGCAATGCGTGGCGGGCCGCAGTATCGCTTTCCAGCTTACTGATAGTGGGCACTTTTTTGCTGCCCTGCTGAATAATATGCAACGCCAGCGAATGGAAAGTACGCGCGGTAATATCATCTGATGCCAGACGCTCGCGGATCCGCTCATCCATTTCCTGCGCCGCCTGGCGGCCGAATGCCAGCAGCAAAATTTGATCTGCCGCGGCTTCTCCCCGCGCCAGCAGCCAGCCCGCTCGCGCCACCAGTACCGAGGTTTTACCGCTGCCCGCTCCCGCTAGCACCAGCAGGGAGCGCTCGCCGTTCACTACCGCACGCGCTTGTGACGCATTGAGCGGGGACGACTCAACGCTATCAAAAAATTCGCGATATTGCTCCAGCATCGCCTCGGTAAAGGCCTGGTTATGGGCCAGACGCGTCGCTTCAATATCGCCTAACCAGCGCTGACACTCCCGCCACAGCTCCCGGCAGTTATCAAAGGCATCAAGCCGACTGGTGGGCATCGGCAAACCAGTCAACGCATGGCGTATATTATCCTGAACATCCGCCACCTGCTGACGGGTTAGCCACTTGCCTTCTGCGCGAGTGTGCTCGATCGTCGCCAGCTGCTGCTTCAGCACGCCGGCGGCGATATTGCTCATCTCCGTGCTCCACTGCTGCCAGAGTGTGTGTAAATGATGATAAAAGCGCTGCGTTTCACTCCACTCGGTACCGTGCAAACGCACGACTTTCCCGTCCGGTAGCACAAACTCCAGTTCGCCCCAGACCAGACCGCGCTTACAATGCACTGACAATAACTGATTGAAAGGGATAAGATACTCATGACGATCGCCGGAAACTTTTACCCCGGCGTTCAGTAGCTGCACCCGATCATAAGGGTGCTGAGCCATGCGTTTGCCCAATGTTGTCGCTTTAAGTTCCATATAATGTCGATTTTCAATCAGGGTGGATTGTTTTTCAGTTTAACCGCCCCGGACCAGGTGCTCCAGCGCAAAAAAACGTTACAATCATCAGGTCTTATTATCCACCGGGCAAAACCGAGGCTTTATGCGTACCATTCTGAATATTTTGAACTTTATCCTTGGCGGTTTCGCCACCACTCTAGGCTGGCTACTCGCCACCCTGGTCAGCATCATTCTGATTGTCACGCTGCCGCTGACTCGTTCCTGCTGGGAAATCACTCGCCTTTCGTTATTTCCCTACGGTAACGAGGCGATTCATGTTGACGAGCTCGAGCCGGGGCGCAAAAACGGTCTACTGAACGCCGGCGGTACCGTTCTGAACATTCTGTGGTTCATTTTTTTCGGCTGGTGGCTCTGCCTGATGCACATTTTCAGCGGTATAGCTCAGTGCCTGACTATCATAGGCATCCCGGTGGGGATCGCGAATTTCAAAATCGCCGCCATCGCCCTCTGGCCGGTGGGTCGCCGGGTCGTTTCTGTGGAAACCGCGCGTGCTGCGCGTGAAGCCAATGCGCGTCGTCGCTTTCAGTAACCGAACGGAACACGGACATGATTAGCCCCCTGCTACGCCGCTACACCTGGAACAGCGCCTGGCTTTATAACGTACGAATTTTTATCGCGCTCTGCGGCACAACGCTGTTTCCCTGGTGGATCGGCGAAGTCAAACTGACCATCCCCCTCACCCTCGGCGTCGTGGCTGCGGCTCTGACCGACCTTGACGACCGTCTGGCCGGCCGTCTGCGTAATCTTGCCATTACTCTGGTTTGCTTTTTTATCGCCTCCGCCTCCGTGGAGCTGCTGTTTCCGTGGCCGCCGCTGTTTGCCCTTGGTTTGACCGTGTCTACCATCGGCTTTATTTTGCTTGGCGGCCTCGGTCAGCGCTATGCGACCATTGCCTTCGGCGCCCTGCTTATCGCCATCTACACCATGCTCGGCGTCACGCTGTACGATCATTGGTATCTGCAGCCGTTGTTCCTGCTGGCGGGGGCCGTGTGGTACAACCTGCTGACGCTGTCCGGGCACCTGATCTTTCCGATTCGTCCATTGCAGGACAACCTGGCGCGTAGCTATGAGCAGCTGGCCCGCTATCTTGAGCTCAAATCCCGGCTGTTTGATCCTGACCTTGAGGATGAGAGCCAGGCGCCGCTGTACGATCTGGCGCTCGCTAATGGCCAGCTGGTAGCTACGCTTAACCAAACCAAGGTCTCGCTGCTAACCCGACTGCGAGGCGATCGGGGTCAGCGCGGCACCCGCCGCACCCTGCAGTACTACTTTGTGGCCCAGGATATTCATGAACGCGCCAGCTCATCGCATATTCAGTATCAAACCCTACGCGATCAATTTCGCTATAGCGATGTGATGTTCCGTTTCCAGCGTATGCTTTCGATGCAGGCGCAGGCCTGCCAGAAACTGTCGCGGGCGATTCTGTTACGCGAACCCTATCAGCATGATGCCCATTTTGAACGGGCGTTCATGCATCTCGATGCGGCACTTGAGCGCGTGCGCGCCGGCGGCGCATCCGACGAGCAGCTCAACGCCCTCGGGTATTTACTGAATAACCTGCGCGCTATCGATGCTCAGCTGGCCACCATTGAATCGGTGCAAACCACCGCGCCTGCCGGGAGTAATACCGAGACGCTGCTGGCCGACGACAGACTCGGCGGTCTGAGCGATATCTGGCTGCGCCTGCAGCGCAATATGTCGCCAGAGTCGGCCCTTTTCCGCCACGCAGTACGTATGTCGTTGGTGCTCTGCGCCGGCTATGCCTTTATCCAGTTTACCGGGCTCCAGCATGGCTACTGGATCCTGCTAACCAGCCTGTTCGTCTGTCAGCCGAACTATAACGCCACCCGCCATCGCCTGGCGCTAAGGATTATCGGCACGCTGGTTGGGGTGGCGATCGGCCTGCCGGTCCTGCTGCTGGTTCCCTCTGTTGAAGGGCAACTGCTGTTGATCGTCCTGACCGGCGTGCTGTTTTTTGCCTTCCGTAACGTGCAGTACGCCCATGCCACGATGTTTATTACGCTGCTGGTGCTGCTGTGCTTTAACCTGCTTGGCGAGGGCTTTGAAGTCGCGCTGCCGCGTATCATTGATACGCTGATCGGCTGCGCCATCGCCTGGGCAGCGGTCAGCTTCATCTGGCCGGACTGGAAATTCCGCAACCTGCCGCGGGTGCTGGACCGGGCAATGAACGCGAACTGCCGCTATCTGGACGCGATTCTGGAGCAGTATCATCAGGGCCGCGACAACCGGCTGGCCTACCGTGTCGCGCGTCGTGACGCCTACAACCGTGATGCTGAGCTGGCCTCCGTCGTCTCGAACTTATCGACTGAACCACGCGCGGATGCCACCCAGCGAGAAACCGCCTTTCGTCTGCTATGCCTCAACCACACGTTCACCAGCTATATCTCCGCTCTTGGCGCGCATCGGGAAAAACTGTCCACGCCGGAAATCCTCGCCCTGCTGGATGATGCAGTCTGTTATGTGGATGATGCCTTGCATCATACCCCCGCGGATGAACAGCGGGTGCAACAGGCTTTGAACAGCCTGCAAAGCCGGATCCATCATCTGGAACCGCGCGCGGACAGTAAGGAACCCTTGGTCTTACAGCAGATTGGCCTGCTGCTGGCGCTGCTGCCTGAAATCTGCCGCCTGCAGCAACGGGTCCACGCCCAAACCGAATAACAAGGCTTTTCCGCTACCGGGTAGCCGCCCATTCGAGAAGCTCCTGACGCCGTGGCGTCGGGAGCGCGGCGGCATGTACCCCGGCAATCGCCCCCTCCAGCGCCAGCAATACGCTCAGCGATAAAGAAGCATTATTTACGCGTAGCCTCAACCATGCCTCCTGCGCACCAACTTCCCGCAACGTCCTAACGTCCGGTATGCCCGCGTGAATCAGCTGCAATTCCATATGAAAGCTGATATTAGGTAAATCCTTCAGGCGGCCCGACGCCCGTCGGTAGTTCTTTTCGCGCTGCGCACTCTGCCACGACAGTAGCGATAGCCGAAAAAGCTGCTGCTCATCGCGCCATAAAGTGTCGTCAATTTGATAATACTTCAGCGGCACTATGCGGCCGTGTCGGCGCAGCGTTAACAGAGGATTACGATGTTCCACCCGATAAGCAGCGCTCTGCTCGCAGGCCTTCAGATAAATGTTCCCCTCGGCCACCATCGCAAACACCGTATCATCAATAGCCAGGCTGTAGCCGCCAAAGAGCGGACGAGTATGCAGTTGACCCAGCGGTGAGACGCAGGCCTGAAATTGCGGGAGCCGCGGACAAACTAGTTTTCTCATGATCATTCCTTTGTTAATCATGTAATTAAACTTAAGTTGTTAACGGATCCGCTAAGAGAAAACATAAGGGACTTCCCGGGCAGCAGCAAGATGATTTTCGCCGACTTTTTCACCAGAATGCGGTTTTGCGAGACGCTTTCAGAAAATCGCAAGCGTTGCAGCAATCGACAGGGAGAAATGAAACCATTAGCGCGCGTTAAGGATTGGATAATGCAGGGGCTTCTCTTGACAGATACGGAACCACGAGAAGCGATTAAATTCCCGGCAGCAAAATGGCAAATTGCGGTTGATCTTTTCCCCTGGCGAAGATACTGTATATGCATACAGTAACTAAAGGCGGGATAGACTATGTTTACTTCAGCTCACGCAAACCGTTCAGCACAGGCTTCTGCTCCGGCAGGCCACTACGCTCATCGTTCTGGCGAACAGAACACCAATGGGCTGATCAGTGAAATTGTCTATCGTGAAGATCAACCCATGATGACGCAGTTATTGCTGCTACCTTTATTACAGCAGCTGGGTCAACAGTCGCGCTGGCAGCTGTGGCTCACGCCGCAACAAAAGCTCAGCCGCGAATGGGTTCAGTCCGCCGGTCTGCCGCTGTCCAAGGTCATGCAAATTAGCCAGCTCTCTCCCAGCCATACCATAGACTCAATGATCCGTGCCCTGCGCACGGGTAATTATAGTGTGGTTATCTGCTGGCTGGCGGAGGAGTTAACCGCTGACGAACACGAACGTCTCGTTAACGCTGCCCAGGTAGGGTCCGCGATGGGATTCATCATGCGCCCGGTGCGAAATCAGGGCACGCTCGGCAGACAACTCAGCGGGCTAAAAATTCACTCAAATTTGTATCATTGAGTGAAATTAGGATTATTCCTGGAATTTTTTTTACCGCTGGGAAAGGTACAGCGTTTTTTATGGTCTTTTTCGCGGAATGCCTGCCACACGGGGATTTCTGTCTTTTTTTCGTGTACGAAAATCAACCATATTTGTTAAATATTGTGTACACAACCCTTTTTTTTCATATGCCTGACAGAGTTCACACTTGTAAGTTTCGAACTAAGTTGTAGACTTTACATCGCCAGGGGTGATCGGCTTACGCTGCATGTATCAGCATAGTTAACAACAAGTCACGCCCCCGGTGAAGGATTTAACCGTGAGGTCTTTTGTAACTTCATGGCGAATTTTGGATGATAATGAGGCGCAAAAAATGAAAAAGACAGCTATCGCGATTGCAGTGGCACTGGCTGGCTTCGCTACCGTAGCGCAGGCCGCTCCGAAAGATAACACCTGGTATGCAGGTGGTAAACTGGGTTGGTCCCAGTATCACGACACCGGTTTCTACGGTAACGGTTTCCAGAACAACAACGGTCCGACCCGTAACGATCAGCTTGGTGCTGGCGCGTTCGGTGGTTACCAGGTTAACCCGTACCTCGGTTTCGAAATGGGTTATGACTGGCTGGGCCGTATGGCATATAAAGGCAGCGTTGACAACGGTGCTTTCAAAGCTCAGGGCGTTCAGCTGACCGCTAAACTGGGTTACCCAATCACTGACGATCTGGACATCTACACCCGTCTGGGCGGCATGGTTTGGCGCGCTGACTCCAAAGGCAACTACGCTTCTACCGGCGTTTCCCGTAGCGAACACGACACTGGCGTTTCCCCAGTATTTGCTGGCGGCGTAGAGTGGGCTGTTACTCGTGACATCGCTACCCGTCTGGAATACCAGTGGGTTAACAACATCGGCGACGCGGGCACTGTGGGTACCCGTCCTGATAACGGCATGCTGAGCCTGGGCGTTTCCTACCGCTTCGGTCAGGAAGATGCTGCACCGGTTGTTGCTCCGGCTCCGGCTCCGGCTCCGGAAGTGGCTACCAAGCACTTCACCCTGAAGTCTGACGTTCTGTTCAACTTCAACAAAGCTACCCTGAAACCGGAAGGTCAGCAGGCTCTGGATCAGCTGTACACTCAGCTGAGCAACATGGATCCGAAAGACGGTTCCGCTGTTGTTCTGGGCTACACCGACCGCATCGGTTCCGAAGCTTACAACCAGCAGCTGTCTGAGAAACGTGCTCAGTCCGTTGTTGACTACCTGGTTGCTAAAGGCATCCCGGCTGGCAAAATCTCCGCTCGCGGCATGGGTGAATCCAACCCGGTTACTGGCAACACCTGTGACAACGTGAAAGCTCGCGCTGCCCTGATCGATTGCCTGGCTCCGGATCGTCGTGTAGAGATCGAAGTTAAAGGCTACAAAGAAGTTGTAACTCAGCCGGCGGCTTAAGTTATAACCGATAAAAAAACCCGCTTCGGCGGGTTTTTTTTATGCCCTCTCGCCCACTTTAGCGGCTGAGAGCTGTGAAGCAGCCCCCGGCCAGGGCAACCACCAGCAGGCGGATCGACGATCCTACCTGGCTATTCTTTCCCTAACAGTACCTGCAGATCGTGCTTCAGGCTCGACATTTTGCTGGCATATTTCTCTTTGTGCTCGGCATCTTCAATCAGCTGGACGATGGTTTCAGACAAGGTTTTGCCCCGCCGCTGCGCCAGGCCAGCAAGACGCTGCCAAACGACAAACTCAAGGTCGATAGACTTCTTACGCGTATGCTGATGCTCAGCGTTAAAATGGCGTTTCCGTCGCGCGCGGATAGTCTGCTTCATGCGGTTCATCAGCGCCGGATTCATATGCTGCTCAATCCAGGCATGCACCAGCACAGGTTCATTCTCGAGCGTCAGCAAGTCATCTACCGCAGCTTGCGCAGCGCTGGCCTCAATGTAGCGGGTAATCAGCTCACCTTCCCGGTGCTTCTTTACCAGATATTTCCATTTCCAGCCGCTTTCAAGATTTTCCAGTTGTTGATATTTCATTGCGATCTCAATGTGACCGTGTAACTCATTTCAGGATATCAGTTTTTTTCTGATGTGCTGAATATAAATCATTATTCGTGAAGTCTGCGACCGGGTAATCATCAGGGTAACCATAATCCTCCGTGTGCTCGGTCGCGGCATCAGGTATAATTGCGCGCTTTACATCTAACTAAAAAACAGCGACTTTGACCATTACGAAACTGACCCGAACCGACCTTGCGCCTGATCTGGAAGCTTACCAGGCGCTGTTTGCTCAAGCTGAACTTTCCCATCCGGCCCCCTCCCTCTCGGGCGATCTGCAGCCGCGTTTGTTCTATGGGCTTGAGCAGCTGCTGTACACGCCGGCAGTCTCCTCCATCATGCTGGTGAAAGCCCCTGAAGAGCCGGAATATCTGCAATGGCTGGCGGCTGAAACCCGGACTCTGCACGAGCCTGCCGCACCGCTTTACGGCGTCCGCTATGAGGTAACCGACGCTCAGGTGACGCTCGCACCGGCGCAGGGCGCTGAGGATAATTTCGCCAGCACTGCCCCGGTCGTGATGGCCGATTGGGTAGAAGCGGAACAGCTGTTTGGCTGCGTACGCCAGTTTAACGGTGCAATCACCCTCCAGCCTGGGCTGGTCCATCAGGCCAACGGCGGCGTGCTTGTGCTTTCGCTACGTACACTGCTGGCGCAACCGCTGCTGTGGGTGCGTCTGAAAAATATGGTGACTCGTCAGCGCTTTGACTGGCTTTCTATGGATGAATCGCGTCCGCTGCCGGTCAGCATTCCCTCTATGCCGCTGAGTCTGAAAATCATCCTGGTGGGCGAACGCGAATCGCTGGCCGATTTCCAGGAAATGGAGCCGGAGCTGGCTGCGCAGGCGATCTATAGCGAGTATGAAGACACTCTGCAGTTTGCTGACGCCGACACGCTAAAGGCCTGGTGCCAGTGGGTATGGCAGAATGCGCAGCAGCTGGCGCTGCCGGGCCCGGCAGCCGATGCCTGGCCTCTGCTGATCGATGAGGGAACGCGCTATACCGGCGACCAGGAGACCCTGCCGCTCAGTCCGCTATGGATAACCCGCCAGCTGCGGGAGGCTGCCGCCTTCTGCGAAGGAGAGGAGATTACCGGCGAAGCGATGCAGACCATGCTGGCGCGCCGGGTATGGCGTGAAGGCTACCTGGCGGAGCGTATGCAGGATGAAATCCTGCAGGAACAGATCCTGATTGAAACCGAAGGCGAATGCGTCGGGCAGATCAACGCCCTGTCGGTGATCGAATTCCCCGGTCATCCACGCGCGTTCGGTGAACCTTCACGCATCAGCTGCGTCGTGCACATTGGCGATGGCGAATTTATCGACGTCGAACGTAAAGCCGAGCTGGGCGGTAACATTCATGCGAAAGGCATGATGATCATGCAGGCTTTTCTGATGTCCGAGCTGGAGCTGGAGCAGCAGCTTCCCTTCACTGCTTCGCTGACCTTTGAGCAGTCTTACAGTGAAGTGGATGGCGACAGTGCCTCCATGGCGGAACTCTGCGCCTTAATCAGCGCCCTGGCCAATGTACCGATAAATCAGAGCATCGCGATCACCGGCTCCGTCGACCAGTTTGGTCGCGTGCAGCCGGTCGGCGGCCTGAACGAGAAAATTGAAGGCTTCTTCACTATCTGTCAGCAGCGCGGTTTAACCGGCAAACAGGGAGTGATTATCCCTGCCGCCAACGTTCGTCATCTCAGCCTGAGCCACGAGCTACGTCAGGCCGTTGCCGACAACCAGTTTGCTATCTGGGCCATTGACGATATTACCGAAGCGCTGCCGATGTTGACCCAGCTGATGTGGGACGGTGAAGGACAGACGCTGCGACAAACCATTCAGGAGCGGATAGCGCAGGCGACCCAGCAAGAGACTCGCCATCGT
The DNA here is from genome assembly GCF_051858335.1 of Klebsiella sp. K47. Classification (NCBI taxonomy): domain Bacteria; kingdom Pseudomonadati; phylum Pseudomonadota; class Gammaproteobacteria; order Enterobacterales; family Enterobacteriaceae; genus Klebsiella; species Klebsiella sp. K47. The sequence continues at coordinate 139,398 of NZ_JBPYUI010000001.1, forward strand.
TTTCCGTGGCCGCTACGCTGGTTAGGTGGGACAAGTTCTAACTGATCGGACTTGTTCAGCTTACACGTGTTAGCTATCCTGCGTCCCGAACTTAAAATAAGGCTTACTGAAAACATGGTAGATAAACGCGAATCCTATACAAAAGAAGATCTTCTTGCCTCTGGTCGTGGTGAACTGTTCGGCGCGAAAGGCCCGCAGTTACCGGCACCAAACATGCTGATGATGGACCGCGTCATCAAAATGACCGAAACCGGTGGTAACTACGATAAAGGTTATGTTGAGGCAGAACTCGACATCAATCCTGACCTGTGGTTCTTCGGTTGCCACTTTATCGGCGATCCGGTGATGCCGGGCTGCCTGGGCCTGGATGCTATGTGGCAGCTGGTCGGGTTCTATCTTGGCTGGCTGGGCGGCGAAGGCAAAGGCCGCGCGCTGGGCGTTGGCGAAGTGAAATTTACCGGTCAGGTTCTGCCGACCGCGAAAAAAGTCACCTACCGTATCCACTTCAAGCGCATTGTTAACCGTCGTCTGATTATGGGACTTGCGGATGGTGAAGTGCTGGTTGACGATCGTCTGATCTACACCGCGAACGATCTGAAAGTGGGTCTGTTCCAGGATACTTCCGCTTTCTGATAACATTCAGCAGCGATTAAAAGGCGAAGCCCCCGCTATGCGGAGGCTTCTTTTTTAAAGAGACAGTGTCAGGCCGTTAGTACCCTGTCCTCCATGGCTTCTCGCCAGCCTCCCAGCCACCATGAGCGTTGATTCAGGCTCTGGTATGGACACATTTCTTTCGATCTTCCCGCGATACCCGCCTGATATCCGCGTTGGTGTGCCCGTTCCAGGCGATCTCGTTTTTGTCTCTTCATGCCTCGTTTCCCTCATTCTTTGATCTGGTGGAAAAGAAAACAGTGGTCGCAAATTGTGCAGCCACGGGTTACGAATACCGCGAAAAGAAGGCAACGTCAATGCGCAAAATTCACGCCAGTGTCATATTTGTGACCTATATAAGAGTTCATTTTTTGTTCGCTCGGCGTAGCCGCCGGTAACGAACTGACCTGGCAAAAAAAAATGCCGCGCGGCCCAGGTGAACCGCGCGGCAGGTCATTATGATGAATTTTACTTATGGCAGACGATTAAGCTCGCTGGCAATGGCAGCCGCCTCCTGGCTCCACGCCTGCGCCAGGGTCTTGACCATCGCGTCATAACCATCCTGTTCCTGCCTGAGGACGATGTTAAACGGGCGCTTAATCAGCTGTCCCTGATGCTTCAGCAGCCACTCACCGCTAACGATAACCCGCCCGTCATAGCGACCATGAAAGCCATTGACCGCAACGTTGAGGGTATCCTGCTCGCTCCCCAGCGGCTGGGACGACACTACCCAGCCGGGCAACTGCTGGCTGAGATTTGCCACCAGCGTAGTGCGCAGCTGCTGATCCAGCGGACTGGCCCACAGATTATTATTGGCGATCACATACTGCACGTCGGTGGTCTGATAGACCACCCCGTTACCCGCCAGATAATCCGGGATGCTGACCTGCTCTACCCACAGCAGACGTGCCCCCTGACTGGCGGCGCTCTGCGCGCCGCCCTGCACAACCGGTAGCTGATAGTATGTCTTGCTTTCCCCGCCGCTACTGCACGCCGTCAGTACGCATACGGCTGCCGCCAGTAACCATTTTTTCATTATTTCGCTCCCTTCGGCTGTGGATCTTTTTTATCCTTCGCCTCAAATACCAGCGCATTGCTCTTATCATTTAGCGTTTTCAGAACCGGCTGCAGCTCACGCAGCACCTGATCCAGACGCTGCATATCGGCCACCATCTTATTGTAGGCCGCAGAGCCCGGCTGGAAGCCCTGCATGCTACGGTTCAGTTCACGCAGCGTCGTCTGCATATCGGCGGGCAGCTGCTGCATTGACTGGCTGGAGGTGATCTTATTCAGATTATCCAGCGTGGTCTGCACGTGCTGCATCGTCTTCTCGCTCTGCGCCAGGGTGCTGGTCGCCTGCTCCAGCAGCGGATTAATCGGCAGGTTATTAATCTTATCCAGCGCATCCATCAGACGCTGCTGGATCTGTGCCAGTCCACCGCTGATGGTCGGGATAATCGGATAGCCGTTAAACTCCTGTATTTTCCCGCGCGGGGGCGCCTTCGGATAGAAGTCGAGATCGATATACAGCGCGCCGGTCACCAGGTTACCGGTTTTCAGCGAGCCGCGCAGTCCGCGGTTGATCAGATCGTCAATGTGGGCGCGAATATTCGGATCACCGCCAAGCTGATTAATCAGCCGTTGCGGTTCAACCCGCACTTCCACTGGAATACGATAGTCATCGTTCAAACGCTGCTTCAGCCCCGGAATAAAGAACGGCACTTTGCCGACGGTGCCCAGACGGATACCGCGGAACTCCACCGGCGCGCCCGGCTGCAGGCCGCGAACCGAGTCTTTGAAGAACATGACGTAATCGATATGCTCGGTAAAGACTGAATCCTGAATGCTCTTTTGATCGTCAAACAGATGGTATTCCGTTTTATTCGCCACCGGCTCGCCGAGGTCCAGTCCTTCAGGAATATCGAAGCTCACCCCGCCGCCAAACAGCGTCGACAGCGAGCCCATCTCGACGCGCATCCCCGCCGAGGTCAAATCTACAGCGATCCCGCTGTCCTTCCAGAAACGAACGTTGGTGGTCACCAGGCGATCGTTCGGCGCATTGATGAACAGCTGGTAAGTAATACGACGTTTCTGCGTGTCGAAGGTGCTGGTTTCCACTGACCCCACGCGATAGCCGCGGAACAACACCGGATCGCCCGGCGACAGCTGGCCCGCCTTGCTGCTTTCCAGCAGAATACGGATCCCCTTGGCATCCGGCGAGGCCAGCGGCGGAGAATCCAGTAGCGGATACTGCGCTGGCACCGAACCTTTCGTTCCTGGCTGCAGTTCAATATAGGCCCCGGACAACAATGTCCCAAGACCGCTGATCCCCTCGCGCCCAACCTGCGGCTTTACCACCCAGAAGACGGAATCGTTGTGCAGCAGCTTCTGCATCCCGGAATTGAGGCGGGCTTTGATTTCCACGTGGGTGAGATCGTCGGTCAGCGTCGCGCTCTCCACCACCCCAACGTCTACGCTGCGGCTCTTGATCCGGGTTTTTCCCCCTTCAATCCCTTCCGCATTGGTGGTGATCAGCGTGACCTCAGGCCCCTGATGGCTGTAATGATAAAACAGGATCCATGCCCCGATCAGCGCAGTGACGATAGGGAAGATCCACACCGGTGACCAGTTCTTCACCTTCTGCACTTTCGCTTCTCCGCTCTTATTTTCCATGTTGTTGTATTTCCTCATGGCTTGAATCTGGCTCACGATCCCACAGTAAACGGGGATCAAATGTCATGGCTGAAAACATGGTCATCACCACCACCAGCGCAAACATGACCGCGCCGATGGCTGGATAGATATTCATTAACCCTCCCATACGGACCAGCGCAGAGAGCACGGCGATGACAAAAACGTCAATCATTGACCAGCGGCCAACAAATTCCACCACCTCATAGATCAGATGCATGCGCTCCGAATCTCGCGCGCCGTTGCCGTTGGCGTTCCAGCATAACCAGGCGATAGCGATCATCTTCAGCGTCGGCACCATAATACTGGCGATAAAGATCACCAGCGCCACCGGATATGAACCTTCGCTCCACAGTAAAATCACCCCGGCCATAATGGTCGATGGCATTTTATCGCCCAGCAGATCGGTGATCATGATCGGCATAATGTTGGCAGGGAGATAAAGGATAAATGACGTCACCAGCAGCGCCAGCGTCCACTGCAGGCTATTTTTGCGCCGCGCCGTTCCTTTACTGTTACAGCGCGGGCAGGCGGTCTGATCGACCGGCAACACCGCCGTACAGCAGGCACAGGAGCGCAGCCCCTGACGGATACCGGTCACCCCGACCTTCAGCGGCTGGGTAATGGCCGGCATGGGGGCAATATCATCCCATAGCCAGCGGCGGTCGACGCACTGAAAAGTACGTAACTGCAGCAGGCAAAACATACACCAGGGAACAAAGCTCAGACCGATGCCAATATCACCGTAGGCCATCAGCTTGACGAAGCTCACCAGCACGCCGGCAAGAAAGATCTCCGCCATGCCCCAGGTTTTCAGTTGAAAGAGAATTCGCGCAAGGAACGTCTTCAGGCCGGCAGGCATTCTGACCCGATTAACCAGCAGCAAAATGGTGACCAGGCAAAACGCCGGCACTAATTGAACAAAGAGTAAAAAGAAAGTCCCGAGACTGGCGTAATCCTCGGTAAACAGTACGTTGGGAATTTCCAGCAGCTCTATTTCGCTACTGATGCCGCCCACTTTCATATAGATAAAAGGGAACAGGTTGGCCAGCAGCAGCATAAACAGCGCGACCAGCGCATACGCCGTGGGACGCTGGCGAGGCGCGTCCCACGTGGTGGTTAACGTTGTACCGCAGCGCGGGCAGGCGGCTTTCTGGCGATGCTCAAGCTGCGGCAAAGCCACCAGCAAATCACATTGGGGACATAGAATATGTCGCGCAGCATGATGATGATCGCACATGACAACTCCTCAGCTCAGGCGCCGTTCTTTAATCCTTCGAGATATTCCCAGCGTTCAAAGGCCGCTTCCAGCGCCTGCTCCGCTTCGGCCAGCTGCGCCAGCACCTGCTGCGTGCGATCGTGCGGTTGCCCGAAGAAATCGGGATCGGCAACCTGATCCTGCAACGTCTGCAGTTCGGCCTCGAGAGCCTCCAGCTTCTGCGGCAGTTGTTCCAGCTCGCGCTGCAGGTTATAGCTTAGTTTGTTCCCGCCGCGTTTGACAGTTTCTGCTTTTGGCTGAGCGACTTCCGTCGTTTTTTTAACGACCGTCTGCTTTTGCGCCAAAGACTGGGCCTGCTGACCGCGGGCGTCGTGATAGCCGCCGACGTACTGGCCAATACGACCGCCGCCTTCGAAGATCCAGCACTCGGTCACGGTATTGTCGACAAACTGACGATCGTGGCTCACCAGCATCACGGTCCCCTGATAGCCATCGATCAGCTCTTCCAGCAGCTCCAGCGTTTCAACATCGAGGTCGTTAGTCGGTTCATCAAGGATCAGCAGATTGCTGGGTTTCAGGAACAGCCGGGCCAGCAGCAGGCGGTTACGTTCCCCTCCGGAAAGCGCACGTACCGGGGTCATCGCTCGTTTTGGATGGAACAGGAAGTCCTGTAGATAACCCAGCACATGGCGTGGTTTACCGTTAACCATTACCTCCTGTTTGCCTTCCGCCAGGTTGTCCATCACCGTTTTATCCGGATCCAACTCCGCGCGGTGCTGGTCGAAGTAGGCGACCTCCAGCTTGGTGCCAACATGGATCCGCCCGCTGTCGGCCTGCAGCTGGCCGAGCATCAGCTTCAGCAACGTGGTTTTCCCGCAGCCGTTGGGGCCGATCAGGGCGATCTTGTCGCCGCGCTGGATCTGTGCGGAGAAATCCTTCACCAGCACTTTGCCGTCAACCTGATAGTTGACGTTTTCCATCTCAAAGACGATTTTGCCGGAACGGGAAGCCTCCTCAACCTGCATCTTCGCGCTGCCCATCACTTCCCGGCGCTCACCGCGCTCGCGGCGCATCGCCTTCAGCGCGCGGACTCGGCCTTCGTTACGGGTCCGGCGCGCTTTGATACCCTGACGGATCCACACCTCTTCCTGGGCCAGCTTGCGGTCAAATTCCGCATTCTGCAGTTCTTCGACCCGCAGGGCTTCTTCTTTATCGAGGAGATACTGATCGTAATTTCCCGGATAGGTCACCAGCTTGCCACGATCGAGGTCGACAATGCGCGTCGCCATATTGCGGATAAAGGAACGGTCATGCGAAATAAAGATAATCGTGCCTTTAAAGGTTTTCAGGAAACCTTCCAGCCAGTCGATGGTTTCGATATCGAGGTGGTTAGTGGGCTCATCCAGCAGCAGCACGCGCGGCCCACTGACCAGGGCGCGGCCCAGCGCCGCTTTACGTAGCCAGCCACCGGACAGCGACGCCAGCTGCGCATTGGCGTCAAGGCCCAGCTGCTCAATCACTTCGTTAATGCGGCTGTCCAGCTGCCATAGTCCCAGGTTATCGAGCTGCTCCTGCAGGCGCGCCAGTTCATTTAAATTTTTGTCGCTCGGATCGGTCATCACCTGATGCGACACGTCATGGTAGGCTTTCAGATAAGCCGCCTGCTCGGCGATCCCTTCGGCGACAAAATCGTACACCGTACCAGCAACGTTCCGCGGCGGATCCTGCTGCAGACGCGCCACGATCAGGTCCTGTTCATAAATGATGCGTCCGTCATCCAGCCCCTGTTCGCGGTTGAGGATCTTCATCAGGGTAGATTTACCGGCGCCGTTGCGTCCGACGAGGCAGACGCGTTCGTTATCTTCAATATGCAGCTCGGCATTATCCAGCAGCGGCGCATCGCTGAAGGAAAGCCAGGCGCCGTGCATACTAATCAGTGACATTATTTATTCCTTTCAGGCTGCGGTAATCAGCCAGCAGTTGTGGATCTGACGGTTGCGGGCAAAATCCTGCGACAGCGTTTTTTGCGAAATCTCTTGCGCCTTCAGGCCAAGCGCCGCCAGCCCGTCATGATCCATACGGAAACCGCGTTTGTTATTCGAGAACATAATGGTGCCGCCTTTACGCAGCAGACGTTTTAGATCGGTCATCAGGCGAATGTGATCGCGCTGGACGTCAAACGCATCTTCCATCCGTTTGGAGTTGGAAAAGGTCGGCGGATCGATAAAGATCAGATCGAACTGCTCGGTGCTTTCCCGCAGCCAACCCAGCACGTCCGCCTGCATCAGGCGATGCGCGCGGCCGGTCAGGCCATTGAGACGCAGGTTGCGTTCCGCCCACTCCAGGTAGGTGCGTGACATATCCACCGTGGTGGTGGATCGCGCACCGCCGAGGCCTGCGTGGACGCTGGCGCTGCCGGTATAGGAGAACAGGTTCAGGAAGTCCTTACCTTTACTCATCTGGCCGAGCATGCGACGGGCGATACGGTGGTCGAGGAACAGACCGGTATCCAGGTAGTCGGTGAGGTTGACCCACAGGCGCGCGTTATACTCCTGTACCTCAATAAAGTCGCCCTTCTCCGCCATCTTCTGATACTGGTTTTTCCCCTTCTGCCGTTCACGGGTTTTCAGCACCAGCTTGTTAGGCGCCATGTCCAGTACGGCGATAGTCGCAGCGATGATGTCGAACAGACGCTGGCGCGCCTTATGCGCGTCGACGGTTTTCGGCGGGGCATACTCCTGGACCACCACCCAGTCGGCATAGCGGTCAATGGCCACGTTGTATTCCGGTAGATCAGCATCGTACAGGCGATAGCATTCAATTCCTTCCTGGCGGGCCCATTTTTCAAACTTCTTCAGGTTTTTACGCAGACGGTTAGCAAAATCCTCCGCCAGCATCGCCGGCTTGCCGCCTTCGCTATCCGCCAGGTGATAATTCTTCTGCACGCAGTCCAGCGGGCCGTTCTTGGCTTTAAACTGCTTGTCGGCACGCAGCTGCAGGCAACTCAGCAGCTCCGGCGAAGCGCTGAATACCGACAGGTTCCAGCCGCCGAACTGACTTTTCATTATCCGGCCAAGCAGGCTGTGCAGAGCGATCAGCGCTGGCTCGCTTTCCAGACGTTCGCCGTACGGCGGGTTACTGATCACCGTCCCGTACGGGCCTTTCGGCAGCGGGTTGTTCAGTTGGGCGACGTCTTTCACGTCAAAATCGATCAGCTCGCCAATGCCGGCGCGGCGGGCGTTGCGGCGCGCGCGCTCGATTACGCGCGCGTCGACGTCTGAGCCGTAGAAGCGTGACTCATACGCTGCCAATCCCTGACGAGCGCGGGTTTGCGCTTCCGCCTTCACCTCTTTCCAGATGACGTCATCGTGCTGCGCCCAGCCGCCAAAGCCCCAGTGGCCGCGGTGCAGGCCCGGCGCGCGGTCGGTCGCCAGCATCGCCGCTTCAATCAGCAGGGTACCGGAGCCGCACATCGGATCGAGCAGCGGCGTACCTGGTACCCAGCCAGAGCGCATGACGATCGCCGCCGCGAGGTTTTCTTTGATCGGCGCCATTCCGGTACCATCGCGATAGCCGCGCAGGTGCAGGCCTTCGCCGCTCAGATCCAGCGAGATGTGCGCCGTCTCTTTGTTCAGCCAGACGTTGATCCGCAGATCGGGCGACTCACGATCGACGTTCGGGCGCGGCAGATTCTTACGGGTGAAGCTGTCGACAATGGCGTCTTTAACCTTCAGCGCGCCGTACTGGCTGTTACGGATCTCATCATTGAGGCCGCTAAAATGCACCGCGAAGGTGGCGCCAGGGTTGAACATCTCCGTCCACGGGATGGCCTGTACGCCGAGGTACAGATCCAGATCGCTGTATACGCGACATTCGCCCAGCGGCAGCATGATGCGCGAAGCCAGCCGGCTCCACATCAGGCTTTGATACAGCAGGCGCGTATCCCCCTGAAAATGGACCCCGCCCTGGACTACCTGGCAGTCCGTCGCGCCAAGCCCTTCCAGTTCAGTTTTTAACAGCTCTTCCAGCCCACGAGCCGTACTGGCAAACAGAGAATTCATATCGTCACTTTTACTTAAAGAAAATTGGTGCGCATTATAGCCAATATGTGCCCTATGTCATAAAGTTATAGGCTTATTTTTGGAACCCGGAGGCAGCGTATGGTAACGCTATCGCGACTTTTTATTCATCCTGTTAAATCCATGCGCGGCATAGGCCTGACCCACGCCTTTGCTGATATCAGCGGCCTGGCCTTCGATCGCCTGTTTATGGTCACCGAAACCGACGGGACCTTTATTACCGCTCGCCAGTTTCCGCAAATGGTGAAATTTATTCCGGCGCCGCTGCATGATGGCCTTCACCTGACCGCACCGGACGGCAGCAGCGCCGTGGTGCGTTTTAGCGATTTCGCCACGCAGGCCGAGCCGACCGAAGTCTGGGGCAACCATTTTACCGCCCTCATCGCGCCCGCCGCCGTTAACCAGTGGCTCAGCGGCTTTTTCAAGCGCGATGTCCAGCTGCGCTGGCTGGGGCCGCAGCTAACCCGCCGGGTAAAGCGCCATGATGCGGTGCCGCTCTCCTTCGCCGACGGCTACCCTTACCTGCTGGCTAACGAGGCCTCCCTGCGCGATCTGCAACAGCGCTGCCCGGCCAGCGTAAGCATAGAACAGTTTCGCCCTAACCTTGTGGTCACCGGCGCGGCGGCCTGGGATGAAGATAGCTGGAAAGTGATCCGCATCGGCGAGGTGGTGTTTGATGTCGCTAAGCCGTGCAGCCGCTGCATTTTTACCACCGTCAGCCCGGAGCGCGGTCAGAAGCATCCCGCCGGGGAGCCGCTGGAAACCTTAAAGCGTTTTCGTACCGCGCTGGACAATGGCGATGTCGATTTTGGCCAGAACCTGATTGCCCGCAACAGCGGGGTGATCCGGGTGGGAGATGAAGTGGAAATTCTTACCCGCGGCCCGGCGAAAGCCTACGGGGCAGGTGAAAGCGACGATACCCCGGCTCCCGAGGCGCAGCAGCAGGCTACGGTTGCCATCGAATGGCAGGGTCAACAGTTTACCGGCAATAATCAGCAGGTGCTGCTGGAGCAACTGGAACAACAGGGCATTCGCGTACCCTATTCGTGTCGGGCGGGGATCTGCGGCAGCTGCCGCATCCGGCTGGAAGAGGGAGAAGTGAGTCCGTTAAAGAAAAACGCGGTTGCCGGAGATGGCACTATTCTCGCCTGCAGCTGTGTACCGAAAACAGCGCTACGCCTGGCGCCTTAAACCGCCTGCCCCAGACTGTAGCTGACCGCGCTCTGCGCCGGCTGCAGTCTGTCATTCATGATTTTAATGACATCGCCCAGCTGCATGACGCGGCCGGCAAGGGTGAGACCCGGCTGAGCCAACAGACAGAGCGCGGCGTTATCGCCCGGCTCCACCACCAGTAAATTCACCTGCTCGCCGGTATCGCTCAGCCAAACGCAGGCGGCGTCGCCGCCGCTCGGCTGCCAGTGATGGGTATGGGCGATAAAGTGCCAGCTTTTCGGCATCTGCGGTTTGAGAAAACGGATGGCGGTGAGCGCGTTAAGGACTAATTCCGCCCGCTGCTCTTTCGATAGCTCGAGATCGCGACATTTTTCTTCAAAAGAGAAATAGAGCGCGGCGTCATCAACGCAAAATCCCGAAGGGGCAAAGGCATCCGGAGTCAGCATGCGCCGGGCGAAGCGCGAGCGAAATAACATGCCATTGGCCAGATCGAGCATCATGCGGTCGTGCTCTTCATCGTAATACCAACGCCAGTTATCGTCAGGTTTAATCCGCATTTTTCCCCCTGTCCCCTTTCATACGCCTCTGCAAAGTTGTTGCGACTTACCGCAGAATATTTTCTAAAATTAAGAAAAGTCTAAAATGTTTAAATAAGCAACAGTGAGGGAATATAAAACAACCAGGGCCGGAAATAAAGCCCTGGGTGGGATTCAGAGGAGGAAAAGATTAGATGTGGGTAACAATTTCTTTAATCAGCGGCGGACCTTTAAAAATAAATCCAGAATAGATCTGCACCAGCGATGCCCCGGCGGCAATCTTTTCCCGCGCGGCAATCACCGAATCAATGCCGCCCACGCCGATGATAGGCAAACGGCCATTCAGCTCAGCGGAGAGCATACGGATAATTTCAGTGCTTTTTAATTGTAATGGACGACCGCTAAGCCCGCCGGTCTCATCGCAATGTTTCATTCCCTGAACCAGGGAACGATCGAGGGTGGTATTGGTTGCAATCACGCCATCAATATTATGACGCACGAGGCTATCGGCAACCTGGATCAATTCCTCAGGCAAAAGATCCGGCGCGATCTTTACGGCGACCGGGACATATTTTTGATGCTTCTGCTGCAGCTCGAGCTGCTTATTTTTAATACCGGAGAGTAAATCATCCAGCGCTTCGCCGTATTGCAGCGTGCGCAGCCCTGGGGTATTCGGCGAGGAGATATTAATGGCGATATACCCGGCGTACGGATAGACTTTTTCCATACAAATCAGGTAATCATCTTTCCCGTGCTCAACCGGCGTATCTTTATTTTTGCCGATATTGATACCCAGCACGCCGTCAAAATGCGCCTTTTTCACGTTCTCAACCAGGTTATCGACGCCATGGTTATTAAAGCCCATGCGGTTGATCAATCCCTCGGCATCAACCAGACGGAAGATCCTTGGCTTATCGTTGCCCGGCTGCGGACGCGGCGTCACGGTGCCGATCTCAATCGAACCAAACCCCATCGCGCCCAGCGCGTCAATGCATTCCCCATTTTTATCCAGCCCGGCCGCCAGACCCAGCGGGTTTTTAAAGGTTAGCCCCATGCAGGTGACAGGCCTGGCCGGTACCTTCTGGCGAACCAGCATTTCCAGCGGCGTCCCGGTGACACGGCGTAATTGTTGAAAGGTAACTTCATGAGCGCGCTCAGGATCGAGCTGAAAAAGGGCTTTACGAACGAAGGGGTAGTACATGAACTCTCCTGGATTCCCGGTGTGCAAACCGGGGGCGTATTATGTGCGATCTGTTGCGGAAAGGGAATTGACCTGCGACAAAAAATCCCCCATCAGCGCAAACGATTACCTACCCCGCGCGCCATTATGCGCTTTTCGGCTATCTAACCGCGGATAAATCATTTAGGGAAATAATGGCCCTCTGTCACACTCACTATAAATGTTATCAATTATAGATAAATGCAAACATTTAGTTATAAGGAGAGAGAGATGCGCGTCATTACGCTTGCGGGCAGCCCGCGTTACCCTTCCCGTTCCAGCGCTTTGCTGGAATACGCCAGAGAGACGCTCACCGCCGCCGATATCGAAGTCTGCCACTGGCATCTGCAGAACTTTGCCCCGGAAGACCTCCTGTACGCTCGTTTTGACAACCCGGCGCTGCAGACGCTCAACGAACAGCTGGCCGGGGCTGATGGCCTGATCATCGCCACGCCGGTGTATAAAGCCTCGTTCTCCGGCGCGCTGAAAACGCTGCTCGACCTGCTGCCTGAGCGAGCGCTGGAGGGCAAAATTGTGCTGCCGCTGGCCACCGGCGGCACCATCGCCCACATGCTGGCAGTGGACTACGCGCTGAAGCCAGTGCTGAATGCCCTCAAGGCCCAGGAGATCCTCCATGGCGTCTTCGCTGATGACAGCCAGGTGACCGATTACCAGCATAAGCCGCAGTTTACCGCGAATCTGCAGCGGCGCCTTGATGACGCCCTGGAGACCTTCTGGCAGGCGCTGCATCGCCCCAGCAGCCGTGCGCCGTCGTTAACATCTCTGCGTGGGGTGGAGCATGCTTAATCCTCTCCGCGCCCTGACTCTGGGCGGACTGCTGCTATTCTCTACGCTGGGTCACGCCGCCTCGGCGGCGCCTGACGCTCTGCGCATCGGCTACCAGAAAGGCAGCGTCAGCATGGTGCTGGCGAAGAGCCATCAGCTGCTGGAGCAGCGCTATCCGCAAACCCATATCTCGTGGATTGAGTTCCCGGCCGGTCCGCAGATGCTGGAGGCGCTGAACGTCGGCAGCATTGATATCGGCAGTACCGGCGATATTCCGCCTATCTTTGCCCAGGCGGCAGGCGCCGATTTGGTCTATATCGGCGCGGAGCCGCCCAAGCCCAAGGCGGAGGTGATCCTGGTGGCGCAGGGCAGCCCGATTCATAACGTTGCTGAGTTAAAAGGGAAAAAGGTCGCTTTTCAGAAAGGCTCCAGCTCCCACAATCTGCTGCTGCGCGCCCTACAGCTCGCAGGTCTGAAATTTAGCGATATTCAGCCGGTTTACCTTGCCCCCGCCGATGCGCGCGCCGCCTTTCAGCAGGGCAATGTCGACGCATGGGCCATCTGGGATCCGTACTACTCCGCCGCGCTGCTGCAGGGCGGCGCCCGGGTACTCACTGACGGAACCGATCTGAAACAGACGGGATCCTTCTATCTTGCTTCCCGGCCCTACGCTGAACGCAATGGCGCTTTCATTGAAGGCGTACTCGACACCTTTACTCAGGCCGATGCCCTGACCCACAGCCAACGCGCGCAAAGCATTACGCTGCTGGCGAAAACGATGGGCTTACCGGAGGCGGTGATCGCCAGCTATCTGGACCATCGTCCCCCCACCGCGGTTACCCCGGTGAGCGCCGAAACCGCCGCTCGCCAGCAGCAGACGGCAGACCTGTTCTACGAGAACAAGCTGGTGCCAAAAAAAGTTGATATCCGGGCCCGCATCTGGCAGCCCACCGCCACACAAGGAGCGAAATCATGAGTCTGAATATGTTCTGGTTTTTACCGACCCATGGTGATGGTCGTTATCTGGGTACCGAAGAGGGTGCCCGTCCGGTCGATTATGGCTATCTGCAGCAAATCGCGCAGACGGCGGATCGGCTGGGCTTCACCGGCGTGCTGATCCCGACCGGACGCTCTTGTGAGGATGCGTGGCTGGTCGCGGCCTCAATGATCCCGGTGACGCAGCGGCTGAAGTTCCTTGTCGCCCTCAGGCCAAGCGTGGTATCGCCGACGGTGGCCGCGCGTCAGGCGGCGACCCTGGACCGGCTGTCAAACGGCCGGGCGCTGTTCAATCTGGTCACCGGCAGCGATCCTGCCGAACTGGCAGGCGACGGCGTCTTCCTCGACCACACCGAGCGCTATGAGGCCTCGGCTGAATTTACCCACATCTGGCGCAAGCTGATGGAGGGAGAAACCGTCACCTTTAACGGCAAGCATCAGCGCGTTCGCGACGCCAAACTGCTGTTTCCGCCACTGCAGCAGCCGCGTCCACCGCTCTATTTCGGCGGCTCGTCTGAGGTAGCGCAGGAGCTGGCCGCTGAGCAGGTCGATCTTTATCTTACCTGGGGAGAACCGCCGGCCCAGGTGGCAGAGAAAATAGCTCAGGTGCGAGAGAAAGCCGCCCGGCATGGTCGCCAGGTGCGTTTCGGCATCCGTCTGCACGTGATCGTCAGGGAAACCAACGAGGAAGCGTGGCAGGCGGCGGACAGCCTTATCTCCCATCTTGACGACGAGACGATCGCCCGCGCCCAGGCGGCTTTCGCCAGAACCGACTCCGTCGGCCAGCAAAGGATGGCGGCCCTGCACAACGGGCGACGCGATAAGCTGGAAATCAGCCCCAACCTGTGGGCTGGCGTGGGTTTAGCGCGCGGCGGCGCCGGGACCGCGCTGGTGGGCGATGCCGCCACCGTTGCCGAACGGATCAATGAATACGCCGCGCTGGGTATCGATAGCTTTATCTTTTCCGGCTATCCGCATCTGGAAGAGGCGTACCGGGTCGGAGAGCTGCTGTTCCCCCTGCTTGACGTCGCGGTGCCGTCCATCCCGCAGCCGCAAAACCTGCGTCTGCAGGGGGAAGCGGTCGCCAACGAGTTTATTCCGCGTAAAGTAGCGCAAAGCTGAGGAGACCGTGATGGCAAAATCAACCCATCCCCTGTTGTTACGCCTCGCCCCCTGGCTGCTGCCGGTAGGGACGGTCATTGTCTGGCAGCTGGCCTCGTCCGTCGGCTGGCTGTCGACGCGGGTGCTGCCCTCGCCGGAGGGGGTATTGAAAGCGTTCTGGACCCTCTCGGCCAGCGGTGAGCTGTGGCAGCATCTGGCCATCAGCTCGTGGCGGGCGCTGGTCGGCTTCGCCATCGGCGGCTCGATCGGGCTAATACTCGGCCTGATCAGCGGCCTGTCTCGCTGGGGCGAGCGTCTGCTGGATACCTCGATCCAGATGCTGCGCAATGTCCCGCATCTGGCGCTGATCCCGCTGGTGATCTTGTGGTTCGGCATCGATGAGACCGCCAAGATCTTCCTTGTCTCGCTGGGCACCCTGTTCCCGATCTATATCAACACCTGGCACGGGATCCGCAATATTGACCGTGGGCTGGTTGAGATGGCGCGCAGCTATGGCTTATCCGGCTTCGCCCTGTTCCGTCACGTGATATTACCCGGCGCCCTGCCCTCAGTTATGGTCGGCGTGCGTTTTGCCCTTGGTCTGATGTGGCTGACGCTTATTGTCGCCGAAACTATCTCGGCGAATGCCGGCATCGGTTATCTGGCGATGAACGCGCGTGAATTTCTGCAAACCGACGTGGTGGTAGTGGCGATCATTCTTTACGCCATCCTTGGCAAACTGGCCGACGTCTGCGCCCAGCTGCTGGAACGGCTCTGGCTGCGCTGGAATCCGGCGTATCATCTTCAGGAGGCTAACGCATGAACACTGCCCGTCTCAACCCAGGTATCCCGCTGCTGCTGAACGGGGTGACGAAACGCTATGGCGACAACACCATTCTTAACGAGCTGGATCTGCATATTCCCAGCGGCCAGTTTGTGGCGGTGGTGGGCCGCAGCGGCGGCGGCAAAAGTACCCTGCTGCGCCTGCTGGCAGGTCTGGAAAAACCAAACGCCGGCGAACTGCTGGCTGGCGCGACGCCCCTGGCGGCGATCCAGGACGACACCCGGATGATGTTTCAGGATCCGCGCCTGCTGCCGTGGAAAACAGTGATTGATAACGTGGGGCTGGGGCTAAAAGGCGCCTGGCGCGACGCCGCCCTGCAGGCGTTGGCCAGTGTCGGACTTGAAAGCCGCGCACAGGAGTGGCCGGCCGCGCTGTCGGGTGGGCAGAAGCAGCGCGTTGCGCTGGCCCGCGCGCTGATCCATCGCCCGCGCCTGCTGCTGCTGGACGAACCGCTGGGGGCGCTGGATGCCCTCACCCGTCTGGAGATGCAGGAGCTGATCGTCTCCCTGTGGCAGGAGCATGGCTTTACGGTCCTGCTGGTCACGCACGACGTCAGTGAAGCGGTGGCCATGGCCGATCGGGTGCTGTTAATTGAAGAGAAGAAGATTGGCCTCGATTTAAGCGTGGATATCCCGCGACCGCGGCGCACCGGTTCGGCGAAGCTGGCCGAGCTGGAGGCTGAAGTACTGGATCGGGTGATGAAACGCGGCGACAGCGAGCGTGCGCCGCGTTTGTTTAGTCATGGCTGACCGGCGTAACTGTCCGCTGTCTGAACGGGGGCATATCGTCATCCGACATGTCCCCGGCTCGCGCGTTGCACAGCCGGGCTACCAACGCCAAATCAGCCGTGTATTCCAGGTCGGGTAAGCATCGCGCCGCCCGACAACATCACCACGCTAACGGGTAACCCGGACAGGGCGCAAGGCGCGCCGCAATCCGGGGTTATGGCACCGTTACGCCAGCGCCTTACTGATTTTCTCGAACAGGTCGCCAGAGAGATTCTCCAGCCCCTTCAGCTGCTCCAGCGCGGCGCGCATCAGCGCCTGTCGCTTCTCATCATAACGCTTCAGACGAATCAACGGCTCAATCAGGCGCGACGCCACCTGCGGGTTACGCTGGTTAAGCTCGGTCAGCATCTCCACCAGGAACTGATAACCGCTGCCGTCTTCAGCATGGAACGCCGCCGGGTTGCTGCTGGCGAAAGCGCCGATTAACGAGCGCACACGGTTCGGGTTGCTCATGCTGAACGAACGGTGGTTCAGCAGACCGCGCACGGTTTCCACCACGTTGGCTGCCGGGCTGGTGGACTGCAGGATAAACCACTTATCCATCACCAGACCGTCCTGATGCCATTTGTCATCGTACTCCTGCATCAGCGCATCGCGGCACGGCAACTCAGCGGCAACCGCCGCCGACAGGGCGGCCAGCGCGTCGGTCATGTTATCTGCCTGGTGATACTGCGTCGCCACCAGCTTATCGCCCAGCATCGGTTCCGCAAACGCCAGATAGCGCAGGCAGGTATTGCGCAGAGCACGTTTACCAATATCGGCGTGCTCCACCCGATAGCTGTCGAGCTTATTGGCGTTATAAACCGCGAGGAATTCGTCCGCCAGTTCGTTCGCCAGGGTGCGGGTGAGCGCTTCGCGCACGGCGGCGATGGCGATCGGATCGATAATCGCGAACATCTCGGCGATTTCGTTGGCTGACGGCAGGGTTAAGATCTCAGCGGCCAGCGCCGGATCAATCTTCTCATCCAGCAGGATGGCGCGGAAGGCATCCGCTACGTGCACCGGCAGCGACAGCGGCTGCCCCTGCTGATGGCGGTTGACGTTCAGCTTGATGTAAGTCGCCAGCAGGCTCTGCGCCGCATCCCAGCGCGAGAAATCATTCCGCGCGTGACGCATCAGGAAGGTCAGCTGCTGATCGCTCCACTTGTATTCCAGTTTCACAGGCGCTGAAAATTCGCACAGCAGCGCCGGCACCGGCTGGAAATAAACGTTATCGAAGACGAAAGTCTGCTCGGCCTGGGTCACATTAAGCACCGGGTGTACCGGGTGGCCGCCCTTCTGCAGGGGGATCACCTTGCCCTCGTTATCGTACAGCTCAATGGCAAACGGGATATGCAGCGGCTGCTTCTCGGCCTGCTCGGCGGTCGGCGGCGTACGCTGGCTGATGGTCAACGTATACTGCTCGGTCTCCGGATTATAGTCGTCATGCACGGTGACGATTGGCGTACCGGACTGGCTGTACCAGAGGCGGAAGTGCGACAGGTCGACGTTAGAGGCATCTTCCATCGCCTGCACGAAATCGTCGCAGGTGGCGGCGCTGCCGTCATGGCGTTCAAAGTACAGCTGCATCCCTTTCTGGAAGTTTTCTTCACCCAGCAGGGTGTGCAACATGCGGATCACTTCGGCACCCTTTTCATAGACCGTCAGGGTGTAGAAGTTGTTCATCTCGATAACCATATCCGGACGGATCGGGTGGGCCATCGGGCTGGCGTCTTCGGCAAACTGCAGCCCGCGCATGGTGCGCACGTTGTTGATGCGGTTCACCGCCCGTGAGCCGAGGTCGGAACTGAACTCCTGATCGCGGAACACGGTCAGCCCCTCTTTCAGGCTGAGCTGGAACCAGTCACGACAGGTGACGCGGTTGCCGGTCCAGTTATGGAAATATTCATGACCAATCACGCGCTCAATATCGAGGTAGTCTTTATCGGTGGCGGTATCGGTACGGGCCAGAACATATTTGGAGTTAAAGACGTTGAGTCCTTTGTTCTCCATGGCACCCATATTAAAGAAGTCGACGGCGACAATCATATAGATATCGAGGTCGTACTCGAGGCCAAAGCGCTCCTCATCCCACTTCATAGAGTTTTTCAGCGAGGTCATCGCCCAGGGCGCGCGATCGAGGTTGCCGCGATCGACGTACAGCTCCAGCGCCACTTCGCGGCCAGAGCGGGTGCGGAATGAATCGCGCAGGACGTCAAAATCACCGGCCACCAGCGCAAACAGATAGCACGGCTTCGGGAACGGATCCTGCCACTGTACCCAGTGACGACCGTTCTCCAGCTCCCCTTCCGCCATACGGTTGCCGTTGGAAAGCAGGAACGGGTATTTCGCTTTATCGGCGATAATTTTGGTGGTAAAGCGCGCCAGCACATCCGGACGGTCCAGATACCAAGTGATATGG
The DNA here is from genome assembly GCF_051858335.1 of Klebsiella sp. K47. Lineage (NCBI taxonomy): Bacteria > Pseudomonadati > Pseudomonadota > Gammaproteobacteria > Enterobacterales > Enterobacteriaceae > Klebsiella > Klebsiella sp. K47. The sequence goes on from NZ_JBPYUI010000001.1 coordinate 157,882, forward strand.
CGGAAACCTTCCGCTTCGCACTGGGTGCACAGCGCTTCGCCTGACTGATACAGGCCTTCCAGCGCGGTGTTCGCCGCCGGGCTGATCTCATTGACGATGGTCAGGGTGAAATGCTCCGGCAGGCCGCCGATCACCAGCTGATTGTTTTCTTCTTTATAGTCACTCCACGGCTGGCCGTTCACCTGCAGAGCGATCAGGGTCAGATCTTCGCCGTCCAGGCGCAATGGCACATCAGACGCAGCCGCGTGGCGGGAGACCTTGCTCTCGGCCGTAACAACGGTTTTTGCGGCATCCAGGTCAAAGGTCAAATCGATATCGCTAATCAGATACTCCGGCGCACGATAGTCGTGGCGGTATTTGGCTTGGGGCTGTTGTGTCATAAAAAACCTTTAGCATCTTCGGTAAAGTGTCGTCCCAGTCTATTCCTGTTGTGTCAATCGCGCTATGCAGAATCTTCATCTTTTCAACGTGAAACACGGAAATCGCTACATTTTGTTAACACTCGCGGCACGAAATGCCCTCGACCCGACGCAAAGCTTGTGGTGTGATCCATGTTCAATATATTAAACTAGGCCTCGCAAATGACCGTCAGCGTCACCATTGCTCGCCATCGCGGGACAGAGTCGGGTAATAAAGGTATACTCCGCCTCCATTTTCCGCGTTGGTTTCGATGGAACGCTCCAGTGAGAGGATGCTACTGCGCACCATGACACAATTCACTTCTCCTGTACTGCACTCGCTGCTTGATACGGATGCCTATAAGCTGCACATGCAGCAGGCTGTCTTCCACCGCTACGGCGATGTGCATGTGGCGGCGGAGTTTCGCTGCCGCGGAGACGACCTGCTCGGCATCTATGCCGACGCGATCCGCGAGCAGGTGGAGTCCATGCGCGACCTGAGGCTGCGGGATGATGAATATCGCTGGCTGTCCACCCTTCCCTTTTTTCGCCAGGATTACCTCAACTGGCTGCGCGATTTTCGCTATGACCCGAGCCAGGTCACGGTCAGCAATGACAATGGTAAGCTGAACATTCGCCTTACCGGCCCATGGCGGGAAGCCATCATGTGGGAAGTCCCGCTGCTGGCGGTGATAAGCGAGTTGGTCCATCGCTATCGTTCACCAGAGATGGGCGTCGATCAGGCGCTCAACACGCTGGAACATAAGCTAGGCGACTTCGCCACCATGACCGCTGACCTCGATATGAGCGCCTTCCGTCTGATGGACTTCGGCACCCGCCGTCGTTTCTCACGCGAGGTGCAGGAAGGTATTGTGCGGCGTCTGCAGCAGGAACCATGGTTTGTCGGCACCAGCAATTACGATCTGGCGCGCCGTCTGAATTTAACCCCAATGGGTACCCAGGCCCATGAGTGGTTCCAGGCCCACCAGCAGATCAGCCCCAGCCTTGCCAGCAGCCAGCGGGCGGCCCTTGCCGCCTGGCTGGAAGAGTATCCCGACCAGCTGGGCATCGCGCTGACCGACTGCATCACTATGGATGCGTTCCTGCGCGATTTCGGTCCGGAATTCGCCACCCGCTATCAGGGGTTGCGCCACGATTCCGGCGACCCGGTGGAATGGGGAGAAAAAGCTATCGCCCATTATCAGAAGCTGGGTATCGATCCGCTGAGCAAAGTGCTGGTCTTCTCCGATAATCTCGACCTGGCCAAAGCCGTCGATCTGTATCGCCACTTCGCCTCGCGGGTGAAGCTCAGCTTTGGGATCGGCACCCGTTTAACCTGCGATCTGCCGCAGGTTAAACCGCTCAATATCGTGATTAAGCTGGTGGAATGTAACGGCAAGCCGGTGGCGAAACTCTCCGACAGCCCGGGGAAAACCATCTGCCACGATAAGGCCTTCGTCCGCGCCCTGCGCGAGGCTTTCGACCTGCCGCCGATTAAAAAGGCAAGCTAAAAAACATGGCCCGACGGCATTCTGCTATCGGGCCAATCAATATCACTCCTGCGGCAGACGGGTTCTGACGACCTCGGCAAAATACTCCGCGCCAGTTAGCAATATCTCATCATTAAAGTCGTAGCAGGCATTATGCAACGGTGTATTGCCCTGAGCATCTGAACTATCGCCGTTGCCTAAAAAGATGAAACAGCCGGGGATTTTTTGCAGAAAAGCGCCAAAATCCTCCGAAATCATCATCTGTGCGACGTTGCCGTCCACCTTCTCAGCCCCTACCACGTTAATCGCAGCGGTGACCGCTACATCAACGCATTGCTGCCAGTTCACCGTTGGCGCAAATTCATGGGTATAGCTGAACTGGCACGTCGCACCGTGCATCGCGCAAATCGCTTCGCTAATGGTACGCATTCGTTCTTCGAGCAGCATCTGCACCTCCGGTGCAAAGCTGCGCGTATCCCCTTTGATTTCGACGTGCGTCGGAATCGCATTGCGGATGCCATCGGTGTGCAGTTCAGTACAGGAAATGACCGCTGGCACGTTCGGATCAACATTTCGCGAAACAATTGTCTGCAAAGCCAGGATGATTTCCGCCGCAATGACCAGCGGATCTTTCGCCATATGCGGCCGCGCCGCATGCGCTCCCTGCCCTTTAATACGAATAATAAAGTTATCTTCACTGGCCATAATGCCACCGACTCGCGTGGCGATAGTCCCGGCTTTCATACCCGGCATATTATGCAGACCGTAGATTTCCTCTATGCCAAAGCGTTCAATAACGCCATCGTCCATCATCGCTCTGGCGCCATAGCCAGGTTCCTCAGCAGGCTGAAAAACAAAGCAGACCGTGCCGTTAAAATTCTGCCGCTGCAATAACAACTGCGCCGCGCCCAGCGCAATGCAGGTATGACCATCATGTCCGCAACCGTGCATCCGCTCGGCGGTCATGGAGCGGTAAGACCAGTCTCCCTGTTCGGTCAATTGAATGGCATCGATATCGGCACGAATAGCAATAACGCCCTTCCCGTCGCCGCATTTCAATCTCCCCACCACCCCGGTTTTGCCAATATCGCGGTGCACCTCAATGCCCATAGCTTCGAGCTTTTCGGCAATAAACCGTGAAGTATTCTGCTCCTCGAAGGCGCTTTCCGGATGGGCATGCAAATAGTGACGCCAGGCGATAAGCTGCTGCTTTAGCTGTTGCTGATTCATTCTCTGCTCCTGTAAACATTAGTCCATACGCTGGGCGCGCTGTAAAACCACCTGCAGCAGCACATTGGCGCCAGCAATCAGATCTTTGGCTGCGCTATGTTCTTTGACGTTATGGCTAATGCCATCGACGCAGGGGACAAAAATCATCCCGGCGGGACATACCGACGCCATAAATTGTGCATCGTGTCCGGCGCCGCTTGGCAAACGTCGGTAACTGAGCGCCTGACGCTCCGCCTCGGCTTCCACCGCATTGACGATCTCATCGGCAAAAATGACCGGATTAAAGCGCACCAGTGAGCGGCTGGTTATCTCCACGCCTTCTTCCTGCGACGTTTTCGCGACAAATTCGGCCAATTGCTGCTCCGCCAGACATAAGATCGCATTATCGGTATTGCGGAGATCCACTGACATGACGACATGGTTGGGAATGACGTTGATTAGATTAGGCTTCACGCTGAAATGTCCAACGGTAGCTACCTGATTACCACCAAGGCTTAGCGCCAGCTCACGGGCAAAAACAGCGATTTTCGCAGCCGCCAGCCCGGCATCACGTCTCATGGACATTGGGGTAGTACCCGCATGATTCGATACGCCTCTCAGGGTAAATTCCTGCCACGAAATACCCTGTACGCCGGTAACCACGCCAATATCAATCTGCTCTTTATCAAGAATTGGTCCCTGTTCGATATGCAGCTCAACGTAGCTATCTACCGCCATATCTCCCGGCTGACGTTCGCCTTTATAACCAATGTTACGCAGCGCTTCATCGAGCGTGATACCGTCGAGATCTTTTGCCGCGAGCGCCTGCGCCAACGGATACTCGCCGGCAAACACCACGCTGCCCATCATATCGGGCTGAAATCGCACCCCCTCCTCGTTAGTAAAGAAGGTTACCGCCAACGGTCGTCGGGTGCGGATCCCGGCATCCTGGAGGGTGGCAATCACCTCAAGGCCGGCCATAACGCCGTAGTTGCCATCGTATAACCCACCGGTGGCGACGGTATCGATATGTGACCCCATCATCACCATCGGCAACGTCTCCTCGCCGTGATAAACGCCGGTGACATTGCCGATAGCATCAATTGACACGCTCAGGCCCAGCGCCTTCATGCGGGCTACAACAAAGTCCCTGCCGGCTTTATCTTCGGCAGTCGCTGCCAGGCGGCATACGCCGCCGCCTGGCAGCGCACCATGTTCGCCAAGTGCATACAGGGAATCGATAAGCCGTTGGCCGTTAATCTGCAGATAATGACTCATATAACATCTCGCTAATAATGGTGGTTATTGGAACATGCCGTAAAAAATGGCAGATACGGTGATAAGACCGATCAGGGTGACGAAAACGTTGCTCGCTTTACCGCGCCAGGGGGCAAGCACCGGTAATTTATGAATGGCGTACATAGGCAACAGCAGCAGAATTGCCGCCCCGGTGGGACCGCTGATGCATTCGATAATACCGAGGATACTGGGGTTCTTGTACGCGGCGAACCAGCAGGTAAGCACCATAAACACCAGGATGACCGCGTCGACGAGGCGAATACCAGGTTTTTTCCCGCGTGCGGCGGCGGCCTCCAGAATCAGGTCGCGCAGCGATTCATAGGCGCCGATGTAGTGGCCAAGAAATGATTTAGTAATAGCGACAAAGGCGATAATCGGCGATAGCCAGGCAATAATCGGTGTATCGTACTGATTGGCCAGATAGGACAAAATCGACAGATTCTGGGCTTTGGCTTCCGCCAGTTGCTGCGGCGACAGGCTTAACACGCAGCTGAGAACAAAAAACAGCACCACCACCGTCATGAGCAGGATACCGTAGCGCTGGATCTGCGCACATTTACCCTCAGCGAGCGCCAGACCGTAACGCTGCTTCTGGCGCACCACCATCGGCGAAATGATGGGATAGTGGTTAAACGACATCACCAGTACCGGGAAGGTCATCCACAGGGATAATATGATCCCCTGCGTATCGCTCGTGGCGCTGAAGCTTACGGTTTGCAAAATTGCGCCGTTCCAGTGCGGAATCAGAAAAAGTGCCATAAAAATAAGCGAGATGATGAAGGGATAAACCAGGGTGCTCATCACCCGCATTATCAAACGCTGTCCGAAACGGACGATAAACATCAGCCCGAGGATCAGAACGATGGCCACCAGCGACCGGGGAGGCTCGGCCATTGCCAACTGGTGGGTGATAAAGCTCTGCGCGGTGTTGGTGATAGCCACCGCATACATAATCAGAATGGTATAGACGGCGAAGAAATATATGACGGTAAATACTTTTCCCGCCAGCGCGCCAAAATGCTCGCCAATAACATCGGTAATACTGCTTTCCGGCGTATTGGAAGAGTAAATGAATCTCGCCAGACCGCGGTGAGCCAGATAAGTAATAGGAAAAGCGAGGACAAAAACAATCAGCAGCGGCCAGAAGCCGCCAATTCCGGCATTAATCGGCAGAAACAGCACCCCAGCGCCAATGGCGGTACCGAACAGGCCAAGGACCCAAACGGTATCTTCGCTATGCCACTTTGCGGGATCGGAATATCCTTTATTGATAATTATATTTTCAGTATTCATCGGTCAGGTTCTCTCTATGCATGACGCGAAAGCGCGTATGTTTTCGTTATGAGTCAGAACGCTTGTCATACCGAGGGCTTGTAGGGTAGGTAAGATGGCCCCCTTGTTATTGTCGATAGCGCTCAACCATTACGGCCAAACCAGACGATGTCTTCATAGACATCGGGTGATGTATCTCCTTCCGTGCTGATTAACAGAACCTGTGCATCGGCATTCAGGCGCAGCGATTCGGCAAGCTCGCGATACGCCGGTTGAGTCATCAGCGCATAAAGCACTCCTGTGCCAATAGCGCCGGATTCCCCGGAGACAAAAGGTTCGTCAGTACCTGGTCGCGGAGCGGCCAACAGGCGCATGCCGTTGGCCGCCAGACAATCGTCGGCGGAAATAAAACAGGTGGTATGGTCGCGGAGCATTGGCCAGCTGGTGATATTAGGTTCACCACAGGCAAGCCCGGCCATCAGGGTTGACATATCCCCGCCGACGCTGTGCGGCAGTCCGTCATTAATGGTTGCCGAGCGAAACAGGCAGTTCGCCTTGTGCGGCTCAACGATGATGATGGTGGGAGCCTGCTGCTGCATCTTTTCGATGAAATATCCCATGATGCTACCGGCAAACGACCCGACCCCGGCTTGTAAAAACAGATGCGTCGGCATCGACGCTCCGCTTTCTGCCAGCTGCTGCCAGATTTCAACAGCGAGGGTCATATAGCCTTGCATGATCCATGTGGGGATCTGCTCGTAGCCCTGCCAGGCGGTATCCTGGAGTAGAACCCATCCCTGCTCGCGCGCGGTTTTGGCCGCCAGCCGAACTGTGTCGTCGTAGTTCAGTTCAGTAATCGTGCATTCGGCGCCATGCCGGCGAATATTCTGCGCGCGTACCGGTGACGAGCCCTTTGGCATATACACCACCGCACGCAGCCCAAGCTGCTCAGCCGCCCACGCCACGCCACGTCCGTGGTTACCGTCGGTAGCAGTCACAAATACGATGTCCTTGATACGCGCCTTAATCACTGGTGAATTAAGCTCGGCAAAGCTCAACGTATTAATATCTCGCTCAAGCAGAGCGGCGAGATATTTCCCCATCGCATAAGATCCGCCTAATCCTTTAAACGCATTCAAACCGAATCGCTGCGCTTCATCTTTTATATGGATCGATCCCAGCCCCAGCCGCTGGCTTAAAAATTCCAGCTTACGCAGCGGCGTGACCCGGTAATCAGGAAATTTTTGATGGAATGCCAGCACTTCGTTCCCCACGCTTTCATTCAGCAGACTCAAGTCTGCTCCCTGGCCATAGGGCTGCCGCCGGGCGTTAAGTTGAAATTTAATTGTGTCCACTATTCAGGCACCTCTATTTTCATATCGTCCTGCGACGATAACGTTATTTGCGACCATTCCGCCTAAACAACGGGTGCACGGATCCGTGCGGCCTGAGACAGGACGGTCGCTTTAAATTGGTTAAGTCAGAATGTGAGAGGCTTTTTGTCGCGATATACCGCTTTCCCACTGCCTGTGATGGTACACTGCGCCCGGCGGTTAATTGGCGCAAAGTTGCCCATCGCGCCGCAATTTTCACTCTGTTTTATCATTCACACGCAACAACGTTGCATTAGTGAGGTTGATCACAGACTTGCAGGACGAGATATATGATGAAACTTGACGCATGGGATAAAAAAATTCTTACGCTCTTGCAGCGTAATAATCGCTTGTCGCAACGGGAGATCGCCGATCGGATCAGCCTGTCTCCTTCGGCAGTCAATCGGCGTATCGCTGCACTGGAGGATGCAGGAGTGATTAAAGGCAGTGTTAGCTTAGTGGACGCCAGTAAAGTGGGAAGACCAATCACCATTATGGTGCAGGTGACCATTGAGAATGAACGTCTCGATCTGCTTGAGGAGGATAAACAGCGTTTCGTAACCTGTCCGCAAGTGCAGCAGGTCTACTATGTCACTGGCGACTTCGATTTCCTGCTCGTGATCAACGTCCGTGATATGGCGGAATACGAAGCGCTAACCCGTGAACTCTTTTTTGCCTCGGGAAATATCAAGTCTTTCCGGACCATCGTGTCGATGCAAAATGCGAAGCAGGAAATGACGGTCATTATCGAGTAAGTCGTGTAAAAGTCGAAATGGTGAGCCAAAGAACGCCCCGGAGGTGTATTTATTTCCGAAATCCACCCTTCCCTGTGCGAAATCTACTTGTCTGATGGAAGATGACAGGTAACATAGATATCCCCCCGCTGTTGGGGGAAGAGACTTTTTTATTGGACTACATAGAGAGATTATTATGAGCGTTGTGCCTGTAGCCGACGTACTCCAGGGCCGCGTTGCCGTTGACAGCGAAGTCACGGTCCGCGGATGGGTGCGTACCCGCCGAGATTCTAAAGCTGGCTTTTCTTTCCTCGCCGTCTATGACGGTTCCTGCTTTGATCCTGTACAGGCCGTTATTAATAATTCTCTGCCCAATTACAATCAGGAAGTGCTGCGTCTGACCACCGGCTGCTCGGTGATTGTCACCGGTAAAGTCGTGGCTTCTCAGGGTCAGGGTCAAAGCTTTGAGATCCAGGCGACCAGCGTGGAAGTGACCGGCTGGGTGGAAGACCCGGACACCTACCCGATGGCGGCCAAGCGCCACAGCATCGAGTATCTGCGTGAAGTAGCGCACCTGCGTCCGCGCACCAACCTGATTGGCGCGGTAGCCCGCGTGCGTCACACCCTGGCGCAGGCGCTGCACCGCTTCTTCAACGAACAGGGCTTCTTCTGGGTTTCCACCCCGCTGATCACCGCCTCCGATACCGAAGGCGCCGGCGAAATGTTCCGCGTGTCGACGCTGGATCTGGAAAACCTGCCGCGTAACGATCAGGGCAAAGTCGATTTCGACAAAGACTTCTTCGGTAAAGAGTCGTTCCTGACCGTTTCCGGCCAGCTGAACGGCGAGACCTACGCCTGTGCGCTGTCGAAGATTTATACCTTCGGCCCGACCTTCCGCGCCGAGAACTCCAACACCAGCCGCCACCTGGCGGAATTCTGGATGCTGGAGCCGGAAGTGGCCTTCGCCAACCTGAACGACGTTGCCGGCCTGGCGGAAGCGATGCTCAAGTACGTCTTCAAAGCGGTACTGGAAGAGCGTGCGGACGACATGCAGTTCTTCGCCGAGCGCGTGGATAAAGACGCTATCGACCGTCTGCAGCGCTTTATCACCGCTGATTTTGCTCAGGTGGATTACACCGACGCCGTCACCATTCTGGAAAACTGCGGCAAACAGTTCGAGAACCCGGTGTACTGGGGCGTGGATCTCTCCTCTGAGCACGAACGTTACCTGGCCGAAGAGCACTTCAAAGCGCCGGTGGTGGTGAAAAACTACCCGAAAGACATTAAAGCGTTCTATATGCGCCTTAACGAAGACGGTAAAACCGTCGCGGCAATGGACGTTCTGGCGCCGGGCATCGGCGAGATTATCGGCGGTTCCCAGCGTGAAGAGCGTCTCGACGTGCTTGACGCGCGTATGGCAGAGATGGGGCTTAACAAAGAAGACTACTGGTGGTATCGCGACCTGCGTCGCTACGGCACCGTGCCGCATTCCGGCTTCGGTCTGGGCTTCGAACGCCTCATCGCTTACGTGACCGGCGTGCAGAACGTCCGCGATGTTATTCCGTTCCCACGGACGCCGCGCAACGCGACATTCTAAATTTTTCTGACATCAATCTGAAAGGCCAGCGCAAGCTGGCCTTTTTTTATGTCAATTACTGTTAGTAAAATTCAACAACCTTAAACATCAAGACCTGGAAATCACAATTATGTTACGCACTGTTTCGGTGCATCCTGGTGATGTAGATCGCACTTTATGTTCATAACAGAGCAAAATGGCTGATAAATTTGCTCATTTTTTGACCTTTACCCGCACATCTTGCAAAGACAGAGACTGAATAAAAAGAATACGAATTCAATACACAAAATGAACGAATTGCCGCTTAGCCAAATTAATCATAAATAATTCATATAGATAGATAAGCAATCGCGTTTTCCCTTATCCGGTGGAACGGAATTTTGATTAAGTTCACAAAGTTCCGTTAAATACACATTTAGTTACATGATTTTTCGTTTTGTTACTCATATGATATATTCGTAGCATTTTCCGGCTAGCGAAACGTTGTCGCGGATGGAAAGATGCCTTCAGACACCAAACTCTCATCAATGGTTCTGTAAGTTTTTATTGACAGAACTTATTGACGGCAGTGGCACGTGTTCATATAAAAAATATTAATGAGGGTAATAAATAATGATGAAGCGCAATATTCTGGCAGTGGTGATCCCTGCCCTGCTGGTAGCCGGTGCAGCCAACGCTGCAGAAATCTATAACAAAAACGGCAACAAACTGGACTTCTATGGAAAAATGGTCGGCGAGCACGTCTGGACCACCAATGGCGACACCAGCAGCGACGATACCACCTATGCCCGTATCGGCCTGAAAGGCGAAACTCAGATCAACGATCAGCTGATCGGCTACGGCCAGTGGGAATACAACATGGACGCGTCCAATGTTGAAGGTTCCCAGACCACAAAAACCCGTCTGGCGTTCGCGGGCCTGAAAGCGGGCGAATACGGTTCATTCGACTATGGCCGTAACTACGGCGCGATCTACGACGTCGAAGCGGCAACCGATATGCTGGTTAAATGGGGCGGTGACGGCTGGAACTATACCGACAACTACATGACCGGTCGTACCAACGGCGTCGCAACCTACCGTAACTCCGACTTCTTCGGTCTGGTTGACGGTCTGAGCTTCGCGCTGCAGTACCAGGGTAAAAACGACCATGACCGTGCGATTCGCAAGCAGAATGGCGACGGCTTCAGCACCGCAGCCACCTACGCGTTCGACAACGGTATCGCACTGTCTGCAGGCTACTCCAGCTCTAACCGTAGCGTCGATCAGAAAGCTGACGGCAATGGCGACAAAGCCGAAGCCTGGGCGACCTCTGCAAAATATGACGCTAACAACATCTATGCGGCCGTCATGTACTCCCAGACTTACAACATGACTCCGGAAGAAGATAACCACTTCGCTGGTAAAACTCAGAACTTTGAAGCAGTTGTACAGTATCAGTTTGACTTCGGCCTGCGTCCGTCCATCGGCTACGTACAGACCAAAGGCAAGGACCTGCAGTCGCGTGCTGGCTTCTCCGGCGGCGATGCGGATCTGGTTAAATACATCGAAGTGGGTACCTGGTACTACTTTAACAAGAACATGAACGTCTACGCTGCGTATAAATTCAACCAGCTGGACGACAACGATTACACCAAAGCGGCTGGTGTCGCCACTGACGACCAGGCGGCCGTGGGTATCGTTTACCAGTTCTAATCTGCAGTACACCCCTTCGTGATATGCCTTCAAAGCAGGACTTCGGTCCTGCTTTTCTGTATTCGTGAGACAAAGATCGTCTCTTTCGAAAACCTTCGCGCTTTTTGTCGCAAACGGTTGGCAATTCGTTATTCTCCCGTTAACCTGATAGCGGATTTCCCTTCAGTAATCACAATGGAACCTCGTCATGTTTGAGAACATTACCGCCGCCCCAGCCGACCCGATTTTAGGTCTGGCCGATCTGTTTCGTGCCGATGACCGCCCTGAAAAAATTAACCTCGGAATTGGTGTTTACAAGGATGAAACCGGTAAAACGCCCGTTCTGACCAGCGTCAAAAAAGCAGAGCAGTATCTGCTGGAAAATGAAACGACTAAAAACTATCTGGGCATCGATGGTATTCCTGAATTTGGTCGCTGCACCCAGGAGCTGCTGTTCGGTAAAGGCAATGCGATTATCGCTGATAAACGCGCCCGCACCGCGCAGACACCGGGCGGTACCGGTGCGCTGCGTGTCGCCGCAGACTTCCTCGCCAAAAACACCGACGTGAAACGTGTGTGGGTAAGTAATCCGAGCTGGCCGAACCATAAAAGCGTATTCACCTCTGCCGGGCTGGAAGTGCGCGAATACGCTTACTATGACGCGGCTAACCACGCGCTGGACTTTGATGGTCTGCTGGCCAGCCTGAACGAAGCCCAGGCGGGCGACGTGGTACTGTTCCACGGCTGCTGCCACAACCCGACCGGTATCGATCCGACGCTCGATCAGTGGCAGCAGCTGGCGCAGCTGTCGGTGGAAAAAGGCTGGCTACCGCTGTTCGATTTCGCCTACCAGGGCTTCGCCCGCGGTCTGGAAGAAGATGCTGAAGGGCTACGCGCTTTTGCTGCTCTACATAAAGAGCTGCTGGTCGCCAGCTCCTACTCGAAAAACTTTGGCCTGTACAACGAGCGCGTCGGCGCCTGCACTCTGGTCGCCGCGGATCAGGAGACTGTAGACCGCGCCTTCAGTCAGATGAAGTCGGTGATCCGCGCCAACTACTCCAACCCGCCTGCGCACGGCGCCTCCGTGGTCGCCACCATTCTGAGCAACGATGCGCTACGGGCAATCTGGGAGCAGGAACTGACCGATATGCGCCAGCGCATCCAGCGTATGCGTCTGCTGTTCGTCAATACCCTGCAGGAGAAAGGCGCGAGCCGCGACTTCAGCTTTATCAGCCAGCAGAACGGCATGTTCTCATTCAGCGGCCTGACTAAAGAGCAGGTGCTGCGCCTGCGTGAAGAGTTCGCCATCTATGCGGTAGCTTCCGGACGTATCAACGTGGCCGGGATGACGCCTGACAATATGGCGCCGCTGTGCGAAGCCATCGTCGCCGTACTGTAAGCGATAGTATTCGGTATAAAGAAAAAGGCCGCGAATGCGGCCTTTTTTATGTGTTCGCGTCATGTCTGTTACCAGACCGGCATCTCATCCTGCAGAAACGGGTTATTACGGCGTTCCTCACCCAGCGTCGACAACGGACCATGGCCGGGAATAAAGGTCACATCATCGCCCAGCGGCAACAGCTTTTCCTTGATAGCCGCAATCAGCTGCCCATGGTCGCCGCGCGGAAAATCGCTGCGTCCCACCCCGCCTTTGAAAATCACGTCTCCGGAGATCAGCAGTCGGGAGGCGTCATCAAAAAAGACCACATGGCCCGGCGTATGGCCCGGGCAGTGCAGCACCTGCAGCGCCACATTCCCCACATTGACCACATCGCCTTCATTAAGCCAGCGATCCGGACGCAGCGGTTGGCAATCCTCCAGGCCGAACATCCGGCTTTGCGCCGGTAATCCTTCCAGCCAGAACTCATCCTCTTTTTCCGGACCAATAACCGGTACGCCATAATGCTGCGCCAGTTCAGCCGCGGCGCCAACGTGATCGAGGTGGCCATGCGTCAGCAGGATCTGCATCAGCGTGACGCCAGCCTCCGCCACCACCGCTTTGATACGTTCAGCATCGCCGCCAGGATCGACCAGCGCCGCCAGCCGGGTTTGCCCGCACCAGATAAGAGAACAGTTCTGCGCGAACGCGGTAACCGGAATAATACGATAGTTCATGACGCTCCTTTCGTTACCAGTGCCTTACGGGACCGGTATCAATATGCACAAAGTTACTACGTGGGTAATATCCTACACCACCTGCGCGCATAGATAACGCCGCTTTGCGAATATTGCTTAACGAAATACCTTCAATATGGAAATCCATCGCCTGCCCCTTGGTGTGATAGCTGTGTTTCGCTACACCACGGCTTCGTGCGCGAAGCTCATCGTTGGTATCGAGGGAACGATAGCCAGAGATAAGCTGGACAGGTTTGTTGGTGCCAAGTAGTCCCTGCAACCGATAAAGATGATCGAACAGATTTGGATCGATGGACTTAATTTTATTCGCGCGATAGTCACGGAAAAAATGGTTAAGTCTTGCTAATTCATCCTGAATATAGCCTCTGCCATCGAAAAACTCCGCCCTGAGCGATTCACCGGTATGCAGGTTATTCAGCGTCAAAATACGCGGACGGGGGGTCGAGAGGGTGGCAAATGCCGGCGCAGGGAGAATGGCGGCAGCACCCAGCGCAGCGCCACCCAACGCCAGCAATCTGCGGCGATTAGCGTCAAATTTGTCCATGATAATCAGGTCTACAGTCAATGAATCGTTATATACTTTTTCCGCTTTGCGCGATGCCAGGATCAGCTCGCTATCGCTCGCCACGACCGAGATGTTGCCCGGCAAAGGAGAGCGTTCGCGCTAACCGCGCTACGCATTGAGCGGAATGATATGTATATGCACTTCTGGCGCACGAAAGGCACCTTACCGGGCATTATTGCCAACGTCAAGGCAGCCTCACCCCAGGAAAATCGGGCGCTGCAGAGGTGCAGCGCCCTTTATTACCCAGTGCTAGGACAACAAAATCCATTGAACTACTTCATTTACCTGATTAATTGTTCCGCTTTCGTCAGAATTTGTGCGCTGGATCGCGCGGTGATATCGTAATTGTAAATATCTGTTCGATATTGTGTACGTCCATCAGCGTCCACAAACGCCGTTAAGTAATATAAATTCACCGGTATATTTTGCCGAATATTGACATAGCGCGTATCCCCCTGCTTCAGGGCGTCGGAAATGCGCGTGTCATTCCAGCCCGCGTCCTGCAGCAGCATATTGGCCAGCTCCGAGGCTTTATTGACCCTGACGCAGCCGGAACTGAGCGCACGGACATCCTTCTGAAACAGATTATGGTTCGGCGTATCGTGCAGATAGATAGCATCCGAACTCGGCATATTAAACTTGTAACGCCCCAGTGAATTACGTGCCCCAGGCGCCTGCTGAAAACGGAACGGTAAATTGTTCTCGGTGATGGTTGACCAGTCAACCCGGTAAGGATCGATGGTCTCTTTACTGTTCCAGCCGCGCATCACGGTGTAGCCATGCTGCTCCAGATAGCCAGGATTATTACGCACCTTCGGCAGAATATCTTTGCGCGCCAGGGTGGGCGGTACGTTCCACGGCGGATTGACCACTACGTTGTTCAGCGCGCTGCTCATCATCGGCGTCTTGCGGTCCGGACGTCCGACGATCACCCGCGAGGCCAGCACCTGACTGCCGTCCTGGTAATAGACCAGCGAAAACGCGGGAATATTCACCATGATACCGGTCGATAGTTTGCCTGGCAGCAGACGTAGACGCTGAATGTTCAGCGCCAGCACGCCAGCGCGCTGCGCCGATGAGACATTGAGCCAGTCACGGGTGGATTGGCCGATGACCCCATCCGCCCCCAGCCCCTGCATGGCCTGAAAGCGCTTAACGCCCTCCACCAGCTGGCGATCGTACACACCGCGCGCCGCGGGCTTGCTCTTTTTCTTCGCCGAAGGACTCACCACGTCCCCGGGCAGAACGATATTGGCGGAATTTTCCAGCATCCCGGTACGCTGGAGGATCTCGCGCAGCGCGCCGATATCATTGCTCCATTCTCCCGGACGCAGCGAGCCGCTGCCGGTCATCTGCGGCCATGGACGTGAATCAGCCACCAGCGCCAGCAGCGACTGGTGCATGGCCTCATACTGCGGATGACGCGGCGCCAGGCCGGCGATAAACGCCGGCAGGGAGCCATTATCCAGCGCCAGCTGCCACTGGTTAATCACCGACAGCGGCGGGGTCGCCATCTTGTACGGTGTCGAGCTATATAACCAGCGGGTCCCCTGGGTGGGGATGCCGCTGATAAAGTGCAGATAGCCCATCATGGCATCAGACAACACCACATCGCGCGCCATACCGCTGACGGCAGGATCGGTCAGCAGACTGACCCAGGTGGTAAACTGCGGCTGAAAACCGGCGATGGCGATCTCCGCCAGCTGCTGCTGGAACGCCTGCACCGCCTCGCGGTTTTCCCACATCGGTTTCATATCCCTGGCGGCGTATAGCGAGACCAGCGGATTCATAAAGACGGGTTTGTAGCCAGCCGGCAATAGCGCTTCGATCTGGGCGCGACTGTTCGCCGCGGCTTCCATCGACAGCGGCTGCTCACCGGCCAGCTTCGCGACCGCCGGCGATTGCCCGTCGCTTTGCGACAGCGCGACGGAAAGCTCTCCAGGCGTAGCGGAGCTATCACCTGGTACGACTTCAGGCTCTGCGGCCTGGACATTGAACAGCGGAGCAAATGCCATTGCCAGGCTCAGACTGAGCGCTGACAATGGACGACCATACCGTTTCTTAAGCAACATCCCTTGCCCCCTGTTGTCACACATTGCCGCCCACAAATTCGTGGGCTTTAACACAGTATATAAAGACGAAAAGGCTTTTGCCTTACCTAATGTAAAGAAGCTTAAAGATTATACCACCCTGGCATAGCAAGCTGGATAGCAAAAAGGGCAACTTAACGTTGCCCTTTTCAGCGCTTACCCGCCAGTAGTGAGCTGCATCGTCAGGAGGCGTCGGCCGTTCCCGGCAGCGCTTCCGGCAGCGGCGCGGCAAACCCGCGCAGCCCCACGACGTGCACATGTTCGTGATTATTGAACACCTTACGCACCAGTTTATAGGTAGTGCCTTTTTCCGGACTGATGTTCTCCGGCGCTGCGATAATCAGCTGCATCTCCAGACGTTCGCACAGCTCGAACAGGGTGGCGATGGAGCGGGCGTCAAGACGCGCCGCTTCATCGAGGAACAGCAGACGGCAAGGCGAGATATCCTTGCCGCGCAGGCGACGGGATTCATCTTCCCAACTCTGCACCACCATCACCAGAATCGACATCCCGGTACCGATAGCTTCCCCGGTAGACAGCGCGCCGGACTCCGCGCGCAGCCAGCCGTCGGAGCCGCGGTTAACTTCCACTTCCATCTCCAGATAGTTGCGGTAGTCGAGCAGCTCTTCACCGATGGTTTGCGGCGTGCGCTGCCCCATGTCGATCTGTGGGTTGAGACGCTGATAGAGCTTGGCCAGCGCCTCAGAGAAGGTCAGACGATTGCTGTTAAACAGATCCTGGTGCTGCTCATGCTGCTCGGAGAGCACGTCGAGCAGCATCGAGTGGGTCTCACGCACATTGACGTTCAGACGCACGCTGTTGACCTGGCCGAAGGAGACGCTCTGCAGACCCTGGTTGAGCATCCGGATACGGTTCTGCTCGCGCTGAATGGTTTTGCGAATAATGTTGGCCACGCTGCGGGAACTGATCGCCAGCTTCTGTTCACGGTTGGTCAGCTCTTCGGTCAGGCGGCTGAGCTCGATCTCCATCTGCTCGATCGCTTCCACCGGATCATCGGTGCGAATAATATCCTGACGAATACGCTCGCGCAGATGCTGGTATACGGCAACGAAGAACTGAATTTTGCGCTCCGGACGCTTCGGATCTTCCGAGATACGCAGCACGTCACGCAGATGTTCGTTATCGGCGACCGCCAGACGCAGCGCCCCCAGCGCCTTATCCGACATTGAGCGCAGCTCATCGGCGGAGAGATAGGCCAGCTCGCGGCGATGCAGACGACGTTCGACGCCGTTGTCTTTCACCAGACGCATCACCGCGCACCAGCCCGCCTTGGCGGTCACCACCTGCTCGCGCATTTCGCAGTAATCGCGCTCCAGCTTGCGCAGTTTACGGGTCAGGTTGTCCATTTCCGCTTCGCAGAAGGTCAACGCTTTCTCCAGCTGATTGCGTCGGGAGCGGTTATTGCTCAGCTGCATGTGCAGTTCATCGCGACGCGCGCGAGCACGCTCTTCCGCACCGGCGTCGGCGCGCACGCCAATGTCCTGCAACTCTTTATACAGATCGTTGAGCAGCTCTTTCTTGGTGTCATACGAGCTCTTCAGCGAGGCCAGCACCTGATTGTACTGACTAAGCTGCGCCGCATGGGCACGCATCGCGTCGCGCGCGCGGCTGCGTTCGGACTCCGCCTGCTCCAGACGCTGGCGCAGCTTCTCGTTGAGATCGCTGTTGCCGCTGAGCATTTCCGCCGAATCGGAGTAGCTGAAGTGGGCCCTGCGCTGCACAACTTCCGCCAGGGCAAAAGCCTGCTGACGCGCATCGCGCTGGGTTTGCTGCGCATAGGCGTAATCTTCTTTCAGCTGCTCAAACTGCTCCGGATCGCTCTGCAGCACCGAAACAATAGGCTCCAGCTTCGCCAGCTGGTTACCGTGCTGCTGAATAAAGCGCGCGGCCTCCTGCGCTTCGTCCAGACGTTCCTGGATCTCGTCCACGCGGTCGGCCAGCGTATCATCCGCCAGCAGGTTCAAGCGCGGCAGCAGGCGGTTGAGCGCCGACACGCCCTCTTTCGCCTGCTCGTACTGCACACGGTTCTGTTGGTTATCGCTTTCATGGGCGCTCAGCGCACGCTCCAGCTCGCCGCGGCGGCTGTTGAGTTTGCGGATCTCTTCTTCCGGATCGTCCTCGAAAGCCACCGCCAGATGGCTGCCGATAAAGCGGCTGAAGGCCTGGTGCAGGCGCTGGGTTTTCTGCACATCGAACGACAGGGTCGCAAAACGCTCTGACAGCGATTCACGCTCGGCATGCAGGGTTTCAATGCGGTTTTCACGTGCCGCGCGGCCAAACAGCGGCAGCGACGGGAAGCGCGAATAACGCCACTGGCGATCGGCAATCTTCACCACCACCGCTTTTTCCAGCTCGTCGACGCTGAATACGCTGTCGTCAAAGGATTGCGGATCGCCTTCGATCAGATAGAGATCTTCCGGGCAATCTTCCAGTCCCTCAAGCTGCTCGGCTACCCGCGACAGATCCGGTACCACGATCGCATGGCGCGACGGACCGTACAGCGCGGAGAAGTAAGGCGCATCGTCGAGGCTAACATCATCGTAGATCTCGGACAGCAGAACGCCGCCGAACCGTTCCGCCAGGGCGTTGAGGCGCGGATCTTCCGAACCGCCCGGCTGGCTAAGACGCTCGATTTCTTCGTCGATGGCGCGCTTGCGGGCGCCGACCTCGTCACGTTCAACGATAGCCTCTCGTTCACGCTCCAGCAGCTGCTGCAGGTATTCGGTGACCTCCTGGCCGGACGCAAACTGCTCGCCGCTTTGCTCGCACAGCTGGTTAAGGCTGTTCTGCGCCGCCAGCCAGACCGGCGCCCGACGCATCAGCGTCTGGGTACGCGACTGCAGTTGCTCCAGCTCCTGACGCAGCGCCATGCGCTGCTCCTGAGCATTGGAGACGCTGTCGGCCAGCGACGCGATGCGCGCTTCCAGCTCCTGATGCAGCGTTTCCAGATCGTCGATATCGTAGCGTTTACCCTGGCGTTTGCAGAACTCGGCCAGCTGACGCTCAGCGTCCTGCTGCTCGCGCAGGCGCTGTTCAAGCTCGTTGAGGCGGCTGCGCAGCCCCTGCGCCTGCTCGGCCTGGTGGCGCTGGTTCACGCCGTCGCGCAGCAATTCGCGCGCTACGTCCCAGGCTTCATTGCGCGCCAGCGGGCCGTTAATCGCCGCCACCAACTGGTAAGCCTGTTCAAACTGGCTGTGCGCGGTTTGCGCCACGCTCATTTTCTGTTCCAGCGACAGCATTTTCTCCGTCGCTTCCTGCTCTTTCGCCTGGAAGGTTTCCAGCCACTCGTCGGCGCTCTCCGGGGTCAGATCCGGCAGATGGCACAGCGCCTTCGCGCGCTCCAGCGCCTGCAGCGCCTGGTTATACTGAATGGCGCGGGTCTGCTGCACATCGAGCGCCTGCTGATAGTCGGCGAGTTGGCTTTTCAGCTCATCCACTTCCAGCTCGGCGGCCTCAGCGCGGGCTTCGTTCTCTTCCTGACGATCGACGGCTTCCGCCACCACTTCATTCTGCTCTTCCAGACGGATCTGCAGCTCGTCGAGATCCGCTTCGTAGCGCTCGATTTTTTCCTGCTGACGCAGCGCAGTCTGCACCAGGTTCAGGTGATCGCTGGCGGCCTGGTAATCGGCTTCCAGATCGCCCTCCGCGCCGTTATGCTCCTGCAGTTCGCGCGCCATGTCGACGTGCTTATACTGCTCAGCCGCCAGCTGCGAACGCGAGGTGAAGAGATCGCGGCGATACTCCAGCGCCTTATCCAGGTGAATGCGCCTCTCGTTGGCGTGACGCATATAGTCCGCCGCCACGTAGTTGGTGGCTTCGCTGATCAGGTGTTTAAACAGATCGCGGTCGGACTGGGTAACGCGAATGGCTTCCAGCGTCATGCGGTTTTCCCGCAGCGCCGCTTCCATATCCTGGAACGCTTTACGCACGCCGCTGTTTTCCGGCAGCAGGTAGTCGCGCAGCGAGCGGGTAATGGTGCTGGAGATCCCGCCGTACAGCGAGGCCTCAATCAGGCGGTAGTACTTGCTACGATCGGAGGCGGAACGCAGGCGACGCGCCACCACGCCCAGATCGAACATTAGCGAGTGATATTCGGTGATCGAGTTGAACTGTTTAAACTGGACCCCTTCCATCGCCTCGAGTTTATCTTTCAGCTCGTTGAGGCTCACGACGCGCGCCTGGCGCTCGTTCAGCGTTTCGGTCAACAGCTGGGTCGGCAGGATAGAGGTCGGCAGTCCCTGAATGGCGAAAGGTTTAATATCGACTTTACGATCGCGCCCGGCGACCTGCTGCAGGCGCACGCCGACCACCACGCGCTGGTGGCGGGAGTTGATCACATCGAGTACCGAGTAACACACCCCGGCGCGCAGCTTACCGTGCAGGCCTTTATCGCGTGAGCCGCTGGTGGCCCCCGCTTCGGTGGTGTTACGGAAGTGCAGCAGGGTTAAATCCGGGATCAGCGCCGTGACGAAGGCCGCCATGGTCGTGGACTTACCCGCGCCGTTCCCCCCGGAGAGGGTGGTCACCAGTTCATCAAGATCAAAGGTCCGGGCAAAGAAGCCGTTCCAGTTAACCAGCGTTAGCGAGCGAAACTTACCGCGTTCAATCATTACTCTTCCTCCCCGCTATCCGGCTGGTTTTCTTCATTCTCATCATTGAGCTGCAGGTGATTTTCCAGGGCCATCGCTTCCCCGTCGCGGATCAGACGGCGCTGCGCTTCGCGCGGGTCGTCGCCGGCGCGCACATCGGCGCCAAAGCGGAATACCGATTCGGTAATGCGAAACTTGCTGCTATCGTGGCCCATAAACCACACCATCCCCAGACGGCGTAAGCGGTTAAGCGAGGCCCGCATTTTTTCCTGCAGCTTCTGGCGGTCCAGATCCGAACCGGTGGAACGGTTGTTCACCAGCTTCAGCAGCCTGGATTCATCGGCCAGGGTCAGCAGCTCGTCATAGAGCTCCTGCTGGGTAAAAATCCCTTCGTTCGCCAGGCGCTCCGGGCTGAGATAGAGATAGCAAAGAATTTTGCCCACCATCATATCCAGCTCGGACAGTACCGAGCGCGAAATCAGCGTGGTGGACCGCGGGCGCAGGTAGAAGAATCCCTCCGGCGCGCGGATCAGCTCGACGTTATAGCGAGCGTAAAACTCTTCCAGGTAATCCTGAAAATCCATCAAAAATGCGTGATTATCCAGCTCGTCGAGACCGATATGACGGCCCGCGCGCAGGGCGCTGTCCAGCGCCGGAAATAACGGATTGGCCAACGCCTGCGCCAGCTTAACCGGCATCACTTGTTCAATATTTGTCAATGACATGCGCCTGTACCTTGGCTCCGTAATCATTAATCGGCTGCCATTTTGCCGGCAGTCCGGTGAAATCTGCCTGGGCGACGCCCAGCTGTACCGCCTGATCCACGACGATCCGCGCCACGTCGAAGTGACGCCCGCGCGGATACTGCGCCAGGAACTCCCGCGCCACCAGGCCGAGATCCAGCGGTATTCCTTTCTCTTTATAGACCGCCAGCTGCGCTTCGATCAGCGCCGCCAGCTGCTCGCGAATTTCGTTAAACTCTTCAAATTCGAGGTCCGCCGGCAGCTCGCCGGTGACCTCTTCATCGCGCAGGGCCATCTCTTCATCGCGCATATCCAGCAGGCGGTCGGCGTTGGCGTAAGTTAGCGCCCACGGTTCATCAAAATAGGTCTGTACCGACTGGCGCAGACGCTGGGCGAAGACGCGGTTCTTATCCATATCGATAGCGGTACGGATAAACTTGTGCACATGGCGGTCGTAGCCGATCCACAGGTCAATCGCCTGCTGACCCCAGCTGACGATGCGGTCGAGCTTGCTTTGCAGATCGAACACCAGCCGATCGACAAAATGGAGATCGTCGCGCGCCATGGTCGAGTCCTGAATGCGCAGCAGGTTCGCCTGCAGCTTATCCCCTGCCGCATCCAGCGTATCCTGCAGTTCGCGCAGGGTGCCGGAGGTTTCCGACAGCAGCAGTTCACAGCTGGAAATCGCCGCGCGCCAGTCTTTATTCAACAACTGCGCGATATCGTCTTTCACCAGCTGCTGCTGCTCATCCATAATGCGCTGCGTCAGGTCGATGCTGTCGAAAATTTCCGCTACGGAATACTTCAGCGGCGCAAAAACGTTGCGATGCCAGTGGAATTCATCACCGCCCTCTTCCGCGGCGTCCGCCGCGCGCTTCAGCTCGCCGGCGACGATCGACAGCTGCATCGAGAGACGCAGCGTCGAGAATTCGCGCTGACGGATATAATAATCGGTGATCCCAATCCCCAACGGCGTCAGGCGATAGATCGCATTGCCTTCGGTAATTTCGCTGGTAAAGCGGTTCAGCAGACGCTGGCGCACCAAATCGTTGATCGCGTTATTGGCGCGCTGGCTGATGGTTTCGCTGGTCTGCTCAAACGCATCACTGACGTGGCGGAACGCATCCACCAGTTCACCCTCGCTCATTTCCCCTTCCAGTCGTTCACCATTCAGAGTGGCGATCGCCAGCAGGAAAGAGAGTCTGTCGACCGGTAGCGAGATTGAAAAATCATTTTTTCTGGCCCAGGCAACCAGTTCGGGGACTGTCTGGGAAAATTCACTCATACTTTATCCTTGCATCTGCGGCTATGAGCCTGGCTCTTAAGCGCGGTGACATGAATATAACGGCCCAGGCTGAGATACGGCTCCTGACGACAGTAGCGCGTCTCCAGCGCCAGCAGCGCCGCATAGCTGTCATGCTGTTGGCGTTTTTCACGCAGATAATCATGAAACACCCGCACGCCGGTTTTGCTGACGATCTGCCAGCCAATCTCTTCCAGCCAGTGATAAACCTGCTGTGGTTCACGCGGATAATCCGGCGACAGCGTGCGTTTTTTCTTTTTTGGCATGCCCAGTTGAACGTAATCAAAATTACCGGCAACCATATTGTGCATCAACAGGCCGTTAGCATTGTAGAACATCAATGACAGTCCACCGCCAGCACGCAGCGTCGACCACAGGGTATGCAGTATTTCCTGGGGCTCCGCCACCCACTCCAGCACCGCATGAAACAGTACCAGATCGACCGGGCTTTCCAAATGCTGCGCAATATCCTGAGCCGCGCATTGTACAAAATGCATGTTGTCGATCACACCTTTATCGGCGGCCGCCTGGCGGGCGCGAGCCACCATCTCAGCGGAGAGATCGCAGAGCGTCACGTGATGGCCCAGTTGCGCGACTTTGATGGCCGTTTGCCCTTCGCCGCCGCCGGCATCCAGCACCCTCAGCGGTCCCGGCCCCAGCTGCGCCAACAGCGGTTCCAGATCCTGCCAGAGGATCGCCTGACGCAACTGGCCTTTTGTGGTGCCGTAAATATTGCGCGAAAACTTTTCAGCAATGTCATCGAAATTGCGATCCTGCACGAGTGACTCCACAAGCCAACACAAAACCGCTATTTTGTCATACCCGCGCCGAGAATGAAGCGATCTGTTATAAGATCCGAACATAACTTTGGTTATATGGTTAAAAAAGGAACCATCTGGCATGCTTTTCACGCTAAAAAAGATCGTCGGCGGCCTGCTGTTGCCGCTACCCGCCTTACTGTTGCTGATCGGTATCGGGATCGCGCTGTTATGGTTCAGCCGCTTTCAGCGTACCGGAAAGCTATGCGTGAGCCTCGGCTGGCTGCTGCTGACGCTGCTGAGCCTGCAGCCCGTGGCCGACAGCCTGCTGAAACCGATTGAAGATACCTACCCCACCTGGCGCGGCGAGCAGCCGGTGAACTACGTGGTGGTGCTGGGCGGCGGCTATACCTGGAATCCGGAGTGGGCGCCAAGCTCTAATCTTATCAATAACAGCCTGCCGCGCCTGACGGAGGGCATCCGCCTGTGGCAGGCGAATCCCGGTTCGAAAATGATCTTTACCGGCGCGGCGGCGAAAACGAACCCCGTCAGCACAGCGGAAGCCGGGGCGAGAGTGGCGGAGAGCCTTGGCGTACCTCGCAGCGATATCATTGTGCTCGATCGGCCGAAAGATACAGAAGAGGAAGCGCTGGCGGTGAAGCGCGCCATCGGCGACGCGCCCTTCCTGCTGGTCACCTCGGCGTCACACCTTCCGCGGGCGATGATATTCTTTCGCCATGCCGGCCTGGATCCGCTTCCCGCGCCG
This sequence comes from Klebsiella sp. K47, assembly GCF_051858335.1. Classification (NCBI taxonomy): domain Bacteria; kingdom Pseudomonadati; phylum Pseudomonadota; class Gammaproteobacteria; order Enterobacterales; family Enterobacteriaceae; genus Klebsiella; species Klebsiella sp. K47. The sequence goes on from NZ_JBPYUI010000001.1 coordinate 181,875, forward strand.
GCCAATCAGCTGGCGGTGACCTCGCCGCTCAATCCGTGGGAGCGGGCCATTCCTTCTCCAGTGTGGCTGATGCACAGCGACCGGGTCGGCTATGAAACCCTTGGTCGCGTCTGGCAATGGCTGAAAGGCAGCTCAGGCGAGCCAGGGCAGGAGTGATTTTGCAGCGAGGTCAAAACGGGCGCGATCAAAGCGCCCGGTGTTGACCAGACTATCCACCTCATCCCACAGCAGATAAAGCCAGCGCCGCCAGACAAAGGCCTCGGAAACTGGCGCCTGCTGCAGGTAGCGCCACAGCAGCTGTTCCGCCTGGCCGCCTTCAGCAAGGCGGAACAGTTCATACTCGCGTGGCGCCCACAGCATCATCCCCGGCCCCACCATCGCCAGCAGCTGATCGCTGCGCGGATCTTTTAGCATGCTGCGCAGAGTGAAGTTGCCATGCACCAGCACAGCATTATCATTGAAATCGCGGAACAGCTCCGGAAGGCACTCGCGGGAGCGGAACAAAAGGCGCTTATCCTGCATGGTGAGACCGGTGTCCTGATACAGGTTCAGGGTGCTCCACAATATCTCTACCCGCTGGCGGTACCAGTTCGGCCACAGGTTTTCCTGGGTATTGTCGACCATTCCCACGCAGCCGCCACTGTCCTGCCGATGCCACGCCAGCAGCGCCTCGACGATTTGCTCCTGCAGTTGCTCCCAGCGCGCCGGGGTGCGCGTCGGCGCCTCCACCGGTACGCCGCGCAGGCGCTCAAGCAGCAGCACATCTGGTCCGGGATGTTCTTCGTGCGTCATGACGCCATAAACCACCGGCATACGCACCGTACCATTACGCGCCAGGGTCGAGATCTTCCATGCCAGCTGCCGCGCCACGCCGGGCGTGGTGAAACTTCGCGCCAGCAGCGGCATCGGGTTTCCCTGCGCATCGTACAGGAACCACAGCGCCGTAGCGGCTTGTTCACTGACACACTCCACCCGGCTTAGCTTTTCGCCAAGAAGATGACTGAGTTCGGTTCGCAACTGTTCCATTGTCGATTACCCCTATGAACACTACTGGTTTCATAATGAGCGCCCGCACCTGGGTTGTCATCGGATAAGATCAAAAAGGGGTAAAAAAAGCAAAAAACCGACGGGGATATCCCCTCCAGCAAGGAGGGGACAGAGGACTAACGCAGCTCAGCGCGGACGCGCTCCAGATCTTCCGGGGTATCCACGCCGGTGCCGGGCACTTCCGCCGCTACGGCGACATGGATTTTCTCGCCATACCACAGCACTCGCAGCTGCTCGAGCATTTCAATCTGCTCCAGCGGGCTCGGCGCCCAGCTGACATAGCGGCGGATAAAGCCGGCGCGATAGCCATAGATGCCGATGTGACGCAGCAGGGAGTCACCGATGGTCTCGCGGGATTGGGCAAAGCGATCGCGATCCCAGGGAATAGTCGCGCGGGAGAAATAGAGCGCGTAACCCTTGGCATCCATCACCACTTTCACCGCATTCGGGTTAAACGCCTCTTCCGCATCATGGATCGGTACCGCCAGCGTCGCCATTCCGCTGCTGCTGGCAGCCAGATTCTCCGCCACCTGGCGGACAATCGCCGGGGGGATCATCGGCTCATCGCCCTGAATATTGACGATAATGGTGTCATCGCTGAACGCGCACTTTTCCACCACTTCCGCCAGCCGTTCGGTGCCGGACTGATGGTCGGCGCGGGTCATACAGACCTCGCCGCCGGCGGCTTCAACCGCCCGGGCGACATCTTCGTGATCGGTGGCGACAATAATACGATCCGCGCCGGATTCGCGAGCGCGCTCCAGCACATGGACAATCATCGGCTTACCATTAATGTCCTGCAGTGGTTTTCCCGGCAGGCGCGTGGAGGCGAAACGCGCAGGAATAATGACCACGAAACTCATGAGTGACTCTCTTCTAGCGCCAGCGGACGCGCCTCTGTCTCCAGCAGCACCGGGATACCGTCGCGCAGCGGAAACGCCAGGCTATCAAGTTTGCAAATAAGTTCTTGCTTATCCTGACTGTAATACAGCTTGCCGTTACAGACCGGGCAGGCGATGATTTCAAGTAAACGGTGATCCATGTTTCCTCCTGATGGACCGGATAGATTTCTCAGCAGCATATCACAGGAAGGCAGGCGCCGGGATCAATCGGCGTCGATTTCCCACCCCTGCTCCTGGCCGACAAACAGCCCTTCCGGCAGGCGTCGGCAAAGGATCCGCTCTGCCGATTGCCAGTGTGCGAAGTCGTTAATCGCCCGGCGCAGCCCCTGCTCCAGACCACGGGTGATCTTCACCCCCTCCTCCAGCCATAGAGCGAAGATCTCCAGCTCCCGGCTTTTGCGATGTATTTTACTGTCCATCCGCCCGACCAGTTTTCCCTGGTGCAGCAGAGGCAGTACGAAGTAGCCATACTGACGCTTCGGCGCCGGGGTATAACACTCCAGGCGATAGCTGAAGTTGAACAGCTGCTCAGCGCGTTTCCGATCCCAGACCACCGGGTCGAAGGGCGAGAGCACGGCGCTATGGCTGGCGGTCAGCTTACCGCCGGGCGCGGTCTCCAGCTGCGCCAGCGCCTCGTGATGCAGCCACATCTCGCCGAGTGCTTCCACGTTAACCGGCACCACCAGCCCCTCTTCCTGCCAGGCCGCCAGCAGACCCGGTAGCGACGGCTGGCGCAAGCGATAGTAATCGGCCAGCCACTGGGCGCGGAAGATGCCGAGACTACGGGCGCTATTGCGCAACATAATGGCCTCTGCGTCTTCGCGGGAGAGCGCGTCGCGCTCGTCGTCCCAGTCCGGCATCACCCGCCGGGTTAGATCATACACGCGGTGAAAATTGCGCCGCTCCACCACCATCACTTCGCCGGCGGTAAACAGCCCTTCCAGGTGGCGCTTATGCGGTTTCCACTCCCACCAGCCGCTGGCGCCTTTGCGCGGGTGGGTAAAATCCGCCGAGCGAACCGGGCCGTTTTGTCCGATATGCGCCACCAGCTCGGCAATACTCCCGGCATGCTCCTCCATCCACGCGCGATGGTATTTCCAGCCCATATTGTCGGGATTCAACATGCGATGGCGCACCAGGGCGAAATCGCTGCGCGGCAGAAAGCAGGCTTCATGCGCCCAGTATTCCATTAGCTCGCCGTTGCGCAGCGACTCATCCAGCCAGTGCTGCGGATAGCTGCCAAGACGGCTGAACAGCACCAGGTAGGGGCTGCGGGCCACCACGTTGATGGTATCGATTTGCAGCAGCGACATCTGCTGGATGGTGGAAAGAATGTCTTTCGGGCGAGCGCGACGTCGGGGCTTCTTTAACAACCCCTGCGCCGCGAGATGGAGGTGGCGCGCCTCGTTAAGCGATAGTTGCAATACCGACATGCAGGTTCTCCGTCAGGAATTCCAGCACAGCGGCGAGCAAAGCCGGCGCGTCAGTTAACGTTGCGCCAACGTCGCTAAGTCCGCAAGCAACCGCTGTGCGCGTTCATCGGCCATTATGGCGTCGACCGGTAAATACCACCAGTTTGCAGCGGCGAAATCGCGACATTTCACGGCATCTTTCTCGGTCATCAGCAGCGTCTGATCGGCGGTCACCAGGGCGGCGACATCAGCCTGGCTCAGCGCCTGATGGTCCGCCAGCGCCACGGTTTTGACCGGCTGGACGCCGCAGCTTTCGAGGGTGGCGAAGAAGCGCGGCGGATGGCCGATGCCGGCCATCGCCACCACGTTCGTGAAGGTGGAGACATCGCGACGTTCGCCGGTAAGCAGGTTAACCGCCATCCCTGGGCGCAGCCGCATCGGGATCTCACCCGGACGTGCCACGCCGCCGTTAACGATAACCGCATCAACGCTTTGCAAGCGCGACGCCCGCTCGCGCATCGGCCCGGCAGGCAGCCACCAGCCGTTGCCAAAGCGGCGCACGCCGTCAATAACGACAATTTCTCTGTCCCGCGCGAGCTTATAGTGCTGCAACCCGTCGTCGGTCACAATCATCTGCAGATCGTGCGCGCTGAGCAACGCTTTTACCGCGTCGCTGCGTAGCGGAGCGACAGCGACCGGGGCACCGGTACGCTGATGGATCAACACCGGTTCATCACCCGCCTGCGCCGTACTGGTCCTGTCGTCCAACACCAGCGGATAGCGGTCGGCTTTACCGCCGTAGCCGCGAGACACGACGCCAACGCGAATACCTCGCTGCTGCAGCTGCTCCACCAGCCAGATCACCACCGGCGTTTTGCCATTGCCGCCGGCGGTCAGGTTACCAACAACCACTACCGGCACCGGCGCGCGCCAGGCTTTTTGCCACCCCAGCCGATAGCTGAGGCGAATCACCCCGCTCACCAGGCCATACAGCCAGGAGAGCGGCAGCAGCAGGCGCCACAGCGGCGATTCCCCGGACCAGATGCGCGCGATCATTCGCCGAATTGCATCTTATGCAGCTGGGCGTACACGCCCTTATGCTCCAGCAGGTCATGGTGCGTTCCGCGCTCCACGATCCGCCCGTCTTCAACCACCACGATTTCATCAGCCTGCTCAATGGTCGACAGACGGTGAGCGATAACCAGCGAGGTACGGTTTTTCTGCAGCTCATCCAGCGCCGCCTGAATGGCACGCTCGGACTCGGTATCCAGCGCCGAGGTGGCTTCATCAAGGATCAGGATCGGGCTGTTACGCAGCAGCGCGCGGGCAATAGCAATACGCTGGCGCTGGCCGCCGGACAGCATCACGCCATTCTCGCCGATGATGGTATCCAGACCATTATCCATCTTGTTAATGAAATCCATGGCGTAGGCCATGCGCGCGGCCTCTTCAATCTGCTCGCGGCTGTACTCTTCGGTACGGGCATAGGCGATATTGTTGGCGACGGTATCGTTGAACAGATGCACGTTCTGTGAAACCAGCGCCACCTGATCGCGCAGCGAGCTCAGCTTGTACTCGCGCAGGTCGTGGCCATCCAGCAGGATCTGCCCCTCGTCGACATCGTAGAAGCGGGTGATCAGGCTGGCAATGGTCGATTTACCCGACCCTGAGCGCCCCACCAGCGCCACGGTTTTCCCTTCCGGGATATCGAGATTGATATTGCGCAGCGCGGCCACTTCGCGACCCGGGTAGGTAAAGGTGACGTTCTCGAACTTGAGATTGCCTTTCGCCCGCTCAATGACCCGCGTACCTTCGTCTTTTTCCTGCTCGGAATCGAGGATCGCAAACAGCGTCTGGCACGCCGCCATCCCACGCTGGAACTGGGCATTGACGTTGGTCAGCGACTTCAGCGGACGCATCAGCGCAATCATCGAGGAGAAGACCACGGTAATGGTCCCGGCGGTCAGGGTGTCCATCACGCTCGGGAAGCTGGCGGCATACAGGACAAAGGCCAGCGCCAGGGAGGCGATAAGCTGAATGATCGGGTCGGAGATAGACGAGGCGGAAACCATCTTCATCCCCTGCAGACGCATTTTATTGCTGACTTTATCAAAACGTTTGGTTTCCACTTCCTGGCCGCCAAACATCAGCACCTCTTTGTGCCCTTTCAGCATCTGCTCGGCGCTGGTGGTGACCTGCCCCATCGTGTTCTGCATATTCTTACTGATATTGCGAAAACGCTTGGAGACCACGCGGATCGCCACCGACACAATCGGCGCCAGTACGATCAGGATCAGCGACAGCTGCCAGCTGTAATAGAACATCATCACGAACAGACCGATAATCGATGCCCCTTCGCGGACCACGGTGATCAGCGCGCTGGAAGAGGAGGAGGCGACCTGCTCAGAATCATAGGTGATGCGTGACAGCAGCGTTCCGGTAGACTGCTTGTCAAAGAAGGCCACCGGCATACCCATCATGTGGCCGAACAGGCGACGACGCATGGTCATCACCACTTTGCCGGAAACCCAGGAAATACAATAGCTCGAGATGTAGCTGGTGATCCCACGCAGCACCATCAGGCCGATAACCACCAGCGGCATCCATAGCAGCACTGAGCGATCCGTTTTACCAAAACCATCATCCAATAACGGTTTAAGAAGCGATAACATGAAGGTGTCACTGCCCGCGTTAAGCACCAACGCCACCGCCGCTACGATTAGCCCGGCTTTAAACGGCGCGATAATCGGCCAAAGTCGGCGGAAGGTCTGCCACGTGGAGAGATCTTTATCGTTCTGCATTCAATAAACCAGCTTGTGTTGAAATAGCCGCATATTCTACCCGTTATCGGCGGGCGCGCCAAACCACTGATGATACCAACGCGGTAAAACTTGATCCCGTAAGCTATGGATTTGCCAACCTTCTGCGGAAAAAACCACCGTTATCTGCCCCTGCTGCGGCGTGGCGAACCAGCGATAACCCCGCTGGCGGTAGCGCTGAACCACCTTGTACGAGGGCATCCGCCACGCATTGTAGCGCGAAGCGGAGGCCAGCGCGGCCGCGCCATCCACCCGGCGGATCAGCAGCGCGCTGGAGGAGGTATTGCTGCCGTGGTGGGGAACCTGAATAAGTGTAGACGTCAGATGCCGCCAGTAACGACTGATCATCGCCTGCTCCGCCTGACGTTCTATATCGCCGGTGAGCAGGATGCTGGAGCGACCATCATCGATCCGCACCACACAGGAATGATTGTTACCCTTTGCCGTGCTGCCCGGCAGCGGCCACAGGGCCTGGAAGTTGAGTCCCTGCCATTGCCAGCGCTCACCGCGATGACACGGCAGATGATGCGCCCAGCCTAACGGGCTGCGCACCCACGCCTGCGGCCATGCCTGCAGCACTGAATCAAGGCCGCCGCGATGATCCAGATGTTCATGGCTCAGCATAATCCCTTGCAGCTGCAGATGGTGCCAGCGCAGCCACGGGATAATCACCTGTTGACCGCTATCACCCTGCGGCCAAGCCGGCCCGGTATCGTAAAGCAATGCCTTACCGTGACGCTCGATCACCATCGCCAGCCCCTGTCCGACATCCAGCATCGTCACCCGCCATTCGTCCGCAGGCGGTTGTCGGCTGAATGGCCGCGTCAGTAAAAACAGCACGCTGAGACACAGCGCCGGTGAATGCCGCCAGCTCTGAAAACGCCAGCCCATCACCAACAGCCACGGCAGGATACTGATCCACAGCCAGCGAGCATCCAGCGTCAACCAGCCGTCCGGTAAACGTCGTAATCCCCAAAACAGTAGCGCCAGCACGCGATCGGCCGCCAGCCAGAGTAGCGACTCCACTATATCCGGCCCCGAGAGATGCACCAGCATCGCGGTCAGAATAAGCGGCACCGCCAACAGGGTGACTAACGGTACCGCCAGCAAATTAGCCGCCATCGACGTCAGGCTGACTCCATGGAATAGCAACAACTGCAGCGGCAGCAGCAGCAGCGTCACGCCAGCCTGCAAATGAACAAGAGCAATTATGGTCTTCCACGGCCAGCGCCAGCGGCCGGCAGGCAACGGGAGCCACTGGAACCAGAAGATCAGCCCCGCCACGGCGAAGGCAGATAGCCACAGGCTTTGCGACAGGACCGCCAGCGGGTCGGCAACCAGTATCGCTCCCAGACAGCAGAGCCACACCTGCCACGCCGTCCAGCGTTGACCCGACAAACGTAAAGCACAACAGACCGCAAGCCCTAAGCAAGTGCGCAGGGCCGGCGGCTGCATACCGGTCAGCCAGGCATAGCCGACGGCGCCCGCCAGCCCGGCGACAAGGGGCAACCGCCAGCCAATCCAGCGGCCCGGGAGAATATACTGCACGCCGCGCAGCAACAGCATGATAAGAGAAGCCGCGAGAGCGATATGCAGACCCGAGATAGCCATCAGATGGGAAGTGCCCGTGTTCTGCATCAGGACCTTTATCTCCGTCGGCAGAGACAGCCGCTCCCCCATTCCTAATCCCAACATCACCGCGCGCCAGGGATAAGTCTGCAGTCGCCGGGTCAGCGACGTCAGATAGCGGGCGCGCAGACTGCAGCGGGCATCCAGCGCGGAAGCGGCGACGATCCCTCCGCTCAGCGGTCGGTGCTGCGCCAGCGCATAGCGCTGGCTGTCGAAGCCCCCGTCATTGAGCTGCCCGTGCACCGGGCGCAGGCGCAGCGTCATCAGCCAGTGTTGACCCGCACAGGCTGGCGCAGGTGCAAGTTCCCCGTACAGCGTTACGCCTACCGGGGGAAACAGATAGCGGCCCCGCAGGCGCACCATTTGTCCACGGTGCAAGGTCTGGCCATCCGTCTCGCTAAGGATCACTTCCGCTTGCCGGATGGCGCCGGTAAGGTGCCGGGTCGGCCACAGCGCCTGATGCGCGCTCAATACTCCCCAGACCACCAGCAGAAGCGTCATCGCCACTCCGGCGACGGCCCTTCCATGCAGACGAATCAGCGCCAGCGCCAGTGCGCTCGCGCCCGCCAGACTGTACGGGCCCGGCAAGACGGGTAGCCAGAGAAGCGGCAGCATTGCAATGATGGCGCATCCGGCAAGCCATGGTAGACGCATAAACACCTCCCTGTGAGTGGGCAGTGTTACGCAAAGCGGTGCTGGCGTCCTGGCGGCGAATTCAGGCTTGCGCGGCGCATTCCAGACAATCGCCTCGCTTGCAGCCGGGCACGCTTTTTTTGTGAGGATGGCCGTAAATGGCGGGCACAAAAAAAGCACCCGAAGGTGCTTTCTTTATCGTCAGGCAGGCTGCACGTCGTGCAACTCACCCTTCATAAATATTGGCGCGGTCACGTAATTCTTTCCCGGGCTTAAAGTGCGGAACGTACTTACCTTCCAGTTCGACTTTATCACCAGTTTTCGGGTTACGTCCGGTGCGAGGTGCTCGATAGTGCAGAGAAAAACTGCCGAAACCGCGGATTTCAATGCGCTCACCTTGAGCAAGCGTTGAGGCCATATGTTCCAGCATTTCTTTAACAGCATCTTCCACCGCTTTCGCCGGAATGTGAGATTGCTGGCTGGCAAGTCTTTCAATCAATTCTGACTTGGTCATTATTCCTCCGGTTTCCTTCAAGGCAAAAATTAGCTAACAGCTTAAACAAGGGCGGCCGTAGCCGCCCTTTGTGCTTGATTACAGGACGAATCCTGCAATCTGTCAAGTAAACTCGTCGCTATTCAGGTTGTTATTACCTGAATGACAAAGATTACTCGCCTTTCGCTGCTTTGAACGCTTCAGCCATAGCGTTGTTGGAGAAGTTCGCGTCTTCCTGCTTGTTCACGGTAGCGATAGCGTCTTTTTCTTCCGCTTCGTCTTTCGCACGTACAGACAGGCTCACTACGCGGTTCTTACGATCCACGCCGGTGAATTTCGCTTCAACTTCGTCGCCAACGCTCAGAACCAGAGTTGCGTCTTCAACGCGGTCACGGGATGCTTCAGAAGCACGCAGGTAACCTTCTACGCCGTCAGCCAGTTCTACGGTTGCGCCTTTAGCGTCAACTGCAGTCACTTTACCAACAACGATAGCGCCTTTCTTGTTCAGAGCAACGTAGTTGTTGAACGGATCTTCCGCGAGCTGTTTAACGCCCAGGGAGATACGCTCACGCTCTGCGTCAACCTGCAGAACAACTGCTGCGATTTCGTCGCCTTTTTTGTATTCACGAACTGCTTCTTCGCCTGCAACGTTCCAGGAGATGTCAGACAGGTGAACCAGGCCGTCGATGCCGCCGTCCAGGCCGATGAAGATACCGAAGTCAGTGATAGACTTGATTTTACCTTCAACACGGTCGCCCTTGTTGTGGGTTTCCGCGAACTGCTGCCATGGGTTAGATTTGCACTGCTTCAGACCCAGGGAGATACGACGACGCTCTTCGTCGATATCCAGAACCATTACTTCCACAACGTCGCCAACGTTAACAACTTTGGACGGGTGGATGTTTTTGTTGGTCCAATCCATTTCGGAAACGTGAACCAGGCCTTCAACGCCCTCTTCGATTTCAACGAAGCAGCCGTAGTCGGTCAGGTTGGTCACGCGACCGGTCAGTTTGGTACCTTCCGGATAACGTTTAGCGATAGCTACCCACGGATCTTCGCCCAGCTGTTTCAGGCCCAGGGATACACGGGTACGCTCGCGGTCGAACTTCAGCACTTTAACAGTGATTTCGTCGCCAACGTTTACGATTTCGCTCGGATGCTTAACGCGTTTCCAGGCCATATCGGTGATGTGCAGCAGGCCGTCAACGCCGCCCAGATCAACGAATGCACCGTAGTCAGTGAGGTTCTTAACGATACCTTTGACTTCCATGCCTTCCTGCAGGTTTTCCAGCAGCTGATCGCGCTCTGCGCTGTTTTCGGATTCGATAACGGCACGACGAGAAACAACAACGTTGTTACGCTTCTGGTCCAGCTTGATGACTTTGAACTCAAGCTCTTTGCCTTCCAGGTGCAGCGTGTCGCGCACCGGACGAACGTCTACCAGGGAACCCGGCAGGAACGCACGAATACCGTTCAGCTCAACAGTGAAGCCACCTTTAACTTTGCCGTTGATAACACCGGTAACAGTTTCAGCGTCTTCGTAAGCTTTTTCCAGCGTGATCCAAGCTTCGTGACGTTTAGCTTTCTCACGGGACAGCAGAGTTTCACCGAAGCCGTCTTCTACTGCATCCAGAGCAACGTCAACTTCGTCACCAACCTGGATTTCCAGCTCGCCCTGGGCGTTTTTGAACTGCTCAGCCGGGATGGCGGACTCAGATTTCAGACCGGCGTCAACCAGTACTACGTCTTTGTCGATAGCAACAACAACACCACGAACGATGGAACCCGGGCGGGTTTCGATTTCTTTTAAGGATTCTTCAAACAGTTGAGCAAAAGATTCAGTCATGTTTAATCTTCAGGTTAATATTAACGTCCACCTGGCTCCGTGCCGGATGGGGTTGTTTCACATACCCGCTGACCATCCATTGCCGCGGGGTACTGCTATAATTCGGAGGCTTCGGCGCGTTACCGGTTAAGGCCTACGCAACGGCCAATTTTTCGCGCGCATATTGTAGCGCTTTTTCAATCACTTGCTCAATGTTTAGTTCGGTTGAATCGAGAACTAATGCATCGGCAGCCGGGACAAGCGGCGCCACGGCGCGATTTCGGTCGCGATCGTCACGCTCTTTTATCTCGGACAAAAGACGTTCAAAGTTAACATCAAAGCCCTTTTCCTGCAACTGCCGCATGCGGCGATGCGCCCGCTCGTCGGCCGAGGCATCGAGGAAAATTTTCACCGGCGCGTCCGGGAAAACTACCGTTCCCATATCGCGACCGTCGGCGATAAGCCCTGGCAGTTCGCGGAAGGCGCGCTGGCGGCGCAGCAGCGCTTCGCGAACGCGCGGAAAAGCCGCCACTTTCGAGGCCGCGTTCGCGACCTCCTGAGTGCGAATTTCGCTACTGACATCTTCCCCTTCCAGCACCACTTCCAGGTTGCCGTCAGTAGAAATAAAACGCACGTCAAGATGGGCAGCCAGGGGCACCAGCGCCTCTTCGGACTCCACGTCGACATGATGATGCAGCGCCGCCAGCGCCAGAACGCGGTAGATCGCGCCTGAATCTAACAGATGCCAGCCCAGCGCTTCCGCCATTGCCTTGCACAACGTACCTTTACCCGCACCGCCAGGCCCATCAATGGTGATTACCGGAATATTCGCCGTCATCTTTTTCTCCTTCAGCAAGGCGCATGGAATATAAACGCCGCGCATTATACGCATCAATACGCCGGAAAGTGAGCATTGCTTGTAAATTACGGACTACAGGAAATGAAAAGCAGAAGTTTTGCGCAATTATAGCGGGCTGACAGGACATCAGCCCGCGGGATGACATAGTTTTACTCAGGCGAGGGTACTGATCCGCGCCAGCTGCTCAAAGTAGTCAGGGAACGTTTTGGCCGTACATTTGGGATCAAGGATGGTCACCGGCGTATCAGACAGCGCTACCAGCGAGAAGCACATCGCCATCCGGTGGTCGTTATAGGTGCCGATTTCTGCGTACTTCAACTTTGCCGGCGGGGTGATGCGGATATAATCTTCCCCCTCTTCCACCTCGGCGCCCACTTTACGCAGCTCGGTCGCCATGGCGAACAGACGGTCCGTCTCCTTGACCCGCCAGTTGTAGATATTGCGCAGGGTAGTGGTCCCTTGCGCGAACAGCGCGGCGGTGGCGATGGTCATCGCGGCGTCCGGGATATGGTTCATATCCATATCGACCGCCTTGAGCTCGCCGTGGGTGCAGGCGATGAAATCGTCGCCCCAGGTGACGGTGGCGCCCATTTTCTCCAGTACGTCGGCGAAACGAATGTCGCCCTGTACGCTGTTGCGGCCGATACCGGTGACTTTTACCGTGCCGCCCTTAATGGCGCCAGCGGCGAGGAAATACGAGGCCGAGGAAGCATCGCCTTCCACCAGGTAATCTCCCGGCGACTGATACTGCTGCTTGCCGCGCACCACAAATCGCTGATAAGACTGATTGTCCACCTCAACGCCGAAGGTTTTCATCAGGTGCAGCGTAATGTCGATATAGGGTTTCGACACCAGATCGCCCTTAATGACGATGACGGTATCCTGCGGCGCCAGCGGCGCGGTCATCAGCAGCGCGGTCAGGAACTGGCTGGAGACGCTGCCGTCAACCTCGACGTTGCCGCCCTGAAAACCGCCGCGCAGGCGCAGCGGTGGATAATTTTCCTGCTCCAGATAGTCGATCTGAGCGCCGCCCTGACGCAGGGCATCCACCAGATGGCCGATCGGACGCTCTTTCATCCGCGGTTCGCCGGTCAGCACGATATCGTTGCTGCCAAGGCACAGAGCCGCCGCCAGCGGACGCATCGCGGTACCGGCGTTGCCAAGGAACAGCTCCAGCGCCGCGGCAGAGCGCAACGGGCCGCCGTTGCCGGTCACTTCGCAGCGGGTGCGGTCGGCAGACAGGGTATATTGAACCCCCAGCGCACTCAGGGCATTCAGCATATGGCGCACATCGTCGCTGTCCAGCAGGTTGGTCAGCACCGTCGTGCCGCGGGCCAGGGCAGCCAGCAGCAGCGCGCGGTTGGAGACGCTTTTCGAACCTGGCAGGTTCACGGTGCCCTCTACGCGTGCGATGGGTTGTAACGTCAGGGATTCCATCAAACTTCACTCTCAAACAAACAGAATAAAAACCCCGCAGACAGGCCGCGGGGAGGAAGAAAGAAACAGGCGATTAACCGTGGCGGCGTTCGAAGTCCAGCATAAAGTCGGTTAACGCCTTCACGCCGTCCAGCGGCATGGCGTTGTAGATGGAAGCACGCATGCCGCCCACCACCCGGTGGCCCTTCAGCGCGTGCAGCCCGGCAGCAAACGACTCTTCGAGGAACAGTTTGTCCAGGGCGCTGTCCGCCAGCTGGAACGGTACGTTCATACGCGAACGGTTGGCCTGCGCCACATCGTTACGATAGAAGCCGCTGTTATCGATCACGCCGTAGAGCAGTTCGGCTTTCTGCTGGTTGATTTTATCCATCGCGGCAACCCCGCCCTGCTGTTTCAGCCACTTAAACACCAGTCCAGCCAGATACCATGCGAACGTCGGCGGTGTGTTAAACATCGAGTCATTCTCGCTTAACACGGTGTAGTCAAGAATTGACGGGCAGGCCACGCTGGCTTTGCCCAGCAGATCTTCACGCACGATGACCAGCGTCAGCCCAGCCGGACCGATATTCTTCTGCGCGCCGGCGTAGATTACGCCGAAGCGGTTGACGTCAATTTCGCGGGAAAGAATGGTGGAGGAGAAATCGGCGGTCACGATGACGTCGTCGCCGAAGTTCGGCGTCTCATCAATCGCGATACCGTCAATGGTTTCGTTCGGGCAGTAGTGCAGATAGGCCGCCCCCGGGGTCAGCTGCCACTCGCTCATCGGCTTCACAGCGCGCTTGCCGTCGACGGTGATTTTCGCGTCGATAACGTTCGGCGTGCAGTATTTCTTCGCCTCTTTGACCGCGCTGGCCGCCCAGTAGCCGGCGTCCACATAGTCAGCGACCTTTTTATCGCCGAGGATGTTCAGCGGGATCCCGGCGAACTGGCCGCGGCCGCCGCCGTGGCAGAATAAAACTTTATAGTTGGAAGGGATGTTCAGCAGAGCGCGGAAGTCCTGTTCTGCCTCTTCTGCCACCTGGATAAACTCCTTACCACGGTGACTGATCTCCATGACCGACGTCCCCAGACCGTGCCAGTCGCACAGTTCCTGCTGCGCCAGTTTGAGTACTTCCGCCGGCAGCATTGCCGGGCCCGAACTGAAGTTATAGACCTGAGCCATTTCCCCTCACCACGTTGCTATGTTGTTTTGCCCGCGAACCGCCGCGGGCATAAGTTATTCCTGTGGCTATCGGTTTTATCATTCAGTGACAAGGTCCGCAATGGCTAAAACTCGCCGACGGTAAAACGCGGCCGCCGTCACACAACAGAATCTATCGGCTTGACGTAATAAAACCGACATATTTGCTGTCAGGTAAGCCGTTTCGCCCGGCTGGCCTTCGACCATTCTGCATTTGCGCAGCGCGGACATATTCGTTTTTCTCCCGCCTGCATCGCCATTACGATGCTGCAGCGCACGCAGGCATAGATCCCCTCTTGCGGAATGGTGGTATAGCGTGTGGTACAATGCGCTGGAAGGATCGATAATCCGGCCCTCACCTCTTCATCGGGATAATAAAACACGCTGATCTGCCCGTTGGTTTCGAGGATTGCCAGCCGGACCTGGCCAAGCTGCTCGACGCTGTTGACCCGCAGCTCCATAAAAAATTCGAATTCGGTCATGTTTTCCGCATGCAGCTTCTCCCAGGCCAACTGTCCCTCTTCCACCACTACGATAGGTTTCCCCTCCAGTAGATCCTCCAGCTTTTCGCTATGCCCCATCAGCCACATAATGCCGCGATACAGTAGCGCCAGCGTAACGAAGACCACCAGCACCGGCAGCAGCGGCACATCGTCATAAAACGCCACGTCACCCGCCGCCGAGCCGAGGGTCAAAATAATCAGCACCTCGAACAGCGACATCTGCCGCACGCCGCGCCGTCCGGTAATCTTGAGGAAAATAAAGACCAGAACGAAGGTATAGAGGCTGCGCAACGCCACCTCCGCCAGGAATTCCACCGGTACTTTATCGAGCGCCATCCGCTGCCAGTCAAAGGCTTTCATTTTCCATCTCCCTGTGTATTAAAGATGCCTCTAAGCATAGCCAGATGATGGAGATAGCACCTGTCAGATAAAAGCCGTATCATTGCGCGCTTTCCGTACGACAAAAGTGATCGCCATGACCCAAACGTTTATTCCCGGCAAAGATGCCGCCCTGGAAGATTCCATCGCTCGCTTCCAGCAGAAATTGCTCGACCTCGGATTTGATATCGAAGAGGCCTCGTGGCTGAACCCGGTGCCGCACGTGTGGTCCGTTCACATTCGCGATAAAGCGTGCGCGCTGTGCTTTACCAATGGTAAAGGCGCCACCAAAAAGGCAGCCCTGGCCTCCGCGCTGGGCGAATATTTCGAACGTCTGTCCACTAACTATTTCTTCGCCGACTTCTGGTTAGGCGACACTATCGCTAACGGCCCGTTTGTTCACTACCCGAACGAAAAGTGGTTCCCGCTGACTGAGGATGATGAAGTCCCGGAAGGTCTGCTGGATGCCCGCCTGCGCGCGTTCTACGATCCTGACGATCAGTTAACGGCCAGTATGCTGGTGGATCTGCAGTCGGGTAACGATGAGCGCGGCGTGTGCGGTCTGCCTTTTACCCGCCAGTCCGACGGCGAAACCGTCTATATTCCGATGAATATTGTCGGCAACCTGTACGTCTCCAACGGCATGTCCGCCGGTAACACCCGCAACGAAGCGCGGGTACAGGGTCTGTCAGAGGTCTTTGAACGTCACATTAAAAACCGCATCATCGCTGAAAGCATCAGCCTGCCGGAGATCCCGGCGGAAGTCATGGCGCGCTATCCGGGCGTCGTGGAATCGATCGCCAAACTGGAAGCTGAAGGTTTCCCGATCTTTGCCTATGATGGCTCGCTCGGCGGCAAATATCCGGTTATCTGCGTCGTGCTGTTTAACCCGGCTAACGGCACCTGCTTCGCCTCCTTCGGCGCCCACCCGGACTTTGGCGTGGCGCTGGAGCGAACCGTCACCGAACTGCTGCAGGGCCGCAGCCTGAAAGACCTCGATGTCTTCACGCCGCCAACCTTCGATGACGAAGAGGTCGCCGAGCACACGAACCTCGAAACCCACTTTATCGACTCCAGCGGCCTGATCTCCTGGGATATGTTCAAGCAGGACGCCGACTATCCATTCGTTGACTGGAGCTTCTCTGGTACTACCGAAGAAGAGTTCGCCACCCTGATGGCCATCTTCAAGGCCGAAGATAAAGAAGTGTACATCGCCGACTACGAGCACCTGGGCGTTTACGCCTGCCGTATCATCGTCCCGGGGATGTCGGACATATACCCGGCGGAAGACCTGTGGCTGGCGAACAACAGCATGGGCGCTCATCTGCGGGACACCATTCTGTCCCTGCCGGGCAGCGAGTGGGATAAAGAAGATTACCTGGCGCTGATCGAGCAGATGGACGATGAGGGTCTGGATGATTTCACCCGCGTTCGCGAACTGCTGGGGCTCGCCACCGGAAAAGACAACGGCTGGTATACCCTGCGCGTCGGCGAGCTGAAAGCGATGCTGGCCCTGGCCGGCGGCGATCTGGAACAGGCGCTGATCTGGACCGAGTGGACCATGGAATTTAATGCTTCGGTCTTCAGCGCGGAGCGCGCGAACTACTATCGCTGTCTGCAAACCCTGCTGCTGCTGAGCCAGGAAGAAGAGCGTCAGCCGCTGCAGTACCTGAACGCCTTCATCCGTATGTACGGCGCCGACGCGGTCGAAGCCGCCAGCGCGGCGCTGAGCGGGGAAGCGCCGTTCTATGGTCTCCAGGCGGTCGATAGCGATCTGCAGGCCTTCCCGGCCCATCAGTCGCTGCTGAAAGCCTATGAAAAACTGCAGCGGGCGAAAGCGGCGTTTTGGGCAAAATAAGCCCAGCTTGCGCCATCGTTCATGCTTACAACGGAGCCCTCAGCGGCTCCGTTATTTAACCCTGAGAAAGCGCCTCCTATAATTTGTAGTTGTAAAGTTAATTAATGTTAAATAACGCCATTTCATCATTTATCAATTGTTAAATTTAATAAAAATACTCCATTTTAATTAACTCAAAAATGGGGGTAAAAAAGAAAAAATTCAACATTATCTATAAAATTTAAAAATTATTTTCTCTATACATTTCATTGGCTTACTGATAATTTCAATAAAAACCACACACTAAAAAGGCATATAGTTCCGGTGAGATATGATCTATATCAATTTCCCTTCTATAATGCTTTGTTAGTATCTCACCGCCAACTTATATAAAGAGAGAGTTAGTGTGAAAGCTGACAACCCTTTTGATCTTTTGCTCCCTGCCGCGATGGCGAAAGTCGCCGAAGAAGCAGGTGTCTATAAAGCAACGAAGCATCCGATGAAGACGTTTTATCTGGCGATCACCGCTGGCGTTTTCATCTCCATCGCTTTCGTATTCTATATCACCGCGACCACCGGCACTGCCGCGATGCCTTATGGGATTGCCAAACTTATCGGTGGGATCTGTTTTTCTCTGGGTCTGATTCTGTGCGTTATCTGCGGCGCTGACCTCTTTACCTCTACGGTACTGATCGTGGTGGCCAAAGCCAGCGGTCGAATTACCTGGGGGCAACTGGCAAAAAACTGGCTCAACGTCTATTTTGGTAACCTGGTGGGCGCGCTGCTGTTTGTGCTGCTGATGTGGTTATCAGGCGAATATATGACTGCCAACGGCGGCTGGGGGCTAAACGTTCTGCAGACCGCCGACCACAAAATGCACCATACTTTTGTGGAGGCCGTGAGCCTGGGTATCCTCGCTAACCTGATGGTTTGTCTCGCCGTATGGATGAGCTATTCCGGTCGTAGCCTGATGGATAAAGCGATGATCATGGTCCTGCCGGTAGCGATGTTCGTTGCCAGCGGCTTTGAGCACAGCATCGCCAACATGTTTATGATCCCGATGGGTATCGTAATCCGCAACTTTGCAAGCCCGGAATTCTGGACCGCCATCGGTTCGACTCCGGAAAGTTTCTCTCACTTGACCGTTATGAACTTCATCACTGATAACCTGATTCCGGTAACTATCGGGAACATTATCGGCGGGGGTCTGCTGGTCGGGTTGACATACTGGGTCATTTACCTGCGTGGCAACGACCATCACTAAGGGTTGTTTCAGGCAGTAAATAAAAAATCCACTTAAGAAGGTAGGTGTTACATGTCCGAGCTTAATGAAAAGTTAGCCACAGCCTGGGAAGGTTTTACGAAAGGTGACTGGCAGAATGAAGTCAACGTCCGTGACTTTATTCAGAAAAACTACACCCCATATGAAGGCGACGAATCCTTCCTGGCTGGCGCGACTGAAGCGACCACCAAGCTGTGGGACACCGTAATGGAAGGTGTAAAACAGGAAAACCGCACTCACGCGCCTGTTGATTTTGACACTGCCCTGGCTTCCACCATCACCTCTCACGACGCGGGCTATATCGAGAAAGGTCTGGAAAAAATCGTTGGTCTGCAGACCGAAGCGCCGCTGAAACGTGCGATCATCCCGTTCGGTGGTATCAAAATGGTTGAAGGTTCCTGCAAAGCGTATAATCGCGAGCTGGACCCGATGCTGAAAAAAATCTTCACAGAGTACCGTAAAACTCACAACCAGGGCGTTTTCGACGTCTATACCCCGGACATCCTGCGCTGCCGTAAATCCGGCGTGCTGACGGGTCTGCCGGATGCTTACGGTCGTGGTCGTATCATCGGTGACTACCGTCGCGTTGCGCTGTACGGTATCGACTTCCTGATGAAAGACAAATTCGCCCAGTTCAACTCTCTGCAAGCGAAACTGGAAAGCGGCGAAGACCTGGAAGCGACCATCCGTCTGCGTGAAGAAATCGCTGAACAACACCGCGCACTGGGCCAGATCAAAGAGATGGCCGCTAAATATGGCTATGACATCTCCGGTCCGGCGACCACCGCTCAGGAAGCGATTCAGTGGACCTACTTCGGTTACCTGGCTGCCGTGAAATCTCAGAACGGCGCGGCAATGTCCTTCGGTCGTACCTCCAGCTTCCTGGATATCTACATCGAGCGTGACCTGCAGGCGGGTAAAATCACCGAGCAAGACGCGCAGGAAATGGTTGACCACCTGGTCATGAAACTGCGTATGGTTCGCTTCCTGCGTACCCCGGAATATGATGAACTGTTCTCCGGCGACCCGATTTGGGCAACGGAATCCATCGGCGGTATGGGCGTTGACGGCCGTACTCTGGTGACCAAAAACAGCTTCCGCTTCCTGAACACCCTGTACACCATGGGGCCGTCTCCGGAGCCGAACATTACTATCCTGTGGTCTGAAAAACTGCCGCTGAGCTTCAAGAAATTCGCCGCTAAAGTGTCCATCGATACCTCTTCTCTGCAGTATGAGAACGATGACCTGATGCGTCCGGACTTCAACAACGACGACTACGCTATCGCATGCTGCGTAAGCCCGATGGTTGTTGGTAAGCAAATGCAGTTCTTCGGCGCTCGCGCTAACCTCGCGAAAACCATGCTGTACGCTATCAACGGCGGCGTGGATGAAAAACTGAAAATGCAGGTTGGTCCGAAATCTGAACCGATCAAAGGCGACGTCCTGAACTTCGACGAAGTAATGGATCGCATGGATCACTTCATGGACTGGCTGGCTAAACAGTACGTCACCGCGCTGAACATCATCCACTACATGCACGACAAGTACAGCTACGAAGCCTCTCTGATGGCGCTGCACGACCGTGACGTTATCCGCACCATGGCGTGTGGTATCGCTGGTCTGTCCGTTGCTGCTGACTCCCTGTCTGCTATCAAATATGCGAAAGTTAAACCGATTCGTGACGAAGACGGTCTGGCTATCGACTTCGAAATCGAAGGCGAATACCCGCAGTTTGGTAACAACGACCCTCGCGTCGATGACATGGCCGTTGACCTGGTTGAACGTTTCATGAAGAAAATTCAGAAACTGCACACCTACCGCAACGCTATCCCGACTCAGTCTGTTCTGACCATCACCTCTAACGTGGTGTACGGTAAGAAAACCGGTAATACCCCAGACGGTCGTCGCGCTGGCGCGCCGTTCGGTCCAGGTGCTAACCCGATGCACGGCCGTGACCAGAAAGGCGCAGTAGCCTCTCTGACCTCCGTCGCTAAACTGCCGTTTGCTTACGCGAAAGATGGTATCTCTTATACCTTCTCTATCGTGCCGAACGCGCTGGGTAAAGACGACGAAGTTCGTAAGACCAACCTGGCGGGTCTGATGGATGGTTACTTCCATCACGAAGCGTCCATCGAAGGTGGTCAGCACCTGAACGTGAACGTCATGAACCGCGAAATGCTGCTCGACGCGATGGAAAACCCGGAAAAATATCCGCAGCTGACCATCCGTGTATCTGGCTACGCCGTACGTTTTAACTCCCTGACCAAAGAACAGCAGCAGGATGTAATTACCCGTACCTTCACTCAGACCATGTAATTCCCTGTCTGACTGAAAAGGCGTACAATAAAGGCCCCACATCAGTGGGGCCTTTTTAACAAGCATTCCCCGCCCCAGCCTGCTTTGCCAGTTATCTATACTTTGGGTACCTGTCAAAACAGACTCGACGCAGCCGCGGAGCTGCGCACCAACACGGCCCCGGATGGGCCACATCTGGAGAAAACACCGCAATGTCAGTTATTGGTCGCATTCACTCCTTTGAATCCTGTGGCACCGTTGATGGCCCGGGCATCCGCTTTATTACCTTTTTCCAGGGCTGCCTGATGCGCTGCCTGTACTGCCATAACCGTGACACCTGGGATACCCACGGCGGCAAAGAAATCACCGTTGAAGAATTAATGAAAGAGGTGGTGACCTATCGTCACTTTATGAATGCTTCCGGCGGCGGCGTCACCGCCTCGGGCGGTGAGGCGATCCTGCAGGCGGAGTTTGTTCGCGACTGGTTCCGCGCGTGTAAGAAAGAAGGCATCCACACCTGCCTGGATACCAACGGCTTCGTACGTCGCTACGATCCGGTTATCGACGAGCTGCTGGAGGTAACAGACCTGGTGATGCTGGATCTCAAGCAGATGAACGATGAGATTCACCAGAACCTGGTCGGCGTCTCTAACCATCGTACGCTGGAATTCGCCCAGTATCTGGCGAAGAAGAATATCAATGTCTGGATCCGCTACGTGGTGGTTCCCGGCTGGTCAGACGATGATGATTCCGCGCACCGCCTGGGCGAATTTACCCGCGATATGGGCAATGTCGAAAAAATCGAGCTGCTGCCCTACCATGAGCTGGGTAAACACAAATGGGTAGCGATGGGCGAAGAGTACAAGCTGGACGGCGTCCATCCGCCGAAGAAAGAGACCATGGAGCGGGTAAAAGGCATCCTTGAGCAGTATGGTCACAAAGTAATGTACTAATCCCGCCCGGGCCGGTGATGCGCTTATGCCGGCCTGCAACGGCGTGGGAAGCTGTGTCCGCCCCGCCGTTTCATTCTCATGAAAAACGACTTGTCCTCTCTGCGGCAGAAAGCCTATGCGATTGCAGCAGATGATGCGCAGCATGCGCTGCGCGTTGCAGGGTCAGGCGTGCGCCACCGGCGTCGGATGATGCCCGGCTTTGCGCAGCAGGGTCAGCAGATAGATAAACGACACGCTGGCGATCATGATAAACAGCAGGTTGTCTGAGAAGTTCTGCATCAGCATCGCCGTCAGGGTCGGGCCCAGCAGGCTGCCGATGGTATAGCTCATCAGCAGCGCCTGATTCATCGCCACCAGCTGATGGTGCTCCACTTTTTCACAGGCCCAGGCCATCGCCACCGGATACAGCGTGAAACCAGATGCCCCAAGCACAAACAGCGCCGGGGCCATTGCCGCCTGACTAAGCATCGCCAGACATCCCAGAATGACCACAAAGACCTGTACCCGCAGCACCAGCAGGCGACCGTAGCGGTCTGCCAGGCGCCCTACCGGCCACTGGCCGAGGATCCCCGCACTCACCATCACCGCCATCCAGAAGCCGATGCCGGAGTCGCTGACGCCCTGATGGTTCAGCCACAGCGGCATCAGGCCATACAGCGAGCCGAGGACAATCCCCGAAATAATACAGCCATTGACCCCGTGGCGCGCCTGGCGCAGCTTCAGCATCGGCCAGATACGTACCGTTTCATGCGGTTCTTCTGCCTGCCCCATAATGCGGGTAAACAGCAACGGCAGGATCGCCGCCAGCGCCAGGCCGGTCACCCACGGCAGGACGCTCATTAAATCGGTGGGTAATTTACTGACCATCAGCTGGCCCAGTACGGTACCGACGTAATAGACCATCATGTACGCCGCCAGCAGACGACCGCGACTGCGGGAAGTGCCGCTGCAAACCAGCGCGCTTTCCACCACCACCCAGATCATCGCGCAACCTACGCCGGCGATAAAACGCCAGCTCAGCCATGTCCAGAAGCCAACGGTGATCCCCAGCCCTACGCAGCCGACGGCGAAAATTAACGATGCGAGATAATAGCTACGGTTAAACCCCAGGCGCTTGATCACCCAGCCGGCCAGCAACGTACCGGCCAGGTTGCCGGTAAAATAGGATGACCCCACCATGCCGACCTGCCAGGTTGGCATGTTTTCATGGGCGAGCCAGAGCGGGACGAGCGTATTCAGCACCGCTATCGCCAGGGTCAATAAAAGCAGGCCACAGAGCAGCATTTGCACTGGCCGGGTGTAGATGGTCATGGGTAAAAACCGTGAGGAATGTTCAGATCGCGAGCGCATCATGCCACTGCTAAAAACATTGTCAATCCACCTGAAATCAGGCGTGACGCGGTTTTGTCGGCTACGATAGAAGTTTTTTATCCAGAGGATGGAAAAAGGTGAGACAACAGATAATACGCTATTGTTTTTGCTGGTTTATTAATAAATGCCGAAGTTAATTTCAGTTGAAAAATTTCATCTATCGACAGCACGTTTTCATCATGCCGGTGGTTAGGCACCGGCATGATGGAGGTAGTTAACTGGCGACAGCCATCCCAACGGTCATATGCAGGCCATAGAATACGCCGCGGCCGATCATCTCTCCCGCCAGTATCAGAACAAAGGCCAGGCCGAGCAGCGAGACCGCCGGTTTGCGGCCGCGAATCTGCGGCACGCACCAGCAGGCCAGGGCCAGCGCCAGCAGCACCACGCGCCAGGCCATAAGCAACCCGTAATCCGGCACCAGGGCGGAGGCCTGCTGAACTGAGCTGCGGATGGTGGCAAGTTCACTTCCCTGCATCACGACCACCATAATACTGACCAGCAGCGCCAGCAAACTAACCACCGGCAGCAGGCGCAGCGCCCAACCATCGACGCCTGCGACGCGCAGCAGCAGGTAGCCCAGCAGTGGACCGCCGATAAACAGCGTCAGGAAGAAGCTCAGCGGTGTCCAAACGGTGTACCAGGTCGGCACCGTGTCGATGGTGTTGTACACCCGCACCATCATCCACACGAAAATCACGCCCAGCACCATGGTCACCACCAGCCACAGGCTCCGCAGGCCGGCAGGCAGCTTTTTGCACACGGCCAGCAGCCAGCCAATTCCGCCGACGGCGAAGAAGATCGCCCCGCTGGCTATTTCATTACTCAGCGACGAGGCTCCCACGCGATTCAGCGAATTAAAGGCCCGCAGCGGCGAGCCAAGGTGCATCGTCGAGGCAATAAACCCGATCCCCATCAATACCCACAGTCCGAGCATGCTGCCCACCACGCGCTGCTCCTGCTCACGGGAAAGCTTGCCTGTCATCAGCGCCAGCGCCAGAACAATAAAGCCGCCTACGACGCACTGGCCGAATACCGTAAAGACCATCAGCGGCCATTCATGCCATCCGTTTCCCATCTCACACCTCCTTCGGGTTCGCCAGGTAACCGGTGGTATCGCCACACGGCCGGGCATTGGCGTTAGGTTTGATAACGATACTCGGCCGGGTAAAGTGCGCCGACGACAGCGGCGCTACCGCGGCCAGCTGGCCGTGCTTAGCGCGCAGTTCGGCAATCGGCCCGAAATCCAACGCCCGCAGCGGGCAGGACTCGACGCAGATCGGCTTTTTCCCCTCGGCGACGCGCTCGTGACAGCCATCGCACTTGGTCATATGGCCTTTGTCGGCGTTATACTGCGGGGCGCCGTACGGGCAGGCCATATGGCAGTAGCGGCAGCCAATGCATACCTCTTCGTTGACCACCACAAAACCGTCTTCGCGCTTATGCATCGCGCCGCTCGGACAGACCTTGGTGCAGGCCGGATCTTCACAGTGGTTACAGGCGATGGAGAGGTAATAGGCAAACACGTTCTGCTACCAGACGCCGTTGTCCTCCTGCCAGTCGCCGCCGGCATATTCATAGATGCGGCGAAAGCTGACCTCCGGGGTCAGGTTCTTGTAGTCCTTACAGGCCAGTTCGCAGGTTTTGCAACCGGTGCAACGGGCGGAATCAATAAAAAATCCATACTGAGTTGTCATCGGTTACTCCTTACAGCTTCTCAACCTGAACGAGGTTGGTATGCGACGGGTTTCCCTTCGCCAGCGGCGACGGACGCTGGGTGGTCAGCACGTTGATGCTGCCCGCCTGATCCACACGCGAGGCGTCCGGGTTGTACCAGGCCCCTTCCCCCAGCGCGACGACGCCCGGCATCATGCGCGGCGTCACCTTCGCTTCGATATGCACTTCACCCCGATCGTTGAAGATGCGAATACGATCGCCGTTGGCAATGCCGCGCTTGCGGGCATCGATCGGGTTAATCCACATCTCCTGCCGACAGGCGGCCTTCAGCACATCGACGTTGCCGTAGGTCGAGTGGACGCGAGATTTATAGTGGAAGCCGGTGAGCTGTAGCGGGTATTTCGCTGTCAGCGGATCGTTGTAGTTTTCGAAACCCGGGGTGTAGATCGGCAGCGGATCGATAACATCCCCTTCCGGCAGCTCCCAGGTGGCCGCGATTTTCGCCAGATCCTGCGAGTAAATTTCGATCTTGCCCGAAGGCGTGGTCAGCGGATTAGCCTGCGGATCCTCACGGAAGGCTTTGTAGGCCACATGATGACCTTGCGGATCGCGCTGCTTATAGATGCCCTGCTGACGGAAGGTGTCGAAATCCGGCAGGTCGGGAATCGCTTTGCGCGACTGCTCATACAGATAGCGCATCCAGCCTTCCTGGGTACGGCCCTCGGTAAACTGCTCTTCGACGCCCAGACGCTTTGCCAGTTCGCTGGTCATCTCATAGATGGTTTTGCATTCAAAGCGCGGCTTGATGGCCTGATCGGCAAAGATAACGTAGGACATGTTGCCGCAGGAGGCATCCAGCGCGAAATCCATCTGCTCGGAGGCGGTACAGTCCGGCAGCAGAATATCAGCGTATTTCGCCGAGGAGGTCATATGGCAGTCAATGACCACAATCATCTCGCATTTCTTGTCGTCCTGCAGGATTTCGTGGGTCCGGTTGATCTCAGAATGCTGGTTAATCAGACAGTTGCCCGCATAGTTCCAGATCATTTTGATCGGCACGTCGAGCTTATCTTTACCGCGTACGCCGTCGCGCAGAGCGGTCATTTCCGGGCCGCGCTCAATCGCATCGGTCCACATAAACATCGAGATACTGGTCTCAACCGGATTCTCCAGCGTCGGCATACGCTCAAAAGGCAGACTATACGAGCCCTCGCGCGCCCCGCTATTGCCGCCGTTGATCCCGACGTTACCCGTCAGAATGGCGAGCATTGAGATGGCGCGGGTGGCGATCTCACCGTTGGCGTGACGCTGCGGACCCCAGCCCTGGCTAATATAGGCCGGTTTGGCGGTGGCAATTTCGCGCGCCAGTTTAACAATGCGTTCGCGCGGAATACCGGTAATCGTCGAGGCCCACTCCGGCGTTTTGGCGATACCGTCAGTGCCCTGGCCAAGAATGTAAGCTTTGTAATGACCATTGGCTGGCGCACCGGCGGGCAGCGTTTTCTCGTCGTATCCTACGCAGTATTTATCGAGGAACGGCTGATCGACCAGATTCTCGGTGATCATCACCCACGCGAGGCCCGAAACCAGTGCCGCATCGGTCCCAGGACGAATCGGGATCCATTCATCTTCACGCCCGGCGCCGGTGTCGGTATAGCGCGGATCGATGATTATCATCCGGGCATTGGATTTCTGCCGCGCCTGTTCAAGGTAGTACGTCACCCCGCCGCCGCTCATCCGCGTTTCGCCGGGGTTATTGCCGAACAGCACCACCAGCTGACTGTTTTCAATATCCGATGGGCTGTTGCCGTCCGCCCAGCCGCCGTAGGTGTAATTCAGACCGGCAGCAATCTGCGCTGATGAATAGTCGCCATAATGGTTGAGATAGCCACCGCAGCAGTTCATCAGACGGGCAATCAGCGTTTTCCCCGGCGGCCAGGAGCGGGTCAGCGTCCCGCCGAGCGTGCCGGTGCCGTAGTTCAGATAGATGGATTCATTGCCGTACTCTTTAATCAGCCGCTGCATATTGCTGGCGATGGTATCCAACGCCTCTTCCCAGCTGATTTGCTCGAACTTGCCCTCACCGCGTTTACCAACGCGCTTCATCGGGTACTTCAGACGGTCCGGATTATAGACCCGGCGGCGCATTGAACGCCCACGCAGGCAGGCGCGGACCTGGTGCAAACCGTCATAGTTATCGTCACCGGTATTATCGGTTTCGACGTATTTAATCGCGCCATCCACCACGTGCATGCGCAGCGGGCAACGGCTACCGCAGTTGACGGTGCAGGCGCTCCAGACCACCTTCTCACTGGCGGGCGCCGGCGTATCGGCAGCATGCGACAGTCGGGTAAAGGGTAACGTTAGTGCGTTGCTGGCCAGCGCCAGGCCGCCTATTGCCGTGGTTTTCATCAGACCACGGCGGCTTACCTCAGCAGCCAGTAAAGCATCAGGGGCTTTAATTTTCATGGATACTCGCTTTGGTTGCTCACAATAAACTGACAAGCGTTATATAGACATATATATAATGCTTTGCGATATTATTGGTTTTTTATGCTGGTTTAACCCAAAGGGAGTATCACTGCATTCGCGGCAAGGATTATTGCCCGGTATCAATAAGGGCGTAAAAAAAGCGCCCGCAGGCGCTTTTAAAAGAAGGAGTGAGAAGTTTAGCCGATATATTCGAGGCCGCGCATATACGGGCGCATCACTTCCGGGATCTCGATACGGCCATCAGCCTGCTGATAGTTTTCCATCAGCGCCACCAGCGTACGACCTACTGCCAGGCCAGAACCATTCAGGGTATGAACGAGACGGGTCTTCTTATCGGACTTGCTGCGGCAGCGAGCCTGCATACGACGCGCCTGGAAATCCCAGACGTTGGAGCAGGAGGAGATCTCACGATAAGTGTTTTGCGCCGGAACCCATACTTCGAGGTCATAGGTTTTGCAGGCGCTGAAGCCCATATCGCCGGTGCACAACGCGACCTTACGGTACGGCAGGCCCAGCAGCTGCAGCACTTTCTCGGCGTGACCGGTCATCTCTTCCAGCGCGGCCATAGAGTCTTCCGGGCGGACGATCTGCACCATTTCAACTTTATCGAACTGGTGCATACGGATCAGACCGCGGGTGTCGCGGCCATAGGAACCGGCTTCAGAGCGGAAGCACGGCGTATGGGCGGTCATTTTGATCGGCAGATCGTCTTCGTCGATGATTTCATCGCGCACCAGGTTGGTCAGCGGCACTTCCGCCGTCGGGATCAGCGCGTAGTTGCTGCTGTCAGCCTCTTCTTCCAGCGGACGGGTATGGAACAGGTCGCCGGCGAATTTCGGCAGCTGGCCAGTGCCATACAGGGTGTCCTGGTTCACCAGGTACGGGACATAGTTTTCGCTGTAGCCATGCTGTTCGGTGTGCAGATCCAGCATGAACTGCGCCAGGGCGCGGTGCAGACGGGCCAGCTGCCCTTTCATCACCACGAAGCGCGAGCCGGTGAGCTTAACGGCGGCGGCAAAATCCAGCCCCCCGTGCATTTCACCCAGCGTCACATGATCGCGCACCTCAAAATCGAACTGACGCGGCGTACCCCAGCGGCTAACTTCAACGTTGTCGTTTTCGTCGCGACCAACCGGCACATCATCATGAGGAATATTCGGGATCGCCAGCGCGATATCGCGAATTTCCGCCAGCAGCGTTTCCAGCTCGGATTTTGCAGCATCCAGTTGTTCGCCAAGCTTGTTAACTTCCAGGCGTAATGGCTCGATGTCTTCCCCGCGCGCTTTCGCCTGGCCAATGGATTTCGATCGGGAGTTACGCTCCGCCTGCAGGTTTTCCGTTTGCACCTGCAGAACTTTACGACGCTCTTCAAGCGCGCGAAGTTTATCTACATCCAGCTTAAAGCCCCGGCGTGCCAGTTTTTCTGCGACTGCGTCTGGCTCGGTACGCAGCAGATTGGGATCGAGCATGCTTATCCTGTGCTTATCGAATTAAAAAAGAAAAGTGGCCGCAGACTACGACCACGGAAATAGTGTAATAACCTTACCGCAACGCCTCAATTAGCGGTAGCGTTTTATCGGGCTATTTTGATCCTGTTCAGCGAGCCAGGCGAGCTTTTCGCCAATTTTGCCCTCAAGCCCCCGGTTTGTCGGGTGATAATAGCGCGTTTGCGCCATTTCCTGCGGGAAGTACTGCTCGCCGGCGGCGTAGGCGTTGGGTTCGTCATGAGCGTAACGATACTCCTGGCCGTAGCCCATCTCTTTCATCAGCTTCGTCGGCGCATTGCGCAGATGCACCGGAACGTCGTAGTCAGGACGATCCCGCGCGTCGGCCAGCGCCGCTTTGAAGGCGGTGTACACCGCGTTGCTCTTCGGCGCGCAGGCCAGATAGACAATGGCCTGGGCAATCGCCCGTTCGCCTTCCGCCGGCCCGACGCGGGTAAAGCAGTCCCACGCCGAAATGGCGACCTGCATCGCCCGCGGGTCGGCGTTGCCGACATCTTCCGAGGCAATCGCCAGACAGCGGCGAGCAACGTACAGCGGATCGCCGCCGGCGGTGATGATCCGCGCGTACCAGTAAAGTGCCGCATCCGGCGCGCTACCGCGCACCGACTTATGCAGGGCGGAAATCAAATCGTAGAACCGGTCGCCTTTATTATCAAAGCGCGCGCTGCGCTCGCCAGCGATCTCGGTCAGCAGTTCCGCCTTCAGCACCCGCTTGCCCGAGTCATCGCTTTCGGCCATATCGGCCATCATTTCCAGGGTATTCAGCGCTCGCCGCGCGTCGCCGTTCACTAGCTCGGCAATGGCCCTGCGGGTCTCATCCGGCAAAACGATATCCTGGTCGCCGTAGCCGCGGGTTTTATCGTTCATCGCCTGGTCAAGCACCCGCTCGATATCGTCGGTGGTGAGCGATTTCAGTAAGTAGACGCGGGCGCGGGAGAGCAGCGCCGAGTTAAGCTCAAAGGAGGGGTTTTCGGTGGTCGCGCCAATAAAAGTGATGGTGCCGTCTTCAATATGCGGCAGAAAGGCATCCTGCTGGCTTTTATTAAAGCGATGCACTTCGTCAACAAACAGGATGGTCCGCCGGCCGGCGTTGCGATTTTGCCGCGCGCGCTCAATAGCCTCGCGAATCTCTTTCACCCCGGAGGTTACCGCTGAGATCCGTTCGACATCGGCGCTGGCGTAGCGGGCAATCACTTCCGCCAGAGTGGTCTTGCCGGTACCCGGCGGCCCCCAGAGGATCATCGAATGCAGGTGCCCGGCCTCAATGGCCCGCGGCAGGGGTTTACCCGGCGCCAGCAGGTGCTGCTGGCCAATATACTGCGCTAAATTTTCTGGCCGCATGCGAGCGGCCAGAGGTTGAAACGCGTTGTCGGAAAAATCGAGCGACAGATTGCTCACTTTCGCCTCTACTTACGTTGATCGTCCACCGTCACCCCTTTCGGCGGCGTAAAGGTGAACTTAGCTGCGTCGACGGCGCCGTTCTGCTGCGATTTCAGCTGATAGCTGCTGCGCTGATCATCCTGCTCGACGGCGCTGAACTGATGGATAGTGCCGTCCCGACCGACGTTGATCGTGAACTGCTTGAGGTTGCCGCTGCCGCTTTTTGGCGTCAGCACAAAATCATCGCCATTTTGCTTGATATTATATTGCTGCCAGTCGCTGGACTGGTTGCGGGCAATCAGCATAAACGGCGTGTTGCTGGTGGCGTCTTTCAGCCAGGTCGCCGTGGCCTGCTCGACGAACGGATTATAGAACCACAGCGTTTTACCATCCGAAACGAGGACGCTCTCATCCGGCTGGGTCATATGCCAGTTAAACAGGTTCGGGCGTTTCACCCACAGGTCTCCCTGCCCGTCCTGCACGGCGTTACCGCTGCCGTCGGTAACTTTTTGCGTGAAGCTGGCATGGAAGCTGCTCACTTTATCAAGACGGCTTTTTAAGTCGCTGGCCGCATCTGCCCAGACCTGGCTGACGACCATACCAGACAGTAATGCACAGGTGATTGCGAGTTTTTTCATTGTTCTTCCTTAATGTGCGTCACTCCCGACGCGGGAGCCTCTTCTGCCCCTACTGTAGGACCGCCGGCGGCGGTGGGACAGAAGAATTGGCTGATTTTGCGCTTATTTACCCAACTTTGCACTCATTCAAAGGGCGGCGGCGCCAGCACTTCGCGGTTACCGTTATGGCCCTGCTCGCTGACGATACCCTGCGCTTCCATCTGTTCGATAATACGCGCGGCACGGTTATAGCCGATGCGGAACTGACGCTGAACCCCGGAAATCGACGCTTTGCGCTTCTCGGTCACAAAGTTGACTGCCTGATCGAACAACGGATCCAGCTCTTCCCCGCCGTCGAAGCCGCCACCGCCGCCTTCGCTTTCGCTGTCGGAGGTAATGCCATCCACATATTGCGGGCGACCGCGGGCTTTCCAGTCCTGAACCACGGCGTGGACTTCCTGGTCGCGCACAAACGCCCCGTGGACACGCACCGGCGTGGTAGAGTTCGGCCCGGAGTAAAGCATATCCCCCATACCCAGCAGCGATTCCGCGCCGCCCTGATCGAGAATGGTACGTGAGTCAATTTTACTCGACACGGTAAAGGCGATGCGCGTCGGGATGTTGGCCTTTATCAGGCCGGTAATAACATCTACCGACGGACGCTGTGTCGCCAGCACCAGGTGGATCCCCGCCGCGCGCGCTTTCTGCGCCAGGCGAGCGATCAGCTCTTCCACCTTTTTGCCGACGGTCATCATCAGATCGGCGAATTCATCCACCAGCACCACGATGTACGGCAGTTTTTCCAGCACCGGATGTACGGCGTCCATGCTGTCGCCAGGCTTCCAGTACGGATCCGGGATCGGACGTCCCATGCGCGCGGCTTCGGCGATCTTCTCGTTGTAGCCCGCGAGGTTACGCACGCCCAGCGCCGACATCAGCTTGTAGCGGCGCTCCATCTCATTGACGCTCCAGCGCAGCGCATTGGCGGCGTCTTTCATGTCGGTGACCACTTCCGTCAGCAGGTGCGGAATTCCTTCGTAGACCGACAGCTCGAGCATTTTCGGGTCGATCATAATGAAACGCACATCTTCCGGCTGCGCCTTGTAGAGCATGCTGAGGATCATGGCGTTGACGCCAACAGACTTACCGGAACCGGTGGTACCGGCCACCAGCAGATGCGGCATTTTCGCCAGATCGGCTACTACCGGATCGCCAGCGATGTCTTTGCCCAGCACCACGGTGAGCGGAGATGGGTTATCACGGAACTTGGCGTTGTCGAGCACTTCACGCAGGTAGACGGTCTGGCGTTTTTTATTCGGCAGCTCAAGCCCGACATACGGTTTGCCCGGGATCACCTCCACCACGCGCACGGCGACCGTTGACAGCGATCGCGCCAGGTCCCGTGACAGGTTAGAGATCCGTGCGGCCTTAACGCCAGGCGCCAGATTCAGTTCGAAGCGGGTGATCACCGGCCCCGGTGAGTAGTTCACCACATCCGCTTTAATGCGGAAATCGGCGAGTCGCGCTTCCACCAGGCGTGCCATCTGCTCGAGAGCAAAGGTATCCACCGGCTCGACTTCACTCGGCGGCGGGGTAAGCAGATCCAGCGACGGCAGTGGCGTGGTCGGCTTTTGCAGCGGTCGACTATCGCCATTGCGCATCAGCAGCGGGTGGATCAGGCTCTCCTGCGGCGCAGGGGCGGCAGGCTGATGCCCCTGAGGGGCAACCGGTTGTTGCGGCTGCACGGGCTGCGACGCAGTCGGATAGGACTGCGGCTGCGGCGGCACAGGCTGATGGTGTATCGGCTGATGCTGCGCAGCTTGATAACCCTGCTGCGGAGCGGCCGCCGGTTGTTGATAGCGCTGGGCCGGCTGCTGCGGCTGGACTTCCGGCGTCGGCGTAAACAGCGGTTCGCTCGGGCCGTCATTGACCAACGTTTTCATCGGCGAGAATTCATAATCTGCCGGCGAGAACGGGTTGGCGCCCGGCGGCTGCTCGGTAGCGTACCGCTGCTGCTGGGTAGCGGCAAACTGACGCGCCAGCTCCGCTTCCGCCGCGGCGTCGGCCTCATCGTCATCAGTCGCGTTATCGTCTTCCCAGCGATGACCGTAGCGCTGCTGCTGGGTGGCGGCGAACTGGCGAGCCAGTTCATCCTGCTCCATAGCATCCGCTTCCTCATCCGAGAGCAGCTCATCATCATAATGCGGATCGCGCTCCGCCTGCCGCGCGCGCTGTTCCGCCTCCCGCTGCGACGGTAGCTTGATGCCGTAGGAGGCCAGTTCCCGACGCGTAGGAACACGCACGCGATTGGGCCGCGGTAGTTTTGGACCGATGCCCTCTTTCACCTGAACCCGTGGGCCGCTGGACGCCGGGCTGAACAATGGCGTAGCCGCAGCGGATGCGGCAGTGGACGAGGTTGCTGCCGCCGCGCCGCCGCTGGCGGCGGTAGCCTGATGCACCCCAGCCGCTACCGCAGAGACTACGGTTGTCTCCACTGGCGGTTTGGACGCAGTGGTCGGCGGCGTCAGCGGTTTAGTGGCAATCGGACTTTCCGGCTCAGGAATTGGCTGATACCACGAGGCCAACAGCTCGCGTTCGCGCGCCCGCTTCTCTTCCACTTCCTCGAAATAATAGAGCGGCGGACGTTTCACTTCCTCCTGCACAACCTCGGGCTCTGGCTCCGGTGGGGGAACTGGCGCGCTTTGCGGCTGATACGCCGCTGGCTCCGGCTGATACGGCTGCGGCGCGGGCTGGCCGGCATGCGGGTCGTAAGCCGGCTGCTGGTAGGTCTGCGGCGCGGGCTGACCGGCATTCGGATCGTAAGCCGGCTGCTGATAGGTCTGAGGCGCAGGCTGACCGGCATAGGGATCGTAAGTTGGCTGCTGATACGGCGCTGGCTCAGGCTGATAGGCCTGCGGCGCAGGTTGACCGGCATACGGATCGTAAGCCGGCTGCTGATACGGCGCTGGCTCAGGCTGATAGGCCTGCGGCGCAGGTTGACCGG
>NZ_JBPYUI010000001.1:215505-339572 GCF_051858335.1 Klebsiella sp. K47
CACGCGGATCGTAAACCGGCTGTTGATACGGCGCTGGCTCAGGCTGATACGCCTGCGGTGCGGTTTGCCCCGCTGGCGGCTGATAAGCAGCCTGCTGGAACGGAGCGGGTTCAGGCTGATACGCCTGCTGCGGCGGATAGCTGGCTTCCGGCTGATAAGCTGGCGCAGCGCCGTGATGGCCCACCGGTGATTCTGCCCACGCCTGCGGCGCGGCAGTAGCCGCCGCCGCTGCGCTTACCGGCTCAGCGATACTGTGGCCATTCAACAACGGATCGTAAGGGTCGAAATCGCCCGGGCGCACGGCGCTGGCGCCGGAGAACAGCACATCATCCTCTGCGGGACGCGCGGCGCTGGCGCCGGAAAACAGTACATCGTCGGCGGCAACAGGCGCCCCGCTGGCGCTGTATTGCACCACCTCTTCGCCGTCATCCATCCGTTTGCCGGAGAAAAGCGCAGCGTCGGTTTTACGCCCCATAGGGTTGGTAAACTTCTCGGCCAGACGCTTACGCCGCGCCAGCGCGCTGCGTAAGATACGGGCGCGACGCGATTCCTGCGGCCTGGCCGCCTCTTCGTCGTCGTACTCTTCCTCGTCGTCTTCGTATTCGCCTTCATCGACCCAGGTATCATCCCGACGGGTACGGTTGCTGGCAAAGGTGAGAACGGACAGGATGCCGCCGCCCAGCTTTTCCGCAATGCTGACCCACGACCAGCCGGTGAACAGCGTCAGCCCGGCCGCCCAGATACACAACAGGGCGATGGTGCCGCCGCTGCTGTGCAGTAGGGGTTGCAGCGTGGTGCTCAGCAGGCTGCCGATCACCCCGCCGGAGGCGAAGTACCAGATATCATCGGCGTTAATCGCCGCCAGACCACAGGAGGTCAGGATCAGGGCTAACGCACCGATGAGGCGAAGGGAAACGGCAAAATAATCAATGTATTCGTCGTTTTCCTGATGCCGCCAGGCAAACCAGCATCCGCCGATGATGATCACCGGGATGGTGTAGGCCATGACGCCAAAAATGAAAAAGAGGGTATCGGCAAGCCACGCGCCGGGGGCGCCGCCTAAATTATGAATAGGCTCATGCCATGCCGTTTGCGACCAGCTGGGGTCCGAGGGGTTAAAGCTCAGTAGTGCCGCCATCAGCCAGATGGCGAAGAGGGAGCAAAGGATGAGCATCGCCTCAAGGAGTCGGCGCCCGCTGCTGAGTTTGGTTAGTTTGACTTCTTTGTCTTCGGTGTATTCCTGGCTCAAGAAAGGCTCTCCAGGTATCAGGCTGTTTCCTGCCTGCTGCTAAAACGGACAACAGCGCCGGGTCTCCCCGGCACTGTTGCTGTATGGATTAACAGGAGTGTAATCAAACTACGTCGAGTTTGCACCTGTTCCGTGTTAGCGCGTCTTAATAACCAGACGATTACTTTGCTTGACTTCTTCCATTACCACGTAGGTACGGGTGTCGTTAACGCCCGGCAGGCGCAGCAAGGTCTCGCCCAGTAATTTACGATACGCTGACATATCCGGTACACGGGTTTTCAACAGATAGTCGAAATCACCGGAAACCAGATGACACTCTTGAATTTCTTCAAGTTTTTGCACTGCGGCGTTAAATTGCTCAAACACATCCGGTGCGCCACGATTCAGAGTAATCTCAACAAATACCAGAAGTGATGCATCCAGATAATGCGGGTTGAGCAGCGCCGTATAGCCCTGAATAAAACCCTGTCTTTCAAGACGACGCACACGCTCAAGGCAAGGCGTCGGAGAAAGTCCCACCCGTTTAGAAAGCTCGACGTTAGAAATTCGCCCATCTTTCTGCAATTCATTCAGGATGTTACGATCAATGCGGTCGAGATCTTTGCCAGGGCGCTTCTTGCTATCTACCATTATTATTGTCTCTCTGTATTCCTTCCCTACTCCTGTTCCGGCTCTGAGCCTTCACTGCCAGAGCCCATCCTGTTATCACCCGTACGACATTGGGTAACCCAGGGGTACGTGAGAAGCCCGTTGCCTGACGGCAGTCACCGACATCACGCATGGCGTCTGTCCACACCATGCGTAGATTTCGTTAACCCGGATAAAAATGGCATTTGCGTGCATGAAAATTCGCCGCACGCTAAATACTGCTTTTCTTCTTCCTTGAATGTTTTCGCAAAAGCACAGGTGATTGTCAAAGCAAAACATCGATTTTTAGTACAAGATGCCAGATATTCATCATCCGCCCTGGTTGATTCTCATTTTTTCGTCTTATAATTGTCCCGCCGACAGTAGAAATAGTTATATTCCTTGCCGGGAAAATCACCAATTCATTGGCAGCTTCTATTGCACACATCGTTAACAAAATCGCTGTGCTCTTTTTTTACGACAACAAATTCCCTACAATCCCAGCACAATGTATGCCAATTATTATGGGGATCTCATGGGCACAGCCAAACACAGTAAACTGCTTATCCTTGGTTCTGGACCTGCGGGATACACCGCGGCGGTCTATGCCGCACGCGCCAACCTGCAGCCGGTGCTGATCACCGGGATGGAAAAAGGCGGTCAGCTGACCACCACGACGGAAGTGGAAAACTGGCCAGGCGATCCGAACGATCTCACCGGTCCGCTGCTGATGGAGCGCATGCACGAGCATGCCGCAAAATTTGAAACCGAGATCATTTTCGACCATATCAGCCGCGTCGATTTGCAAAACCGCCCGTTCCGTCTGACAGGCGACAGCGGCGAGTACACCTGTGACGCGCTGATCATCGCCACCGGCGCTTCCGCCCGTTACCTGGGCCTGCCTTCCGAAGAAGCCTTCAAAGGCCGCGGCGTTTCCGCGTGCGCTACCTGCGACGGATTCTTCTATCGCAACCAGAAAGTGGCGGTGATCGGCGGCGGCAACACCGCAGTGGAAGAGGCTCTGTATCTGTCGAATATCGCCTCTGAGGTACACCTGATCCACCGTCGCGATTCCTTCCGTGCGGAAAAAATCCTCATCAAACGCCTGATGGATAAAGTGGCAAGCGGCAACATCGTGCTGCATACCGATCGTACCCTCGAAGAGGTGACCGGCGACCAGATGGGCGTCAGCGGCCTGCGCCTGCGCGATACCAAAAACAGCGACAATGTCGAGTCCCTGGAAGTGGCTGGTTTATTTGTCGCCATCGGCCACAGCCCGAACACCGCCATCTTTGAGGGCCAGCTGGAGCTGGAGAACGGCTACATCAAAGTGCAGTCCGGTATCCACGGCAATGCGACCCAGACCAGCATCCCGGGCGTGTTCGCCGCCGGCGATGTCATGGACCATATCTATCGTCAGGCCATCACTTCTGCGGGCACCGGCTGCATGGCGGCGCTGGATGCGGAGCGTTACCTCGACGGTTTGGCTGACGCTTGCAAATAATCTTTACAAGTCAGTAACAAAGGTAAAGAAGGCGACGAAAAGTCGCCTTTATTTTTGCTGCGATGTAACATTGCCGTGCCCAATACTCCGATAACGACACCTGCAAAGCGCGCAATGAATAAAACCCGTCAACAAGAGTTAACCCGCTGGTTAAAACAGCAAAGCATTATCTCCCGTCGCTGGTTGATGATTTCCCGCCTGCTTGGCGTGGCGAGCGGTCTGCTGATCGTGGCGCAGGCCTGGTTCCTGGCGCGGATCCTGCACCGGATGGTGATGGAGAATATTCCAGCGACCGCCCTGCTGCTGCCGCTCACGCTGCTGGTGCTGATCTTTGTACTACGCGCCTGGGTGGTCTGGCTGCGTGAGCGGGTCGGCTTTCAGGCCGGGCAGCATATTCGCTATGAAATTCGCCGCCAGGTTCTTGACCGCCTCCAGCAGGCAGGCCCGGCGTGGATCCAGGGCAAACCGGCCGGCAGCTGGGCAACGCTTATTCTTGAGCAAATCGACGACATGCACGACTATTATGCCCGCTACCTGCCCCAGATGACGCTGGCGGCCTGCGTACCGCTGCTGATCGTTATTACTATTTTTCCGATTAACTGGGCCGCCGCGCTGATCCTTCTCGGCACCGCCCCGCTGATCCCGCTTTTCATGGCGCTGGTCGGGATGGGCGCCGCCGACGCCAACCGGCGTAACTTCCAGGCGCTGGCCCGCCTCAGCGGCCACTTCCTCGACCGCCTGCGCGGCATGGAAACCCTGCGTATTTTTCATCGCGGTCAGGCAGAAACCGATAATATTCGCGACGCCTCGCAGGATTTTCGCCAACGCACCATGGAAGTCCTGCGTCTGGCCTTCCTCTCCTCCGGGGTTCTGGAGTTTTTCACCTCCCTCTCCATTGCGCTGGTAGCGGTGTATTTTGGCTTTTCTTACCTTGGCGAGCTGAACTTCGGCCACTATGGCGCGGGCGTCACGCTGATGGCCGGATTCCTGACGCTGATCCTCGCCCCGGAATTTTTCCAGCCGTTACGTGACCTGGGTACCTTCTACCATGCCAAAGCTCAGGCCGTGGGCGCCGCAGACAGCCTGAAAACGTTTATGGAAACGCCGCTGACCCAGGTAGAGCGTGGCGAGAAAACGTTAAATGACAACGATCTGATTAGCGTGGAAGCGCGCGACCTGGTGATCAAATCTCCGGAAGGTAAAGTTCTGGCGGGGCCGCTTAATTTTGCGCTGCCCGCCGGCGCTCGCGTGGTGCTGGTCGGCCAGAGCGGATCCGGGAAAAGCTCTTTGCTGAATACACTGCTCGGCTTTCTGCCCTATGAGGGGTCGCTGATGGTCAACGGCGTAGAGCTGCGCGAGCTGGACGCTGAGCGCTGGCGCCGCCTGCTGAGCTGGGTAGGACAGAATCCGCAGTTACCTGCCGCCACGCTGCGGGAAAACGTGCTGCTGGCGTGGCCCGAAGCTAGCGAAGCACAGCTTAGGCTGGCGCTGGACAAGGCCTGGGTCAGCGAGTTTATCGCCCTGCTGCCGCAGGGGATCCATACCGCCGTAGGCGATCAGGCGGGGCGTCTGTCGGTAGGCCAGGCGCAGCGTATCGCGGTCGCCCGCGCGCTGTTGGTGCCGTGCCGCCTGCTGCTGCTGGATGAACCTGCCGCCAGCCTTGACGCCCATAGCGAACAGCGAGTCATGCAGGCCCTGATCCACGCTTCCAGTGAGCAAACCACGCTGCTGGTCACCCATCAGCTTGAGGGGCTGGCCGACTGGGACGACGTCTGGGTGATGCAAGACGGACAGATTATCGAACAAGGCGACTACGCCACGCTGGCCCGTGCTGGTGGGGTCTTCTCGGCGCTGCTGGCCCATCGTCAGGAGGAGATTTAAATGCGCGCACTTTTACCCTATCTGGCGCTCTATAAGCGCCATAAATGGATGCTGCTGCTTGGCGTCGTGCTGGCCATTGTGACCCTGCTGGCCAGCATCGGCCTGCTGACGCTCTCCGGCTGGTTCCTCTCCGCTTCAGCGGTGGTGGGCGTCGCCGGGATCTACAGTTTTAACTATATGCTGCCTGCCGCGGGCGTTCGCGGCGCGGCAATTATCCGTACCGCCGGGCGCTACTTTGAGCGCCTGGTCAGCCACGACGCTACCTTTCGCGTGCTGCAGCACCTGCGCGTTTTCACCTTCAGCAAACTGCTCCCCCTCTCTCCGGCGGGGCTGGCGCGCTTTCGCCAGGGTGAGCTGCTCAACCGGGTGGTGGCCGACGTTGACACCCTGGATCATCTCTACCTGCGGGTCATTTCGCCGCTGGTCGGCGCGCTGGTGGTGATTGTGGTCGTCACCTGCGGATTAAGTCTGCTCGACGTCCCCCTCGCGCTGACGCTCGGCGGTATCATGCTGGCGACTCTGCTGGTTATGCCGCCGCTGTTCTATCGCGCAGGTAAGCCAGCCGGCGAAAGTATGACGCAGCTGCGCGGCCAGTATCGCCAACAGCTCACCGCCTGGCTGCAGGGTCAGGCGGAGCTGATGGTATTTAACGCCAGCGACCGCTACCGCGCACAAATGGAAAAGACCGAGCTGAGCTGGCAGGATGCACAGCGGCGCCAGGCCGAGCTGACCGCGGTTTCGCAGGCGGTAATGCTGTTAATCGGTGGCATCGCCGTGGTGGCCATGCTCTGGCTGGCCTCAGACGGCGTCGGCGGCAATAGTCAGCCCGGGGCGCTGATCGCGCTATTCGTATTCTGCGCGCTGGCGGCTTTTGAAGCCCTGGCGCCAGTCACTGGCGCTTTCCAGCATTTAGGCCAGGTGATGGCCTCCGCGCGGCGGATCTCGCAGATTACCGACCAGCAGCCGGAGGTCACCTTTGTCGAAGATGAAGCCAGTCCGCCAGCGCAGGTGGCCCTAACGCTTCAGGAGGTCACCTTCCGCTATCCTCAGCAGCCCTCCCCTGCCCTGGAGAATATTTCCCTGCAGATTGCCGCCGGAGAGCACATCGCCATTCTTGGCCGGACCGGCTGCGGAAAATCGACGCTGTTGCAGTTGCTTACCCGCGCCTGGGACCCGTCACAGGGAGAGATTCTGCTCAACAATCAGCCGCTCTCCGGCCTCAGCGAAGCCACTCTGCGGCAGGCAATGAGCGTAGTGCCGCAGCGCGTGCACCTGTTCAGCGCCACCCTGCGCGACAACCTGCTGCTGGCGGCGCCTGAAGCGGATGACGCTCATCTCAGCGCTACCCTTGAGAAGGTGGGCCTCGAAAAACTGCTGCAAGATGGTGGTCTTAACGGCTGGCTGGGCGAAGGCGGGCGTCAGCTCTCCGGCGGCGAACTGCGCCGACTGGCCATTGCCCGCGCGCTGCTCCACGATGCGCCGCTGATGCTGCTCGATGAACCGACAGAAGGTCTGGATGCGGCCACCGAAAGCCAGATCCTGCATCTGCTGGCAGATGTCATGCGCGACAAAACCGTGCTGATGGTGACCCATCGCCTGCGGGGCCTGGCGGGTTTTAATCAGATAATAGTCATGGACAACGGCCAGATAATTGAGCAAGGTAGTCACGCGGAGCTGCTCGCTAAACAGGGCCGGTACTTCCAGTTTAAACAGCGTCTGTAGGCTATTCTATTATCTAATTTTTGCTGATGCGTATTGAGGTTAAAATGCGTCTGGTTCAGCTCTCCCGGCACTCTATCGCCTTCCCCTCTCCGGAAGGCGCCTTGCGAGAACCTAATGGCCTGCTGGCGCTCGGCGGCGATCTGAGCCCCGCGCGGCTGCTGATGGCCTATCAGCGTGGTATTTTTCCCTGGTTTTCCCCTGGCGACCCGATCCTCTGGTGGTCGCCCGACCCCCGGGCGGTACTTTGGCCAGAGCACTTCCATCTTAGCCGCAGCATGAAGCGCTTTCATCAGCGTTCGCCCTACCGGGTCACGCTCAACCACGCCTTTGGCGAAGTGATTGAGGGCTGCGCCAGCGATCGTGACGAAGGCACCTGGATAACCAGCAGTATCGTTCGCGCCTATCACCAGCTGCATGAGCTGGGTCATGCCCACTCCATTGAAGTCTGGCAGGAGAATACCCTGGTGGGAGGAATGTACGGCGTAGCGCAGGGAGCGCTGTTTTGCGGCGAATCGATGTTTAGCCGGGCAGAAAATGCCTCCAAAACCGCGCTGCTGGTATTTTGCCAGGACTTTGCGCACAGCGGCGGTAAATTAATTGACTGCCAGGTACTGAACAACCATACCGCGTCATTAGGCGCAGTGGATATTCCCCGCCGCGATTATCTGGACTATCTGTCGGTATTACGCGGCTACCGACTGCCCGAGCGATTTTGGGTGCCGCGGGTGCTATTTCCTGGCGGATAATAAAATGTTTTCAGCACATTTTGCGTCAGGATGGTATAATTGCGCGGTAGAGTAGCTTCTGCCTGTTGCCCCGCCGCCGTTTGGGAATAATAAGAGTCAGATAACGCCCATCGTTCTGTCACTCCCCTTTACGTTTGCGCCTGTCACGCGGCATGGCCGTGTGTGTCCCGGGCAATGCGCCAAAACTACTTCGGCGATTCATACCCGTCATATTTCCGTAGCCGCTGCGCTGACTATGCGCCTTGCGGCAAGGTGAATGATTCAGGGTAGATACGTAAAACTTTACTTACATGATGAACTTCGGCATTATCTTGCCGGTTCAAAACTACGGTAGTGATACCCCAGAGGACTAGATGGCCAAAGAAGACAATATTGAAATGCAGGGCACCGTACTTGAAACGTTGCCTAACACTATGTTCCGCGTAGAACTGGAAAACGGTCACGTGGTAACCGCGCATATCTCCGGTAAAATGCGTAAAAACTACATCCGCATTCTGACGGGCGACAAAGTGACTGTTGAGCTGACCCCGTACGACCTGAGCAAAGGCCGCATTGTCTTCCGTAGTCGCTGATTGTTTTCGCCCCTAAGGCGTCAGATGCTGAAGGCCGGGATAATTCCCGGTCTTTTCATTTCTGCCGTCAGCAAAAAAAACCGGCCCCTGGCCGGTTTTTTACATTGAAGATATCGCCTTAGTGGGCCGCTTCCGGTTTGTGCTTCGGAGCGCTCTGGAAGTCGTAAGTCAGCGTATTTTTGTCGCTGTCCAGAGAGACAGTGACCTGACCACCGTCGACCAGCGAGCCAAACAGCAGCTCGTTCGCCAGCGGTTTTTTCAGGTTGTCCTGAATGACGCGTCCCATTGGACGTGCCCCCATCGCCCGATCGTAGCCTTTCGTCGCCAGCCAGTCGCGCGCTTCCTGACTCACTTCCAGGGAGACGCCTTTCTGGTCCAGCTGGACCTGCAGCTCGACGATAAACTTGTCGACAACCTGATGGATCACCGTGGTAGACAAATGATCGAACCAGATGATGTTGTCGAGGCGGTTACGGAACTCCGGCGTAAAGATCTTTTTGATCTCATCCATCGCATCCGGACTGTTGTCCTGCTGAATAAGGCCAATCGATTTACGCTCGGTTTCCCGCACCCCGGCGTTGGTGGTCATCACCAGCACCACGTTGCGGAAGTCCGCTTTACGGCCGTTATTATCGGTCAGCGTCCCGTTATCCATCACCTGCAGCAGCAGGTTGAACACGTCCGGATGCGCTTTTTCGATCTCATCAAGCAGCAATACCGCGTGCGGATGTTTAATCACCGCATCGGTCAGCAGCCCGCCCTGATCGAAGCCGACGTAGCCCGGAGGCGCCCCGATCAAACGGCTGACGGTATGACGTTCCATATATTCGGACATGTCAAAGCGCAGCAGCTCAATCCCTAACGCCTTCGCCAGCTGGACGGTCACTTCGGTTTTCCCGACCCCGGTCGGCCCGGCGAACAGGAACGATCCCACCGGCTTGTGCTCATGGCCCAGCCCGGCGCGCGCCATTTTAATAGCCTCGGTCAGCGCCTCGATGGCTTTATCCTGTCCAAAGACCAGCATTTTCAGACGGTCGCCCAAGTTTTTCAGCGTGTCGCGATCGCTGCGGGAGACGCTCTTCTCAGGGATCCGCGCAATGCGCGCCACCACTGATTCGATATCCGCCACGTTAACCGTTTTCTTACGCTTGCTGACCGGCATTAAGCGCGCCCGCG
Organism: Klebsiella sp. K47; assembly: GCF_051858335.1. Classification (NCBI taxonomy): domain Bacteria; kingdom Pseudomonadati; phylum Pseudomonadota; class Gammaproteobacteria; order Enterobacterales; family Enterobacteriaceae; genus Klebsiella; species Klebsiella sp. K47. The sequence goes on from NZ_JBPYUI010000001.1 coordinate 224,983, forward strand.
CGCCCGCTTCGTCAATGACGTCAATCGCCTTATCCGGCAGATGACGATCGTTAATGTATTTCACCGCCAGTTCAACCGCCGCACGCACCGCTTTGGCGGTATAACGCACATCATGGTGCGCTTCGTACTTCGGCTTCAGGCCGTTGATAATCTGGACCGTCTCTTCCACCGACGGTTCGGTAATATCGATCTTCTGGAAACGGCGGGCCAGCGCACGATCTTTTTCAAAGATGTTGCTGAACTCCTGGTAAGTGGTGGAGCCGATCACCCGGATCTTGCCGCTGGAAAGCAGCGGTTTGATCAGGTTAGCCGCATCGACCTGGCCGCCAGACGCCGCCCCCGCACCGATAATGGTGTGGATTTCATCAATAAACAGGATGCTGTTGGTATCCTGCTCCAGCTGTTTGAGCAACGCTTTGAAGCGTTTTTCAAAATCGCCACGATATTTGGTCCCTGCCAGCAAAGAGCCAATGTCGAGCGAGTAGATAGTGCAGTCGGCCATCACTTCCGGCACATCGCCCTGCACAATACGCCAGGCAAGGCCTTCGGCGATCGCGGTTTTACCGACGCCGGATTCCCCCACCAGCAGCGGGTTATTTTTCCGCCGACGGCACAGGACCTGAATCGCGCGCTCCAGCTCTTTTTCACGGCCGATCAGAGGATCAATGCCGCCGACGCGAGCAAGCTGATTGAGGTTGGTGGTGAAGTTTTCCATACGTTCCTCCCCGCCGGCTTGCTCTTCATTGCCAGGCTGGCTTCCGCTGTTATCGGAAGACTGGCTCGGCTCGTCTTTGCGTGTACCATGAGAAATGAAGTTCACCACATCAAGACGGCTCACTTCATGTTTACGCAGCAGGTAGGCGGCCTGCGACTCCTGCTCGCTGAAAATCGCCACCAGCACGTTGGCGCCGGTCACTTCGCTGCGGCCAGAAGATTGTACGTGGAAGACGGCGCGCTGCAGCACACGCTGGAAGCTTAGCGTCGGCTGGGTGTCGCGCTCTTCTTCCGTGGCTGGCAGAACGGGTGTGGTTTGTTCGATGAAGGCTTCAAGTTCCTGACGCAATGCCACCAGGTCCACTGAACACGCTTCCAGGGCCTCACGGGCCGAGGGGTTGCTTAGCAGAGCCAGCAGCAAGTGCTCGACGGTCATAAACTCATGACGGTGCTCGCGCGCTCTGGCGAAAGCCATATTTAAACTGAGTTCCAGTTCTTGATTGAGCATAGGCACCTCCCCCAATTTTCATGCCTGTATTCAGGCTTTTTCCAGCGTACACAGCAATGGATGCTCGTTCTCCCTCGCGTACTGATTCACCATAGCGACTTTGGTCTCCGCCACTTCCGCGGTAAACACGCCACAAATCGCCTTACCTTCATAGTGAACCGTGAGCATCAGTTGCGTTGCACGTTCAACATCATAAGAAAAGAATTTTTGTAACACGTCAATAACAAACTCCATCGGAGTGTAGTCATCATTGACCAATATCACTTTATACATAGATGGCGGTTTAATCGCATCACGAACTTCGTCGTCAACCAGGTGCTCGAAGTCCAGCCAATCTCTCTTACTCATCGTCAGTGTTCATCATCGGTTGCTGTTGCCAACAGGCGGAGGCCTGTCGATGACCAGAGGTTATGCTCATCACAAATCTACAATAGATCATAGATAACTATCATCTATCGCTTCTATCCGCGACGGCTGTCACATTCCCCGGCAATAGCGTTAACTGCTTCAAATTTTGACGCATTTTTCGCCGTTCCCCCTCCTCAATCGCTTGACGCGTTTTCGTATTTCTCTAAATTGTAGTGGCGAGAGTTGGCGAGCAATTGAACAACTCGTCACTCCACCACCGGTTCATTCCATCTTACTAATAAAGATTTACGAAGGATGTCGAAGTATGGAAATGGGTACTGTTAAGTGGTTCAACAATGCCAAAGGGTTCGGTTTTATCTGCCCTGAGGGCGGCGGCGAAGACATTTTCGCCCATTACTCCACCATCCAGATGGATGGTTACAGAACGCTAAAAGCCGGACAAGCCGTTCGGTTTGATGTTCACCAGGGGCCAAAAGGCAACCACGCCAGCGTGATCGTCCCTGTGGAAGCGGAAACGGCTGCATAACTCTTTTGCTTCATTGTGTACATCCTGCTAATAAAATGCCAGTCCTTCTGACTGGCATTTTTATTTCTCGCCCCGCCTATTCTCGCGCCAGGGCATCCACCGGATCGAGCCGCGCCGCGTTGCGCGCAGGCAGCCAACCAAACAGCACCCCGGTCAGCGTCGAACAGAGAAACGCCGTCAGCAGCGCCAGCGGAGAAAAACCAATCTCCCAGCCGGGGAGAAACAGCTGTAAAATAAAGGCGATCATCAGCGACAATGCTACGCCCAGCGCGCCACCGACCAGGCAAACCAGCACCGCTTCAATGAGAAACTGCTGCAGCACATCGCTGGCCCGGGCGCCAACCGCCATGCGGATGCCGATCTCCCGGGTTCGTTCGGTCACCGACACCAGCATAATATTCATTACGCCAATCCCGCCGACCACCAGGGCAATCACCGCCACCAATGTCAGGAACAGCTGTAAGGTATGTGTGGTCCTTTCGGCGGTTTTCAAGACGCTGTCCATATTCCAGGTGAATACATCTTTTTTACCATGCCGCAGCTCCAGCAGACGCAGCAGCTGTTTCTCTGCGGTTTCACTGTCGTAGCCTTCATGAACGCGCACAGTGATGGAGTTCAGCCACGACTGACCCATTACTCTTCCCGCCATGGTGGTGTAGGGCAACCAGACGCGGAGAATTTTGCTGCTGCCGAACATCGACTGCTTTTCATCCGCAACGCCAATCACCGTGGCCGGCATATTGCCCACCAGAATCACCTCTCCCACCACTTTCGCTTTATTGGGAAACAGCTGCCGACGGGTATTGCTGTCGAGCACTACCACCTGTGCCCGACTGTTGAGCTGCAGTTCATTGAAGGTATTGCCTTCGCTAAAGGTCATGCCGTAGACATTAAAATACTGTGGACCGACCCCCTCCGCACTGGCGGCAACGTCAATATTGTTGGCGCGCAGGCGCAGGCTTTTTGAAACCGCCGGCGTGGCGGAGCGCACCCACGGCTGCTTCTGGATCGCCAGCAAATCGTCATACTTCAGCGCCTGCTGATAGCGCGGGTCGTCGTCGCCAAAATCCTTACCAGGATACACATCAATGGTATTGGTGCCGATGGCGCGAATATCTGCCAGCACCATCTGCTTGGCGGCATCCCCCACCACCACGATCGACACCACCGAGGCAATACCGATAATAATGCCGAGCATGGTCAGCAGGGTACGCATTTTATTCGCCGCCATCGCTCGCCAGGCCATCACCAGCGCTTCGCGAAAGCCGCTGGTAAACTGACGCCACGCCGAAGGCTCCGCCTGCGGACGGGCGCGCAGTCCGCCGCCCTGGCGGCTGGCGGGCGGGTTGCGGACGATCTCGCCATCGCGGATCTCGACGATCCGCTCCGCTTGAGCGGCGACCTGCGGATCGTGGGTCACAATGATGACCGTGTGCCCCTGCGCTTTTAGCTGGTGCAGGATCGCCATTACCTCTTCGCCGGAATGGCTGTCCAGCGCGCCGGTCGGTTCATCAGCGAGGATCACCTCCCCGCCATTCATCAGGGCGCGGGCGATACTGACCCGCTGCTGCTGACCGCCGGACAACTGTGACGGTTGATAGTCGGCGCGCTCGCCCAGCCCCAGCCGCACCAGCAGCTCATGAGCGCGCGCCAGGCGCGCGCGCCGTTCACTGCCGGCATACACCGCCGGCACTTCGACATTCTGCGCGGCGGTCAGATGGGACAGCAGATGGTAGCGTTGAAAGATAAAGCCAAAGTGTTCCCGCCGCAGACGGGCCAGCGCATCGCCATCCAGCTGCGCGATATCGGTTCCCGCTACCCGATAGGTGCCGCTGGTGGGTTTGTCGAGGCAGCCAAGGATATTCATCAGCGTCGATTTTCCCGAGCCGGAGGCCCCGACGATCGCCACCATCTCACCCGCATGGATGCTGAGGGTGATCCCCTTCAGGACCTCAACGCTGCCGTCGCCGGAAGGATAGCTGCGACGTATATCTCGCAGCTCAAGCAGCGCCGTCATTTTGCCGCCCCGCTCGCGCTCTCGCCGACGATCACTTCGTCGCCCTCTTCCAGACCTTGCACCACTGCGACGTCGGTATCATTGCGGGCGCCAATGATAACCTCACGCTCTTTGACCTCACCGGTGCGCAACAGTCGAACGTGGTAGCGGTTATCGCCTACCGCGTCGCCCAGGGCGCTCAGCGGGATAGTAATCACGTTCTTCACCTCAGCCAGCTGAATGTGCACCTGCGCAGTCATATCGAGGCGCAGGATCCCCTGCGGGTTCGGAACCTCGAAGCGGGCATAATAGAAGATGGCGTCATTCACTTTTTCCGGCGTCGGCAGAATGTCTTTCAGTTTACCTTCATAACGGGTAAGCGGGTCGCCCAGCACGGTAAACCACGCTTTTTGCCCCGGTCTGAGGTGGATGACATCTGCTTCAGAGACCTGCGCTTTAACCAGCATGGTGCTGAGATCCGCCAGCGTCAGAATGTTAGGCGCCTGCTGGGCGGCGATCACTGTCTGTCCCTGCAGGGTGGTAATTTGCGTCACTTCGCCGGCCATCGGCGCCAGGATCCGCGTGTAATCGAGGTTGGTCTTCGCCGTATCGAGCGTCGCCTGGTTACGCTTTATTTGCGCTTCAATAGTGCCGATCTGCGCCTGTTTCACCGCCAAATCGGTGGCCGCGGTATCAAGGTCCTGCCGCGAGACCAGCTGGCGCTGCGCCAGCTGCTGCTGACGGGCCAGAGTCACTTGCGCCAGTTTGCTCTCCGCGCGCGCCTGATTGAGCTGGGCGCGCAGCTCCATGAGCGTCGCTTCCACCTCTTTAATCTGGTTTTGCGCCTGCTCCGGATCGATAACCCCCAGCAACTGATCCTTTTTAACCTTATCGCCAATATTGACGTGCAGCGTTTTCAGCTGTCCGCTGACCTGGGCGCCGACGTCAACTTTTCGCAGGGCATCCAGTTTGCCGGTGGCCAGCACGCTCTGCTGGAGATCCCCTTTGCGAACTACCAGCGTCTGGTAGTTCGGCAGCGGCGCATTGAGGATCCGCCATCCCCAGATAGCCAGCCCCAGCACAACGATCGCCAACAGCCACCAGACGGTCCTGCGTTTTCCCTTCACTTTCATATTCCGATTCCTGCTGTTTCCCTGCCGCTCCAGGCGGTGATTCTATCGAAACCCGTTGGCAACAGGACACCCATTTTTCTCGTCAATGACGTTTTGTTTAGCTGCCGGAGAGCTTTGTGCCGCCGTAAATGACGACGGCGGTGAGATTAATCGGCACGACCGCGGGCTAACCACAGCACCCGTGAGAACATTTTCTTCAGCAGCGTCGGCACAGCGTCCACGCCACGGCGGCCGGCCTCCATCGCCACCTCAATCGCCAGGTCCGGCTTGGATGAGCGATGGATGGCTTTGGTGATCACCCGCCGCATATTCATCGGGACATTATCCGGGATCTGCGCCACCCGATGATAAACGTCATCAAATCCCTGACGATACATAAAGTGTTCCATATCCAGCGCCGGCAGACTGGTCAGATGGTCGCGCTCCAGCTCGCGATCGTTATTAAGCAGACCTCGTACCGTCGCGGCATATTTTTTCCCCGCCTCATCGCCGTCCACCAGCACGTGCCACTGGATCCCCATCCGGCGGGCAAATTTGATCAATGGCTTCAGGCCGGACTGGGCGAATTCGATCACCTTAACCCCTTCAGCATCAAAATGATGACCGCACTGCCGGGCCAGTTCGTTGATAACCCAGGTTTCCGTCTCTCCCTCCACCAGCAGCCAGCAGCGGGCGAAGAGCGATGAGGCGCGATTGAAGCGAATGTGAAAAGCAATGCGCCGGCTCTCTTCGGCATTCATTCCGCCCGGCCCCAACCGCCACGCCGATACCCGCGTCGACTCACGCACCAGCCGGCAGACCTGCTCTACCGGCGTCAGGGACAGCAGCTCTCCGGAGTTGGTGGTGGTCACACGCTGCAGCGGCAACAAATTCAGCAGGTGCCAGGCGACGGAAAGCATGATCGGATGCAGACGGGTCTCGGGATCTTCAATCAACAGCAGCGGTCGCGCGTCGCGATCGAGGCGCACCGTCCCTTTCGCCTGCAGGAGGGTGGCAAACAGCCCCAGCAGGATCACCCGATGGCTGCGCCCGCCGGGCTTGTCGATCATCCGGTTGATAATATCCAGATAACGCCAACTGCGCTGTTCATCATGGGAGCGCCGCCGCATCAGGCGATGCCGCGTCTGAGCGCTGCTTTGCTCGGCAAAGTAATGCTCAAGCAGTTGCACCATGGCCGATAGCCCCTGACGGATCTGACCGTCCGATAAATTTTGCGGATGGCTGACCAGTTCACGGGAGAGAAAATCCAGCTGACGGGCGGTGATCTCTATCTGCGGCGAGTGCGGTACCGTCCCGTTATGGATGCGGCGCATAAAGCGCGCATCGCGCAGGCGCAGCACCGGCATCAAACGCACCAGGTGTCGGGCCAGCTCATCAATCTCCTCCAGCACCAACGCTTCGCCTTCACCATCGATAAAGCTCCGCAGGGTCATCACGCTGTCATCTTCGGCGAGCTCGCCCTCCAGGCGATAGAACACCCGGTGATACCCGTCATCGCAAGGCACCCAGCAGCGCTGAAGCGGACGGAAACGCCGGACCCGATGGCGGCCTGGCTCCGTTTCGCGGAAGGTCAGGATAATATGCAAATGGTGTTCGCGCCCCTGGATGTCGCCCGGGGGAAACCAGAAATCATCGCGAACAAAGTGATAAAGATCGAACTCCGGCGACAAAAGCAGGGTCAGCGCATCAAGCAGACTGGACTTCCCCCACGCGTTCTCCCCGATCAGGACGTTATTTTGCTCCAGCATCAACGACAAACGATTGATACCGCGAAAACCGACGATTTCTACGCGCTCAAGAAGCATATCCCCTCCGCTACACCACCACTCTCCTTCAGTAATCAACAGTATAGCGAGGGCGGAGGCAAGATGACACTCTGCTTAATCGCATCCGTGGCTCATATTCAGCGGATTAAATATATTCATAAAATTACTCACTTATCGCCTATTACCGGCTGTTGATTATTCATCAAACAAAATAGTTTTATTTCAGGCGTTATGATCTACACTATTGATAATCTTCCATGGATAAAGGAAAGGCTAAACTGGCAAAAGGAATCCACTCACCTTGCCCTAAATCAAATAATATCAATATATTTAACTGGCTCCGGGATGGCGATTATCTCTAGAATAACGCCGCTTTATTTTTATCGTCATCCCTTATCACGATAAATAAAGACCGGCACGGTCCGCTCGTGCGCGTAAACAATTTAATTGAGGTGGTTATGTTCAGAAAATTAGCAGCCGAATGCTTCGGCACCTTCTGGCTTGTATTTGGCGGCTGCGGTAGCGCCGTGCTCGCCGCGGCTTTCCCCGAGCTGGGTATTGGTTTTGCCGGCGTCGCGCTGGCATTTGGCTTAACGGTATTAACCATGGCGTTTGCGGTCGGCCATATTTCCGGGGGGCATTTCAACCCGGCGGTCACCTTAGGCCTGTGGGCCGGCGGCCGTTTTCCGGCAAAAGAGGTCATTGGCTATATTATCGCTCAGGTGGTCGGCGGAATTATTGCCGCGGCGGTGCTGTACGTGGTTGCCAGCGGTAAAGCCGGCTTTGATGCCGCCGCCAGCGGCTTCGCCTCCAACGGCTATGGCGAACACTCCCCGGGCGGCTTCTCCATGCTGTCGGCTATCGTCATTGAAATTGTCCTGACCTGCGGCTTCCTGCTGGTTATTCATGGCGCGACCGATAAACATGCGCCGGCGGGCTTTGCCCCCATCGCCATCGGCCTGGCGCTGACCCTCATCCATTTGATCAGCATTCCAGTCACCAACACCTCGGTCAACCCGGCGCGCAGCACCGCGGTGGCAATTTTCCAGGGCGGCTGGGCGCTGCAGCAGCTGTGGCTGTTCTGGGTCATGCCAATCGTCGGCGGGATCCTCGGCGGCGTGCTGTATCGCACCCTGCTGGAAAAACGCGATTAACGCTTTTCAAAGCCCGGGTCTCCGGGCTTTTTCTTTCTGGCGACAGCTTTACTCGGCCCGGTGATTTGGGTAGTGTCATGGGCGCTATTCTCATCATGCAAGGGCTGCATCGTTCATGTTTTCGGGACTCTTTATTATTCTGTTGCCGCTGGTCGTCGGCTATTTACTGCCTCTTCGTCACTCCTCCGCGCTAAAGCTGATAAACCGCATGCTCAGCTGGATTGTCTATGTAATCCTTTTTTTTATGGGTATCAGCCTGGCGTTCCTCGACAATCTGGCCAGCAACCTGCTGGCAATATTGCATTACGCCGCGGTGAGCGTGGTTATCATTTTACTGTGTAATATCGCCGCCCTGCTGTGGCTGGAAAGTAAAATGCCATGGCGCAGTCAGCATCGTCAGGAGAAATTACCCTCGCGCCTGGCCATGGCCCTGGAATCGCTGCAGCTGTGCGGTGTGGTCGTGCTCGGTTTTCTGCTCGGTCTGACCAGACTGCCTTTTTTACAGCACGCGACAGAAGCCAGCGAATATACGTTGATTTTTCTCCTGTTCCTCGTCGGTATCCAATTACGCAATAATGGAATGAGTCTGAGACAAATAGTCCTTAACCGCCGGGGAATGATCGTCGCCGTGGTGGTTACGGCCAGTTCATTACTCGGCGGGATACTTAACGCCTTTATTCTCGGTCTGCCGTTAAAGACCGGTCTGGCAATGGCCAGCGGTTTCGGCTGGTATTCGCTCTCCGGTATTTTACTCACCGAATCCTTTGGCCCGGTCATCGGTAGCGCGGCGTTCTTTAACGATCTCTGTCGCGAGCTGCTGGCCATCATGTTAATTCCGGGCCTTATTCGCCGCAGCCGCTCCACGGCGCTGGGGCTGTGCGGCGCCACCTCGATGGACTTCACCTTACCGGTACTGCAGCGTTCCGGCGGCGTCGAAATCGTCCCTGCCGCCATCGTGCACGGTTTTCTGCTTAGTTTGCTGGTCCCGATCCTGATCGCCTTTTTTACCGCCTGAGCACCCGTTGGCGGCAGCCCTCCTGCCGCCAAATTTGCGCTAAATCAATCTCCCTTTAAGTTGTCTTAGAAATACCTTTTCACCCGTTGCCGCGCGGCATAATCTTAAACATGTATATCAAATATAACTTTAAAGGTGTGACCATGTTTTGTGTGCAATGTGAACAAACCATTCGTACCCCAGCCGGCAACGGCTGCTCTTACGCGCAGGGGATGTGCGGTAAAACAGCGGAAACCTCGGACCTGCAGGATCTGCTGATTGCGTCACTGCAAGGCCTGTCCGCCTGGGCGCTTAAAGCGCGCGAATATGGCATTATCGATCATCAGGTCGACAGCTTTGCCCCCCGCGCCTTCTTCTCCACCCTGACTAACGTTAACTTCGATTCCCCGCGCATCGTCGGCTACGCCCGCCAGGCAATTGCCCTGCGTGAGGCGCTGAAAGCGCAATGCCTGGCGATCGATGCCAGCGCCGCGGTCGACAGCCCGGTCGCCGACCTGCAGCTGGTCAGCGACGATCTGGGCGACCTGCAGCGTCAGGCGGCGGACTATACCCCGAATAAAGATAAAGCCGCCATCGGCGAAAATATTCTCGGTCTGCGCCTGCTGTGCCTGTACGGTCTGAAGGGTGCGGCGGCCTATATGGAGCACGCCCACGTGCTCGGCCAGTACGACAACGCTATCTATGCCCAGTACCATAAAATCATGGCATGGCTGGGCACCTGGCCTGCGGATATGAATGCGCTGCTCGAATGTTCGATGGAAATCGGCCAGATGAACTTCAAAGTGATGAGCATCCTCGACGCCGGTGAAACGACCAAATACGGCCATCCGACGCCGACTCAGGTCAACGTTAAAGCCACCGAAGGGAAGTGCATCCTGATCTCCGGCCACGATCTGAAGGATCTGTATAACCTGCTGGAGCAGACGGAAGGCACCGGCGTCAACGTCTATACTCATGGCGAAATGCTGCCGGCTCACGGCTATCCGGAGCTGCGTAAATTCAAACATCTGATTGGCAACTACGGCAGCGGCTGGCAAAACCAGCAGGTGGAGTTCGCCCGCTTCCCGGGCCCCATCGTGATGACCTCTAACTGCATCATCGACCCGACCGTCGGCGCCTACGACGATCGCATCTGGACTCGCAGCATTGTCGGCTGGCCGGGTGTGAACCATCTGGAAGGTGAAGACTTCTCCCCGGTCATTGCCCAGGCGCAGCAGATGGCGGGCTTCCCGTACAGCGAAATCCCGCATCTGATCACCGTCGGCTTTGGCCGTCAGACCCTGCTTGGCGCGGCGGATACGCTGATCGATCTGGTCAGTCGTGAAAAACTGCGCCATATCTTCCTCGTCGGCGGCTGCGACGGCGCCCGCGGGGAGCGTAACTACTTCACCGATTTCGCCACCAGCGTGCCGGATGACTGCCTGATCCTGACCCTGGCCTGTGGTAAATACCGCTTCAACAAACTGGACTTTGGCGATATCGAAGGGCTGCCGCGCCTGGTCGACGCCGGGCAGTGTAATGACGCTTACTCGGCGATTATTCTGGCGGTCACGCTGGCGGAGAAACTGGGCTGTGGCGTCAACGATCTGCCGCTGTCGCTGGTGCTCTCCTGGTTCGAACAGAAAGCGATCGTCATCCTGCTGACGCTGCTGTCGCTGGGTGTGAAAAACATCGTCACCGGTCCGACGGCGCCTGGTTTCTTCACCCCGGATCTGCTGGCGGTCCTCAATGAGAAGTTTGGTCTGCGTTCCGTGACCACCGTGGAACAAGATATGCAGCAGCTGCTGAGCGCTTAAGGAGTCCCTGATGACTATGCCAACCTCCCAGTGCCCGTGGCGGATGCAGGTTCACCACATTCACCAGGAAACCCCGGACGTGTGGACCCTTTCGCTGCTGTGCCACGATTACTATCCGTACCGCGCTGGCCAGTACGCTCTGGTTAGCGTGCGTAACTCGGCGGAAACGCTGCGCGCCTACACCCTCTCCTCGACGCCGGGGGTCAGCGAATACATTACGCTGACCGTTCGCCGTATTGACGAGGGTACGGGTTCGCAGTGGTTGACCCGCGAGGTCAAACGCGGCGATTACCTTTGGCTGTCCGATGCGATGGGCGAGTTTACCTGCGACGATAAAGCGGAAGATAAATTCCTGCTGCTGGCCGCCGGTTGCGGTGTGACACCGATCATGGCGATGCGCCGCTGGCTGGCTAAGCATCGACCGCAGGCCGACGTACAGGTGATTTATAACGTGCGTTCGCCGGAAGATGTAATCTTTGCCGAAGAGTGGCGCAACTACCCGGTCACCCTGGTAGCGGAGCACAACGCGACGCACGGTTTTGTCGCCGGCCGTCTGACCCGGGAGCTGCTGCAGAGCGTGCCGGATTTAGCCAGCCGCACCGTGATGACCTGCGGCCCGGCGCCTTATATGGAGAAGGTCGAGCAGGATGTTGCCGCCCTGGGCGTCACCCGCTTCTTTAAGGAAAAATTCTTCACCCCGGTGGCTGAGGCCGCCACCAGCGGGCTGAAATTTACTAAACTGCAGCCGGCGCGCGAGTTTTACGCGCCGGTGGGCACTACGCTGCTCGACGCGCTGGAGAGCAATAAAGTGCCGGTGACCGTCGCCTGCCGCGCCGGCGTCTGCGGCTGCTGCAAAACCAAAGTGGTTTCCGGGAAGTACAGCGTCACCAGCACCATGACGCTGACCGACGCCGAAATCGCCGACGGCTATGTGCTGGCCTGCTCCTGTCATCCGCAGAGCGATCTGGTTCTCGCCTGAGGTCAAAATCCCCGGTGGCGCTACCGCTTACCGGGGCTACATCGCTGTGCGATTTGGTAGCCCGGAGAAGGCGCAATGCGCCGCCTCCGGGAAAATCCCTGGCGACAATAAACAAACGCTCAGGCGACATGAGATAAACGCTTTCCCGGACTGAAAAAATTGCAAATCGCCAACAGTATCGACTTTACGCCCCAGGACGAATGAGGCATTTTTACCGCCAGGCCGACTGACCGGCCAGCGAATAACGCCCCGCGCCGAGTAGCGCAATCGCCAGTGCGCCAACAAAGAAATAGACCAGATTCTCAATGGCCCACGCTCCCACCGTATCAAGCGCAAACGTCTTGCCGAGACCGACCATCAGCCACGCCACCACCATGGTGAACGCCAGCACCAACGCCGCCGGGCGGGTCAGGACGCCGAGAATTAACAAGCAGGGAGCGACCACTTCCCCCACCAGCACACCGTAGGCGATAAACCCGGGCAATCCCTGCGCCGCCAGCATCCCGCTAATGCCATCCACACCATCTATCAGCTTATGGATTCCATGGAAAAGCATTAAGCCGCCGACGGCAAGTCGTAACAAGAGTTTACCGGCGTCATCATGCGACAGCCTGCGATTTACTGTGTTTAACAATCCTTTAACCATTTGATGTGCAACCTGTTTTGCATCCTGTGTACTTCCAGAGTATGCGCAGCCGGAGAGGAATAAAACCAGCAAAAAATCAGGGGTAATCGGTTACATTGCGGTCAGTTTCATCTAAGCTTGAAGGCGTTATCAAAAAAAGGAGATGGAGATCATGAAGCAGACCGTGGCGGCATACATTGCCAAAACGCTGGAACAGGCCGGCGTGAAACGTATCTGGGGCGTCACCGGAGATTCCCTCAATGGATTGAGCGATAGCCTTAACCGCATGGGCACCATCGACTGGATGCCCACCCGGCACGAAGAGGTCGCCGCTTTCGCCGCTGGCGCGGAAGCGCAGCTGACCGGCGAGCTGGCGGTCTGCGCCGGCTCCTGCGGACCGGGCAACCTGCATCTGATTAACGGTTTGTTTGACTGTCATCGCAACCATGTCCCGGTGCTGGCCATCGCCGCCCACATCCCATCCAGCGAAATCGGCAGCGGCTATTTTCAGGAAACCCATCCTCAGGAGCTGTTCCGCGAGTGCAGCCATTACTGCGAACTGGTCTCCACGCCGGAGCAGATCCCGCAGGTGCTGGCAGTGGCGATGCGTAAGGCAGTGATTAACCGCGGCGTCTCGGTGGTGGTGCTACCCGGCGATGTGGCGCTGAAGGCCGCCCCGGAAAGCGCCAGCAGCCACTGGTATCATGCGCCGCTGCCGACGGTCACCCCGGCGGAAGAAGAGCTGCGCAAGCTGGCGCAGCTTATTCGCTACTCCAGCAATATCGCGCTCATGTGCGGCAGCGGTTGCGCCGGCGCCCACCAGGAACTGGTGGAGTTCGCAGCCAAAATTAAAGCCCCCATCGTCCACGCCCTGCGCGGCAAAGAGCACGTGGAGTACGACAACCCGTACGATGTGGGCATGACCGGGCTGATTGGCTTCTCTTCTGGCTTCCACACCATGATGAACGCCGATACCCTGATCCTGCTGGGCACCCAGTTCCCCTATCGCGCCTTCTACCCAACCGACGCGAAAATTATCCAGATCGACATCAACCCCGGCAGCATCGGCGCACACAGTAAGGTCGACATGGCGCTGGTGGGCGATATTAAATCGACGCTGAAGGCGCTGCTGCCGCTGCTGGAAGAGAAAACCGATCGCCACTTCCTCGATAAGGCGCTGGAGCACTATCGCGACGCGCGAAAAGGGCTCGACGATCTGGCTAAACCCAGCGATAAAGCCATTCACCCGCAATATCTGGCGCAGCAGATCAGTCATTTTGCCGATGAAGATGCCATTTTCACCTGCGATGTCGGCACCCCGACCGTCTGGGCGGCACGCTATCTCAAAATGAATGGTAAACGCCGCCTGCTGGGCTCGTTCAACCACGGCTCAATGGCCAACGCCATGCCGCAGGCCATCGGCGCCAAGGCCACTGCGCCGGAGCGGCAGGTAGTGGCCATGTGCGGCGACGGCGGGTTCAGCATGCTGATGGGCGATTTTCTGTCGCTGGCGCAGATGAAGCTACCGGTGAAGATTGTCATCTTTAACAACAGCGTGCTGGGCTTCGTGGCGATGGAAATGAAGGCCGGGGGCTATCTCACCGACGGTACGGAGCTCCACGATACCAACTTCGCCCGCATCGCCGAGGCCTGCGGTATCAAAGGTATACGCGTTGAAAAAGCCTCCGAGGTGGATGAAGCGCTGCAGACCGCCTTCCGCACCGACGGTCCGGTGCTGGTCGACGTCGTCGTCGCCAAAGAGGAACTGGCGATCCCGCCGCAGATCAAGCTGGAGCAGGCCAAAGGCTTTAGCCTGTATATGCTGCGGGCGATCATCAGCGGGCGCGGCGATGAGGTCATCGAACTGGCGAAAACCAACTGGCTCAGGTAAAACAGAAGCAATACGTTGAACCAGACCAAGGAAAAGCCGTGATCGATTTACGCAGTGATACCGTTACCCGTCCCGGGCGCGCCATGCTGGAGGCCATGATGGCCGCCCCGGTCGGGGACGATGTGTATGGCGACGACCCTACCGTCAATGAACTGCAGCGCTATGCCGCCGACCTGGCCGGCAAAGAAGCGGCGCTATTTCTACCCACCGGCACCCAGGCCAACCTCGTTGGCCTGCTCAGCCATTGCCAGCGCGGGGAAGAGTATATCGTCGGCCAGGGGGCGCATAACTATCTGTACGAAGCCGGCGGCGCGGCGGTCCTCGGCAGTATTCAGCCGCAGCCGATCGACGCCGCGGCGGATGGTTCGCTGCCGCTGGATAAAGTGGCGGCGAAAATCAAACCCGACGATATCCATTTTGCCCCCACCCGCCTGCTGAGCCTGGAAAACACCCATAACGGTAAGGTGCTGCCGCGCGACTATCTGCAGGAAGCCTGGGCGTTTACCCGCCAGCGCAATCTGGCGCTGCACGTCGACGGCGCACGCATCTTTAACGCCGTGGTGGCCTACGGCTGCGAGTTACGCGATATCGCCCAATACTGCGACTCCTTCACCATCTGCCTGTCAAAGGGGCTTGGCGCTCCGGTAGGCTCGCTGCTGCTCGGCAGCGAGGCGTACATTCGCCGCGCCGTCCGCTGGCGGAAAATGGTCGGCGGCGGGATGCGCCAGGCGGGCATCCTGGCCGCCGCCGGGCTGTACGCGCTGAAAAATAACGTGCAGCGCCTGCAGGAGGATCATGACAACGCCGCGTGGATGGCGGAGCAGCTGCGCGCTATCGGCGCCGACGTCACCCGTCACGATACCAATATGCTGTTCGTTCGCGTCGGCGAAGAGCAGGCCCCGGCGCTCGGCAAGTTTATGCAGGCGCAGGGGGTATTGATTAACGCCTCGCCTGTTGTCCGTCTGGTCACTCACCTGGATGTCAACCGTCAGCAGCTGAGCGAGGTGGTCGCCCACTGGCAGGCTTTTTTACAACGCTAAGGAGTCAGGCGTGTCGCAATCAGTTCTGGTGCTCGGCGCCAGCGGCTATATTGGCCAGCATTTGGTGCGCACATTAAGCGCGCGGGGCTATCCGGTGCTGGCGGCGGCACGCCATATCGACCGATTGCAAAAACTCGCTTTGCCCGGCGTTACCTGCCGGTCAGTCGATCTCAATCAGCCGCAGGACCTGCCTGCGCTACTCACCGGTATCGATACCCTTTATTATCTGGTCCACGGCATGGGCGAAGGCGGTGATTTTATCGCCCATGAGCGGCGGGTGGCGACGTATGTGCGCGATGCCCTGCGTCAGTCATCAGTGCGCCAGGTGATATTTCTCAGTTCGCTGCAGGCCCCGGCGCAGGAGCAGTCCGACCATCTGCGCGCTCGTCAGATTACCGGCGATCTCCTGCGTGAGTCGGGCGTGCCGGTGACCGAGCTGCGGGCCGGGATTATCGTCGGCGCCGGCTCCGCCGCCTTCGAGGTGATGCGCGACATGGTTTATAACCTGCCGGTGCTAACCCCTCCGCGCTGGGTACGTTCGCGTACTACCCCTGTCGCGCTGGAAAACCTGCTCGTTGACCTGGTTGAGCTGCTGAATCATCCCTCCGATGCGCACCGCGTCTTCGAAGCCGCCGGTCCGGAGGTGTTAAGTTATCAGCAGCAGTTCATTCGCTTTATGGCCGTCAGCGGTAAACATCGCCCGCTCATTCCCATTCCCCTGCCGACGCGCTGGATCTCGGTGTGGTTCCTCAATGTCATCACCTCGGTGCCGCCGACCATCGCCAAGGCGCTGATTCAGGGGCTGAAGCACGATCTAATCGCTGACGATCGGGCGCTGCGGGCGCTGATCCCGCAAACGCTGATCCCCTTCGATCAGGCGGTTCGCCGCACGCTGAAAGAAGAAGAGCAGTTAGTAAACTCCAGCGACTGGGGCTACGACGCTCAGGCTTTCGCCCGCTGGCGACCAGAGTACGGCTACTATCCGAAGCAGGCAGGTTGCACCGTCGCCACTCAGGCAAGCCGCCAGGCCCTGTGGCAGGTCGTTAACCAAATCGGCGGTGAAGAGGGGTATTTTTTCGGCAATCTGCTGTGGAAAACCCGCGGCGCGATGGATCTGCTGGTCGGCCACCGGCTGGCCAAAGGGCGGCCGCAGCGCGCTTATCTGCAAACCGGCGATACGGTCGACAGCTGGAAGGTAATTATCGTGGAGGAAGAAAAACAGCTCACCCTGCTATTCGGTATGAAAGCGCCCGGGCTGGGCCGATTAAGCTTTACCATTAACGATAAAGGCGATCGTCGTGAACTGGACGTGCGCGCCTGGTGGCACCCGCACGGTATGCCAGGCCTGATCTACTGGCTTCTGATGATCCCGGCGCACCTGTTTATTTTCCGCGGTATGGCGCAACGCATCGCCCGGCTGGCCGAACAAATCTCAGGCAGAGTCGAAGGATAAGCGTTATTCTTTCATGATTCTCATTGCATAGTCGGGAGAATCACGGAAAAATGCGCACGAAATTCTTTTCTGGGACAGTAGAGTGATATGAAGGTACTGGTTACCGGTGCGACCAGCGGATTAGGCCGCAACGCAGTGGAATATCTGCGCAACAAGGGCATCAGCGTGCGAGCGACCGGGCGCAACGAAGCGATGGGCAAGCTTCTGAGCAAAATGGGGGCGGAATTCATCCCGGCAGATTTAACCGAGCTGGTCTCTTCGCAGGCTAAAGTGATGCTCGCCGGTATCGATACCCTATGGCACTGCTCCAGCTTTACCTCGCCATGGGGCACTCAGCAGGCTTTCGATCTCGCTAACGTCCGCGCCACCCGTCGTCTGGGCGAATGGTCAGTGGCATGGGGAGTGCGCAATTTCGTCCATATCTCTTCGACATCGCTCTATTTTGATTATCACCATCATCGTGATATCCAGGAAGATTTCCGTCCACACCGCTTCGCCAACGAGTTTGCCCGCAGCAAGGCGGCCAGCGAGGAGGTGATCAACCTGCTGGCGCAGGCTAACCCGCATACCCGTTTTACCATTCTGCGGCCGCAGAGCCTGTTTGGGCCGCACGACAAAGTCTTTATCCCCCGGCTGGCGCAAATGATGCAGCATTATGGCAGCGTCCTGCTCCCGCGCGGCGGCAGCGCGCTGGTCGACATGACCTATTATGAAAACGCCGTACATGCGATGTGGCTGGCGAGCCAGCCGGCCTGCGATCATCTTCCCTCCGCCCGCGCGTGGAATATCAGCAACGGCGAACCGCGCACCTTGCGGAGCATCGTGCAGAAATTGATCGACGAGCTCGGCATCAAATGCCGGATCCGCTCAGTTCCCTATCCGATGCTGGATATTATCGCCCGCAGCATGGAGCGCTTTGGCGATAAAACCGCCAAAGAACCCGCGTTTACCCACTACGGCGTCTCCAAGCTTAACTTTGATTTTACGCTCGATATCACCCGCGCGCAGGACGAGCTGGGCTATCAGCCGGTGGTGACGCTTGACGACGGCATCGTGCGCACCGCCGCCTGGCTTCGCGACCACGGTAAACTACACCGCTAACCCTGGCCATATTTTTCTAACAGCGCCTCGGCTATCGCTTCGGTTTGCGCATCCGCTACCCCATCCCAGCGCTGCGGACGAAAGTGCATCTGGAAGGCGATAATCACCCGCTTCTTCTGCGCGGGGGTCATCTCCGGCGTCACCTGATAGCCATAGCGCGAGAGCAAATCCAGTACGATTTCGGGGTCCACTGGCTCGCTGGCCGGCCGCCCGTTGAGATAAAAGGCCACCCGCTGCTCGTCAGGCCAGGCGCCGATCCCCTGCTGCGCCAGCTGTTGCCAGGGGAATAACGGCCCCGGATCGTCTTTGCGCTGCGGGGCGATATCCGCATGGGCGACCACATTCTGCGGCGCGATGTGGTAGCGGGCGATGATATCGCGCGCCAGCGGGATCAGAGCCGCAATCTGTTCCGGATGAAAGGGGGTAAAACTTTTGACGCCCGCCGTCTTCTGCCAGCCGCGGTTCTCCAGCTCAATGCCAATGGAGGTATCGTTAATGCGCGTACTGCCGCGCCAGTAGCTTACCCCGGCGTGCCAGGCTAAATCCTCTTCCGGCACCAGCTGCCAGATCCGCGGTTTATGCTGATAACGCGGGGGCTGTTCAGGAATTAAATAGTGGGAGCTGACCTCTTTATCGGTCAACGTGGCCAGCGAGACATCAAAATTGTCAGCCGTATAGTGGATCACTAACACCTTTATTCGCGGATAGGCAGCCTGCGCCGGATGACGGGTGTCCAGCTGGTATCCGTCGCGATCGATAATGCCCTTTTCCCCAGCGCAGCCGGTTAGCAGCAGCGCCAGCAGCACGATCCGCATCATCCGTTTCATCCCTTCTCCCTTGCCCGGCAGCGTCTCCGGGTTAATAAGACCATTGATTACGTCCTTTATTTTTCGCCTGATACAGCGCACTGTCCGCCCGGGCGATCAGCGTCTCTATCGGGACCGTGCCATCGGAGGCGACGATCCCGATACTCACGGTGACCTCCGACGCCACCGCCGAAGCGGCGTGCGGTAGGCCTGCCTCGCGGATCTTCTGCTGAATGCGCTCGGCAATAGCGGTGGCATGCGCTAAGGACACCCCGGGCAACACGACGACAAACTCTTCGCCGCCGTAGCGAGCCACCAGATCGCCCTCCGCCCGGACCGCCATTTTAAGCACCTGCGCGACAGAAGATAAGCACTCATCACCAGCCTGATGGCCATAGCGATCGTTATAGCGCTTAAAATAATCGACATCGATCATCATCAGCGCCAGCGGCGTTTTTTGCTGCCAGATCGCCGCCAGGTAAGCATTGAGCGCCCGACGGTTAGCGGTTCCGGTTAAGGCATCCTGGTTGGCGATACTTTCCAGCCGCTGAATAAGCTGCATATTCTCCTGGTGGGTATCCCAGGCTTCGTCATACCAGCGCTGCAAAATACGTCGGCCATACAGCAAAATCGCGGTAAAAATGGCCCAGAGGATCAAAAAGCGGATCTCGGTGTGATAGTGGAGCTGTATTCCCGCCAGCAAGGCGGTCACCCATAGCGGCAGCATAAAAGCGGTTATGCCGGGCCAATGGTGATACAGCGCGGTGAGGCCGGTAGTCATTAATATCACCAGCAGCGGCCAGGCAAAGGGCAAGGTCCAGAAAAAAATAAAACAATAATTACTCAGGGACCAGCACAGACTGAGCGCCAGCAGCAGCCCGGTGATGATATTCAACGTATATCGTCCCTGCGCCAGTCGCGGCGTGAGGGCAATAATCACTAAAATGGCCGAAATGATAATAACCGCAATCAACGCCGCTTCGATATAAGGAATAACCGCCCGGTGCGTCAGTAGCCTCTTATCAAAATAGGTAAAGATAAAATTGCGGAAGAAAATCATTAACGCAAAAGCGATATTGACAAAGGCCAGCCAGGGAATACTCATGGACAGCGCATGGCGCTGGACATTATCTCTGGTGGCCCACAACGCGGCTCGCTGCTGCCGGGCGCGCTCTCGCTTATTTGTTAACATCTTAACTCCCTGGTGACCTGCATGACCATGGGCGCAGCCCCTGCCTTTCTATATGATAAACCATGTTACCGGGAATGTCTGTCAGCGCCCTATCCCCTCAGCTCCGGCCTCTCAGGGTGATTTTCAGCTAACGACCGAAGAAAATAGCCTGGTCCGCTCCCGATGGGTAACCGGCTCAAAAAACAAGCATCAGCACTGCGAAATACGTCATCTTTTCGCTAAAAAGCGTTAACTAACCGTCATTAAATTGCAGCATTTTGCTTTCAAAAAGCAGTGTGAGTTCAATTTGAAATCATTCATTGGTGAATGCAAACAAGAGCATGATGATAGCGAGATAAACAATAGGGGCTAAGAATATTAAATATGCAGCTTTAGTGGCAGGTACAGCATTGTTTTAAGCGGCCAATGCCGTCTCCGCAGAGATTTTAACAAAACAGCTTTTGATAAAGTCCATACGCAATATACCAAAATCGGCGCCATTTCCTCTACTGGTCAAACCGGATCCAACGATGCCCGTGAAGAGCTGATTAAAAAAGCAAATGAAAAAGGGGGGCGTCATTGTCCCCTCGCCCGGTAATACGGATAAAAAAATGCACGTCGCCACTCGCATCTATAAGAAGAAATAATTACCCTTATCTTTCAAGAGCCATTTCCCTATTTTACGGGGTAATATTTCTTGTTCACGGGAAAATTAAGTTTATTTTTATACTGCCCTGCCTTTTAGCGCCTGACGGAATTCTGTCATCCCCGTGCCGATTTCCCGCCCTAAGGCTGTAGCCACATCAAGGTCTTAGCTCTTTGCGTCAAGTACAATCCGCACGCTATACGCTATGCTTTAACGGAAACTGAAAACGTAGTTCGCTTATAAGGAAATCATCATGCGCTACAAACTTTTTGCTGTACTTCTCCCTTGCGCGCTGGCGCTCAGCGCCTGTACGACCGTCACCCCGGCTTATAAAGATAATGGCACCCGCAGCGGCCCCTGCGTCGAAGGCGGCCCTGACGACGTAGCGCAAAAATTCTACGACACCCAGATCCAGAATCGTACTCAGGATCCGGCGGCGCTGCGCCCCTATCTGAGCGACGGCCTGGCGCAGTTACTCAATGACGCCCGCCAGGATCCCGCCAACAGCAAATTACTGCAGGCTAATCCGTTCTCCAGCAGCAGCACCCCGGCAGACAGCGCCGTGGTCGCCAGCGCCTCCACCATCCCGAACCGCGATGCGCGCAATATTCCGCTGCGCGTCGATCTGAAACAGGGCACCCAGAGCTGGAAAGATGAAGTGCTGATGATCCAGGAAGGCCAGTGCTGGGCCGTCGATGACGTTCGCTATCTCGGCAACAACAGCCATGCGCCAGCCGGGACGCTGCGACAGAGTCTGGAGAAACGCTGATTCCGGAGTTGAAGCGACGCCGCTGAAACGATAACCCCGGTAAAATGTCGGTATTCGCCCCAGGAATGCCGACATTTGCGCCCCCCTCACCCACCAGGCCATATTTTGTGCTAACTTTAAAGCTAAACGTGGTTTAGATTTAACTTTTAACGCATAAATATTGCATAACTATTCTGCCAAAGGTAGTATTTGCGGCCTCAATAGCTATTCGTATCAGACTGCCCAGATGAGTATTAAACTAAACGGCATTAATTGCTTCTACGGCGCACACCAGGCGCTGTTCGACATCACGCTGGATTGCCCGCAGGGGGAAACGCTGGTGCTGCTCGGCCCCAGCGGTGCCGGGAAGAGCTCGCTGCTGCGCGTACTCAAC
Organism: Klebsiella sp. K47; assembly: GCF_051858335.1. Classification (NCBI taxonomy): domain Bacteria; kingdom Pseudomonadati; phylum Pseudomonadota; class Gammaproteobacteria; order Enterobacterales; family Enterobacteriaceae; genus Klebsiella; species Klebsiella sp. K47. The sequence goes on from NZ_JBPYUI010000001.1 coordinate 246,814, forward strand.
CTGCTGGAGATGCCGCGGTCCGGTTCGTTATCCATCGCCGGCAACCAATTCGACTTCACCAGAGCGCCGTCCGATAAAGCGATTCGCGAACTGCGTCAGAACGTCGGCATGGTCTTCCAGCAATACAACCTGTGGCCGCACCTGACGGTACAGCAGAACCTGATCGAGGCCCCCTGTCGCGTACTGGGGTTAAGCAAGGATCAGGCGCTGGCTCGCGCAGAGAAGCTGCTGGAGCGCCTGCGTCTGAAGCCGTACAGCGATCGTTACCCGCTGCATTTATCCGGCGGCCAACAACAGCGGGTGGCCATCGCCCGCGCGCTGATGATGGAGCCGCAGGTTCTGCTGTTCGATGAGCCTACCGCGGCGCTCGACCCGGAAATCACTGCCCAGATCGTCAGCATCATCCGCGAGCTGGCTGAAACCGGCATTACCCAGGTTATCGTCACCCACGAAGTTGAAGTGGCGCGCAAGACGGCCAGCCGGGTGGTGTATATGGAAAATGGCCATATCGTCGAGCAAGGGGATGCCTCCTGCTTCACGCATCCGCAAACTGACGCGTTTAAAAACTATCTTTCACATTGATGTTTTTCGGGGAAATGACGATGAAAAAAGTACTGATTGCCGCCCTGCTCGCAGGCATGAGCCTCTCCGCTTCCGCCGCGCAGACCATTCGTTTCGCCACCGAGGCCTCTTACCCTCCGTTTGAGCTGGTGGACGCCAACAACCAGATCGTCGGTTTCGATGTCGATCTGGCGAACGCGTTGTGTAAAGAGATCGACGCCACCTGTACCTTCACCAACCAGGCCTTTGACAGCCTGATCCCGGGACTGAAATTCCGCCGTTTCGACGCGGTCATGGCCGGGATGGACATCACGCCGGAGCGTGAAAAGCAGGTGCTGTTCTCTACCCCGTATTATGACAACTCGGCGCTGTTCGTCGGCCAGCAGGGTAAGTTCACCAGCATTGACCAGCTGAAGGGCAAAAAAGTGGGCGTGCAGAACGGCACCACCCACCAGAAATTCATCACCGATAAACATCCGGAAATCACTACCGTGCCTTACGACAGCTACCAGAATGCGAAGCTGGACCTGCAGAACGGTCGTATCGACGCGGTCTTTGGTGACACCGCCGTGGTGACCGAATGGCTGAAGAGCAATCCGAAGCTGGCGGCCGTGGGCGATAAAGTGACCGACAAAGCCTATTTCGGCACCGGGCTGGGCATTGCCGTACGTCAGGGCAACACCGACCTGCAGCAGAAATTTAACGCTGCGCTGGAAAAAGTGAAGAAAGACGGCACTTACCAGACCATCTATAACAAATGGTTCCAGAAGTAAGACTGAATGAACGAAATTTTTCCATTAGCAAGCGCCGCCGGGATGACCGTCGGCCTTGCCGTTTGCGCGCTCGTCATCGGCCTGGTCCTGGCGATGCTCTTTGCGGTACTGGAGTCAGTGAAATGGCGCCCGGTAGCCTGGCTTGCAACCGGCATAGTGACCATCCTGCGCGGGCTACCGGAAATTCTGGTGGTGCTGTTTATCTATTTCGGCTCTTCCCAGCTGCTGCTGACGCTCTCTGACGGTTTCACCATCCCGCTCGGGTTCACGCAGATCCCGGTCCAGATGCAGATTGAGAACTTTGACGTCAGCCCGTTCCTCTGCGGGGCGATCGCCCTGTCGCTGCTGTATGCCGCTTACGCCTCGCAAACGCTGCGCGGCGCGCTAAAAGCGGTTCCGCAGGGCCAGTGGGAGTCCGGCCAGGCGCTGGGGCTGTCGAAAGCGGCCATATTCTTCCGTCTGGTGATGCCGCAGATGTGGCGCCATGCCCTGCCCGGCCTCGGTAACCAGTGGCTGGTGCTGCTGAAGGACACCGCGCTGGTGAGCCTGATCAGCGTCAACGATCTGATGCTGCAGACCAAAAGCATCGCCACCCGCACTCAGGAACCCTTTAACTGGTATATCATTGCGGCGGCAATCTATCTCGTCATCACCCTGTTGAGTCAATACATCCTTAAGCGGATTGACCAGCGTGCGACGCGCTTCGAACGGAGACCAGGCTGATGCTCGACTATTTACCCGAACTGCTGAAAGGACTGCATACCAGCCTGACACTGACCGTGGCGTCGATTATCGTGGCGCTGATCCTGTCGCTGATCTTCACCATTATCCTGACCCTGAAGACGCCGGGGCTGGTATGGATAGTTCGCGGCTATATCACCTTGTTTACCGGTACGCCGCTGCTGGTGCAGATCTTCCTGATCTACTACGGCCCGGGACAGTTTCCTTCGCTGCAGGAGTATCCGTGGCTGTGGCATCTTATCTCCGAGCCGTGGCTGTGCGCCCTGATCGCTCTGTCGCTCAACAGCGCCGCCTACACCACTCAGCTGTTTTATGGCGCCATCCGGGCGATCCCCGACGGGCAATGGCAGTCCTGTAGCGCGCTGGGGATGAGTAAAAAGGATACCCTGGCGATCCTGCTGCCGTACGCCTTTAAGCGTGCGCTATCGTCCTATTCCAACGAAGTGGTGCTGGTTTTCAAGAGTACCTCTCTGGCCTACACCATCACGCTGATGGAAGTGATGGGCCACGGCCAGCTGCTGTATGGACGCACCTACGACGTGATGGTGTTCGGCGCCGCCGGGATTATCTATCTCATCGTTAATGGACTGCTGACGCTGCTGATGCGCCTGGTGGAACGCAAAGCGCTGGCCTTCGAGCGACGTAGCTAGCACCTGAGCATATTGCATAAAAAGCAAACAGCAAGGCGGATAAGTCTAACACTTGTCCGTCTTTTTTTTATGCCCATAAAAATATTTAATCAAATTTATTGCATATAAATTCATTTAATGGCATTGTCACTCTATGCCGCAGACACGGCGAATAATCATAAGATAGACAGACGGGAGTTCCACGATGAAAAAGTTAGTTCTGGCTGCACTGCTCACCTCTTTCGCGTTCGGCGCTGCTGCCGCGGAAAAAATCAGCTTTGGCGTCTCCGCAACCTATCCGCCGTTTGAATCGATGGACGCTAATAACCAGATTGTCGGCTTTGATATCGATCTGGCCCACGCGCTGTGCAAACAAATGCAGGCAGAATGTACCTTTACCAACCACGCGTTTGACAGCCTGATCCCGGCGCTGAAGTTCAAGAAATATGATGCGGTGATTTCCGGAATGGATATTACGCCGGAGCGGAGCAAGCAGGTGGCCTTCACCGACCCGTACTACGCCAACTCGGCGCTGGTGATCGCCAAAAAAGATGCGTTCCATTCTTTCGATGACCTGAAAGGCAAACGGATCGGCATGGAAAACGGCACCACCCACCAGAAATATCTGCAGGATAAGCATCCTGAGGTGAAGACCGTCGCCTATGACAGCTACCAGAATGCGATTATCGATTTGAAAAATGGCCGTATCGACGGCGTGTTCGGCGACACCGCGGTGGTCAACGAATGGCTGAAAACTAACCCGCAGCTGGGGGCAGCCACGCCGAAAGTGACCGACCCGCAATACTTCGGCACCGGACTCGGCATTGCCGTGCGCCCGGATAACAAGGCGCTGCTGGAGAAACTGAACGCCGCGCTGAAAGCGATTAAGGCCGACGGTACCTACCAGAAAATTAGCAACCAGTGGTTCCCGGAGTAACTTTTTTCGCCGGGTGGCGCTGCGCTTACCCGGCCACCGTTCTTCCACGTTGGCCGGGTAAGGCGTAGCCGCCACCCGGCGATTTCTCAAAGTGGCACGAAGAACCTGAACCGCGCCCCGCTTACCGACTCCACCAGTCTGATATCGCCCCCGTGCAGCTCCAGCATTCGTTTCACAATCAGCAGTCCTAACCCGCCGCGATCCTCCCGCGATGCCTGGGTTGACAACGCCGACGGCCGCTGGAACAGATCGTCGCGCAACGCGGCATCGACGCCCGCTCCGTTGTCTGCCACTTCGACCTGAAGCTGTTGATTCTCCTGCCAGACCGCCAGACGGATCTCCCCGCCGACGGGAGTATGCCGCATCGCGTTATCGAGCAGGTTGGTCACCACCCTCTCAATCATCGACACATCGGCGTTAATCAGCGGCAGCGGTCCCGGTACATCAATATGCAGGTTCACCTCGCGCGTGCGGGCAGTTAATTCAAACTTCTGCGCCACGTCGGAAATCAGCTCCCCCATCGCGAAACGCTCGCGCTGCGGCTTAATGCCACCATGCTCCAGTCGCGCCAGCTCAAACAGCTGCTGCGAAAGATGGCGCACTTTGTTGCCCTGGCGCAGGGCGATGGTGAGATACTGCCTGCGCTCCTCGGCGGTCAGCCATTCATCCTTCAGGGTCAGCGTTTCCAGATACCCCAGCAGCGAAGTCAGCGGCGTGCGCAAATCGTGAGAGATATTGGCCACAAATTCACGGCGCTGGCGATCGCTGTCGGCCAGCCGATCCCACTGATCGGCAATCTGCCGGGCAAGGTCAATAAAGCGGTTCTCGAGCACCGCCACCTCGTTACCAGGCCGGGGCTCCGGCCTGCGGGCCGCCAGGGTTTTGATGGCGCTGATGCTGTCCTGGCCGCTCGCCGCCACCTGGGCGGTGAGCAGGCGGACCGGCCGGGTAACCCAGAACCATGCCAGCCCCCCTGCCAGCAGGCCAAACAGGGCCACCAGCAGCAGCGTCCACAGAACAATGCTCCACAGCGTTTTTTGCCAGGCGTCGGCCGCCAGCTGATTAAACGTCTCCCCCTGCAAAATGATATACAGGTAGCCGCGCAGTTGGCCGTCGACGCGCAGCGGGGCGGCGCTGAAGACTTTTCGTCCGTCGGGACTGCGCGGATCGTCGCCATACACCGGCGACGCACTGCCGGTGAGAAAAGCCTGCACCGGCGCCATGTCGATACGCTGGCGCTGGATATGGCCCGGCGGCGCCGCATCGGCCAGCAGGTCGCCATCCGGCGACAGCAGATAGAGCTCCACGCTGGGATTAAAGGTCATCAGTCGGTCAAACAGCGACTTCAGGGTTTGCCGGTTGACCTCGCCGTGGACGTCCAGCAACGGCTCGCGGGCGACAATCTGTTGAGCCAGCCCGGACGACAGACGCTGCACCATGGCGTTGCCATACTGCGCGCTGCTGTGTAACTGGACGGCGCATACCGCCACCGCGCATAGCATCAGCAGGGAAACCACCACCAGCGCCAGACGCTGGCTGAGGCTCAGGCGGCGGATCACGGGGCGGCCTCTTGCGTCACCGGGGCGAACTTATAGCCTTTTCCCCAGACGGTAAGAATGATGTCCGGCTCGGCCGGGTCACGTTCGATTTTACTGCGCAGGCGGTTGATATGGGTATTGACGGTATGCTCATAGCCCTCGTGCTGATATCCCCAGACCTGCTCCAGCAGCGCCAGGCGGGAAAACACTTCCCCGGGGTGGCGGGCGAAGTAATACAGCAGGTCGAATTCACGCGGCGTGAGGTCCACCGTCTCGCCGCGCAGCTTCACTTCGCGCGACAGCGGGTCGATGCTCAGGCCATGGCAGGACAGGCGCCCGGCGTCCATCAGCAGATTCTGCCCCATCGCCTCCTGGCGACGAAACAGCGCTTTGACGCGGGCGATAAGCTCCAGCAGTGAAAAGGGCTTCGCCAGATAGTCGTCGGCGCCCATCTCAAGGCCCAGCACGCGGTGCATTTCACTGGTGCGAGCGCTGATGATAATCACCGGCAGGTAGCGGGTCATCTGGCGGATACGCCGGCAGATCTCCAGACCATCGACGCCGGGCAGCATCAAATCGAGGATCACCGCATCCCAGACCTGCGTCTCCAGCCGGGCGAGGGCCTGGCCGCCGTCGGCTTCATGGACGATCTGATAGCCCTCATCCTGAAGATTGAGCCGCAGCAGCGTGGCTATATCCTCGTCATCTTCCACCAGCAGAATGGTTTTGGCCATTAGATTCCCCCCACCAATAACAAAACATGCTGCATCAAGCTTACCCGATTTCAGCGGCGCAAAGCCTTCACATTTTGTTTAAACTTCGCGGACCAGCAGGGTCAGCACTTCGTAGTGGGCGGTGTGGGGGAACATATCAAACAGCTGGACCCGCTCAACGCGATAGCCGCTAAGACGAGCGATATCGGTCGCCATGGTGCGGGCGTTACAGCTGGAATAGATAATATAGGGCGGCGCCATGCGGCTTAAATAGTCGCATAGTTCAGCGCCAATACCGCGGCGCGGCGGGTTAACCAGCACCAGCTGCGGGGCATCCGCTTCGTGAGTGGCGAACTGCGTCGAGTCCAGCGCCTGAAAATGCAGATTGCTGAGTCCCAGCTGCGCGGCTGACTGTCTGGCGCAGGCGATGGCTTCCGGGGCGATCTCGATACCGGTCAGGCGCATCGTCGGCGTCGCGCAGTGCAGGCCAAATCCCCCAACGCCGCAAAACAGATCCCACATATGCTGGACCGGCAGCGCGCGCACCCAGTCGCGGGCCGTGGCGTACAGCCGGCTGGCTACCGCCGGATTGGTCTGAAAGAAGCTTTGCGGGCGGATCCACAGCGGCACCCCATTAAAGACCTCCCCCAGCGCCTGCTGTTCGGTGAAGAAGATCTCCTGCTCACCTTCCATGATTGCCATATGCACCGGCTGGATATTCGCCGTGATCACGCTGAGCTGCGGCAGCTGTGCCTGTAGCCACGGCAGCGCGGCGCGCAGCTGAGCCACCTTGGCCTCTGAGCGCAGCACGAAGCGCAGCATCATCTCCCCCTGCTGGCTGGCGGTCAGCAGCAGGTATTTCAGCTCCCCGCGTTTGCGCGCGACGTTGTAAGGTGTTAACCCGGCGCGGGCGATAAAGGGCTTCAGGGCAGCAAAAACCGGGGCAAACTCGGCGGGATAGAGCGGGCAGTCGGTGAGGTCCACCGGAGTGCCATCGCGGTGCAGCATCCCCAGCAGCGGACGCTCAACGCTGCCGCTGACCACCATTTTAGCCTTGTTACGGAAAGCCGCCTCCGGCCCGCTGACCGGCTCGCCCCAGGCTGCGACCGGGATCGCCGCCAGCAGCGTGCGCAGATCGGCCATTTTATCGGCGAGCTGTTGCGGGACCGGCCGCTCCAGCCATTGACAGGAGCGGCAACGGCCGGCGTCGTAGAGTGCGCAATGCATAATTGACCTTCAAAAATCCAGGGGCGGGGATTGTATCACCGTTATTGCAGGCGGAAAAAGCGACGGCAGTTCGCCGGCACGAACAGCAGCGTCAGAACCAGCAGATCCGGCAGTTTTTGCATCACCAGCGAGTGGAAAATCTCTCGTTTTGATTCCCCGGGAATGCTGAACAGCTCCGGATACCCGTAGCCCAGCGACGCCGCCCACAGGTAGCCGGCAGCGATAATCTGCGTCAGCAGATAGATCCAGCGCGCCCAGTTGCGCCCTTTCACCAGCGAGAAGGCGCACCAGATCTCGATAAACACCAGCGCCAGGCTGCCGAGGAAGACCAGCGTCAGGTTCCAGGTCTGAACGCTGCGGTGTATGAATTCGTTCAGCCCCTGCAGGCCCAACAGATTGAGGATCATCAGCAGATCCAGGCCACGAATCAAAATAATAGCAAAGGCCGCCACCTGCACCAGCGCAGGGACGTTAAGGCGGGCATGCGATGAGCGAGTTTTCGTAAACAATCCCAACGTAATGTCTTCCATGAAAACGGCGCCACAGGGTGGCGCCGACCGGAGGCTGCTGTACCGATTTTAGGTGGTTCAGCCTTGTCTTGCACGCTGGATATCGCGCACTCGCTGCTTTTCTGCGCGGGCCATCAAATACCAGGCGATAAAACCAACAATACCGACCACGCCGAGGATGAGCGTCGCCAGGGCGTTGATCTCCGGGTTGACCCCCATGCGCACGCTGGAGAAGACCAGCATCGGCAAGGTCGTGGCCCCGGGACCGGAGACAAAGCTGGCGATCACCAGGTCATCCAGCGACAGCGTGAAGGCCAGCAGCCAGCCGGAGATCACCGCCGGCATAATCATCGGCAGCGTGATGACGAAGAAGACCTTCAGCGGCGCGGCGCCAAGATCCATCGCCGCCTCTTCAATAGAGTGGTCCAGCTCGCGCAGGCGCGAGGAGATCACCACCGCCACGTAGGCGGTACAGAAGGTGACATGCGCCAGCCAGATGGTCAACATGCCGCGGTCCGACGGCCAGCCGATGGCATGTCCCAGCGCCACGAACAGCAGCAGCAGCGAGAGACCGGTGATCACGTCCGGCATGACCAGCGGCGCGGTGATCATAAACGCGAAGCCGTTGGAGCCGCGAAAACGCCCAAAGCGCACCATCACCACCGCGGCGATGGTACCGAGGATCGCCGCCGCCGTCGCCGCGCAGGCGGCGATGGTCAGGCTCAATCCTACCGCGCTCATCATCGCATCATCGTGGAACAGTTCGCTATACCAGCGCGTCGACCATCCGGCCCAGACCGTTACCAGCTTCGAGCTGTTGAACGAGTAGATCACCAGCATCAGCATCGGGGCGTAGAGGAAGGTGAATCCGAGCACGAGGATCAGAATGCGCCACGGCGAGCGTACTACCGGCAAGTCGTTCATCCCTGCTCTCCCATCTGTTTTTGCTGGTGCTTGTGGAACCACATGATCGGCACGATCAGCAACAGCAGCATGACAATCGCCACCGCCGAGGCGACCGGCCAGTCGCGGTTGTTAAAGAACTCCTGCCACAGCACGCGGCCAATCATGATGCTGTCCGGCCCGCCCAGCAGTTCCGGGATCACGAACTCGCCGACCGCCGGGATAAACACCAGCATGGAGCCGGCGATAATGCCGCCTTTGGTGAGCGGGACGATCACCTGGAAGAAGGTCTTCAGCGGCCGGGCGCCGAGATCCAGCGAGGCCTCCACCAGCGAATAGTCGATGCGGGTCAGCGCGGTGTAGATAGGCAGCACCATAAACGGCAGATAGGCATACACGATACCGATGTACACCGCCAGGTTGGTGTGCAGGATCTCCAGCGGCTGATCGATAACCCCTAACCACAGCAGGAAGTTATTCAACACCCCGTTGCTCTTCAGCAGCCCCATCCAGGCATAGACGCGGATCAAAAACGAGGTCCACGACGGGAGGATCACCAACAGCAGCAGAATATTACGCGTCGACGGCTTGCTGTGCGCCACCGCCCAGGCCAGCGGATAGCCCAGCAGCAGGCAGCAGATCGTCGAGATACCCGCCACCTGCAGCGACTGGAGATAAGCTTCAAAATAGAGCGGATCGTCAGTCAACTGCAGGAAGTTGGCAAAGTTAAGCGTCAGCGTCAGCTGGCCGTCCGCCCACTCCATAAGCTCGGTGTAGGGAGGGATCGCCCGCGCCATCTCGGCAAGACTTATCTTGAATACGATCAGGAACGGTAGCATAAACAACAGGATCAGCCACAGATAGGGCAGCGCAATCACCAGCTTGCGGCCATGCGCCATCTGCAGGCGCGCCGCCCACAGCGCGAAGCCGCCCGGTTTTTTCGCCCCTGACGGGGATTCAACGGTATTCATCGCCCTCTCCTCACACCGTCAGCACAACGCAGCTGTCAGCATCCCAGCATAAACGCACCTCATCGCCCCAGGTGGGCGTCCCTTTCCGATGGCGGTGTTCATTCTGCAGCTGGGCGCTGATCATCTGCCCGCTTTGCAGGCGCACATGATAGATAGAGAGATCCCCCAGATAGGCGATATGAATCACCTCGCCGACGGCAAAATTGTAGCCGTCCGCCGGCGGTTCATCGCACAGCATGATCTTCTCCGGACGCAGCGCCACCCAGACCGGCACGTTGTCCACCACCGAGGCGTCGGGGTCGACCTTCAGCGGATGCATCAGTCCCGGGGAGCTTAGCACCAGACCGTCTTCCAGACGCTCCTTCACCAGCCCTTCAAAGACGTTCACCGAGCCGATAAACTCGGCGCTGTAGCGGGTGGTCGGGTGCTCGTAAATCTCTTCCGGTTCGCCAATCTGCACAAACTTGCCGCGATTCATGATGGCGATACGGCCCGCCATGGTCATAGCCTCTTCCTGATCGTGGGTCACCATCACGCAGGTCACGCCAACGCGCTCAAGAATATCCACCACCTCGAGCTGCATGCGATCGCGCAGCTTTTTATCCAGCGCCCCCATCGGTTCATCAAGCAGCAGCAGCTTGGGCCGTTTCGCCAGGCTGCGCGCCAACGCGACGCGCTGCCGCTGGCCGCCTGAGAGTTGGTGCGGCTTACGTTTGGCAAACTCCTGCATATGTACCAGGGCCAGCATCTCCTGCACCCGGGCGGTGATTTCCGCCTTAGGCAGGCGGTCCTGCTTCAGGCCGAAGGCAATATTCTGCTCAACGGTCATATGGGGAAACAGGGCATAGGACTGGAACATCATATTAATAGGCCGCTGATAGGGCGGCACGCGCGCCAGATCCACGCCGTCGAGCATAATCTGCCCGGCGGTCGGTTGTTCAAAGCCCGCCAGCATGCGCAGCAGCGTCGATTTCCCGCAGCCTGACGCGCCCAGCAGAGCAAAAATTTCGCCTTTGTAGATAGTGAGACTGACGTCGTCGACCGCATGCTGGCCATCAAACGACTTGGTTAAGTTACGGATTTCCAGTAGCGGGGTCAGCGCTTTGGGGGCTTTCGCCTGTGGGCGGGGCATTACGTCGTTCAATCGGGTGCTCTCCGGCAAAAAAACGATCACCATATGGTCCGGTGCCATACTTCGTGCTTAACAGTGCATTTGCACCATCCTGGTGCTTCTGCTCGCCGGGCGCGCTGCTATTTCCCGGCGAGTGCAGATCTGATTTGGCCCGTGTTCGACGGGCCGTCAGGAATTATTTGCCGCTCTTCACTTTGGTCCACGCGCGGGTGCGCACGCGGTCAATCTTCGGATCCTGCACCTTCAGCGTGAACAGTTTGGCGAACACATCCGCTGGCGGATAAATCGCCGGGTTGTTACGGATAGTCTCGCTGACCAGTGGCGTGGAAGCCTTGTTGCCGTTGGCGTAGAACACCTGGTCGCTGATTTTGGCGATGACGTCCGGACGCATCAGATAGTTAAGGAACTGATAGGCTTCATCTTTATTCTTCGCGTCGGCCGGCATGGCAAAGACGTCAAAGAACGCCAGCGCGCCTTCCTTCGGAATAAAGTAGGAGACATTGACGCCGTTCTTCGCCTCTTTCGCGCGGTTGGCCGCCTGCCAGACGTCCCCTGCCCAGCCGATCGCCACGCAGATGTCGCCATTGGCAAGGTCGTTAATATATTGCGAAGAGTGGAAGTAGCGAATATTCGGCCGCAGCTTCAGCAGCAGATCGGTCGCCGGGCCGGTGTAATCATCCGCTTTGCTGCTGTTCGGATCTTTGCCGAGGTAGTTCAGCACGGTGGCGAAAATCTCTTCCGGCGCGTCGAGGAAGGAGACGCCGCAGCTTTTCAGTTTTTCGAGGTTCTCCGGCTTCAGCACCAGATCCCAGCTGTCCACCGGCGCATCTTTGCCGAGAACGGCTTTCACCTTATCCACGTTGTAGCCAATGCCCGTCGTCGCCCACAGGTAAGGCATGGCGTATTTATTCTCCGGGTCATGCTTGGCGACCAGCTTCAGCACTTCGGGGTCAAGATTCTTCCAGTTGGGCAGCTTACTTTTATCCAGCGGCTGGAACACGCCCGCCGCCAGCTGGCGTTCGAGGAAGCTTGCCGACGGCACCACCAGGTCGAAACCGGTGCTACCCGCCATTAATTTGCCTTCCAGCACTTCGTTGGAATCAAAAACGTCATACACCACTTTAATCCCGGTCTCTTTTTCAAAATTCGCTACCGTGTCCGGCGCGATATAATCAGACCAGTTATAAACATGCAGGGTTTTTTGTTCGGCGGCGAGCGAACCGGCAGAGACGGCCATCAGCGCACCCGTAACCAGACCTGTTAACCATTTTTTACCAAAGGCGGTCATATCTCTTTTCCTTCTCAACACCCGTTAACTTACGGGCTCAAATATACGCATTTCTACGCATGCAAAAATCATGCATATTTTTTCATTGCCTGAGAAAAGGAGAGCGGATCTCTCCCGGAGTGGTTGCTCGCAACTGGAAGCATCGCCAGAATAACTGTAGCCAGAATAAGAGGCTATAGCCCAGGTAAAAAAACGCCTTTTATCAAATTTTTATGCAATAACGGTCTACGTGATAAGCCAAAACGGCCTGAATGGCGGTGAATAATGCTTTAAAGAAAGGTTAAATGCAGAATAAAAGCGGGTAATACGCAGCCGCTGCGGTAGTGGCTGCGCTAATTTTAGGCAGGTTTAGTGAAGAAAATGGTATTGCACGTTTTCCGCCGCAGGCTCTTCTTCTTCGCCTTTGTACAGCAGCTGATTTGCGCCGGCTTCAAGGATTACCATCGAGATCTGCTCTTCGCTTTGGCGGAAGAACCAGGCGAACTGCTCCATGGTCACCCCTGGGCCGATAGACAGCGACTGGCAAACCACCAGCTTGGGCAAATTATCGTCCTGAATGTCGATAAACGCCTTCACGGTTAACGAGCTGGCGTTGATGGCCGAGAGATCCGCCGACAGCGCCAGCAGGGCAGACGGCTTCACCTCCGCCAGGGCGGAAAAGAGCACCACGTTGTCCACCAGGTCAATTTTGGCATCAAAAATACCGTCGAAATTCTGCATATGCGGCAGGTGCAATGCCTGACAGGAATCGCACTCAAAAAAGCTGATGCCGATCTCGTCCAGCCAGCGACGTAGCGTATCCAGACCTGGAACGACCAGTGAATCCATAGTGCCTGTGACCTCTTACAGTGGAAAAACGACGCCATAGCTTACGCAAAAAAAGCGCCGCATACCATGGCCGTCTTGCATCCGGCGGTTAGCCGCCTATTTTCAAACAGAATTCCGGCGTCGCCTGGCGCTCGATCCAGGCGATCATCTTGCCGGCGACATCCACGCCGGTGGTGGTTTCCACCCCTTCCAGCCCCGGCGAGGCATTCACCTCCATCACCAGCGGCCCGCGGGCGGCGCGTAAAATATCGACACCGGCGGCGTCCAGCCCGAGAGTTTGCGTTGCCTTGATGGCAATGGCCCGCTCCTCGTCGCTAATCTGCGCCACCGTGGCCATGCCGCCGCGGTGCAGGTTAGAGCGGAAATCCCCCTCTTTCGCCCGCCGCTCGATCGCCGCCACCACCTCATTGCCGACCACCAGGCAGCGGATATCGCACCCTTTCGCTTCGGCAATGTATTCCTGCACCAGAATATGAGCGTTCAGTCCGCGAAAGGCGTCGATCACGCTCTCCGCCGCCTGGCGGGTCTCCGCCAGCACCACGCCGATCCCCTGGGTGCCCTCCACCAGCTTCACCACCAGCGGCGCGCCGCCCACCATGGCGATCAGATCGCTGGTGTCATCCGGGGAGTGAGCGATGCCGGTCAATGGCAGATCGATGCCCTGGCGCGCCAGCAGCTGCAGCGAGCGCAGCTTATCGCGAGCGCGGGTGATGGCGACCGACTCATTCAGCGGATAGCTTCCCAGGAGCTCAAACTGGCGCAGGGCCGCGGTGCCATAGTAGGTGATCGCCGAGCCAATGCGCGGGATCACCGCATCAAAGTGCGGCAGCTGACGCCCTTTGTAGTGGATCGACGAGGCCACCGGGCTGACGTTCATATAACAGGAAAGCGGATCGAGGATCTCGATCTGATGACCGCGCTGTTGCGCTGCTTCGCGCAGGCGCCGACATGAATAAAGCGTTCCATCCCGGGATAATATGGCAATTTTCATCCTGCACCTCTGCGAAAAGACCCGCTCTGGCGGGCCTCAGCTATCGAACATACTTTCACCTTTCCTGCGGCCGGCGGCGGATATCACCTGGCCGGAGCAGCAGTGTACACGTAATCAGCGCGTTGCCCATCCCTGCTTATGCAGATAGTCAAGAATAAACGGACGACTCTCTTTCACGATAGTGCGCCGGATATGGTCGCTCCAGGTATCGCGGCGGGCGTTGCTGCCGCGCGACAGATAATAGTGCGCCAGCTGTTCGTCATACTCCGCCAGCAGCGCGTTATCCAGCGGCTGATAGCGGTTCTCATGCACCAGCATGGCCGCCGGCATCCGCGGCTTGATATCCGGGTTATCCGCCGGCCAGCCAAGGCAAAGACCGAACAGCGGCAGGACGTGCTGCGGGAGCTCCAGCAGCTCTGTGACGGCCTCAATGCTGTTGCGCAACCCGCCGATATAGACGCCCCCTAGTCCGAGGGACTCGGCGGCGGTCAGCGCGTTTTGCGCCAGCAGCGCCGTATCGACAACGCCGATCAGCAGCTGTTCCGCCAGCCCCAGCTGCGCCTGTGGGCAGATCTGCAGGTGGCGATTAAAGTCGGCGCAGAAGACCCAAAACTCCGCCGCCTGGGCGACGTGCTGCTGGCCGCCGGTCAGCGGGACCAGACGTTCACGCAGCGCCGGGTCAGTAATACGGATGATGGAGGTGCACTGTAAAAAACTCGAGGTAGATGCCGCTTGCGCGCTGGCGATAATCGCCGCGCGCTGTTCGTCGCTCACGGGCGCATCGGTGAAGTGGCGGATAGAACGGTGGCTGCGCAGCAGCTCAATGGTCGGCGTCATTTCGTTTTTCTCTGTCAGACAAGGATTCAGGCTTAGGTGAGTGCGTTAACTGCGGGGCCACGATCTGCGCCACCCGCCACATAACGACGAGGGCGGCGGGGATCATCAGCACGATCCCGGCAAAGAGCATCACCAGCGCCGCGGTCGGGCTGGCAATGGGCGCAGGCAGCTGGACATACTGGTTAAGGGAGAGCCAGGCGAGGGTTAACAGCCCCATCCCGAGGATCTCAACCAGCAGAATGCTTTTCGGCAATGGGGCAAATTTTCGCATCACGCCTCTCCGGTTGATAAACGCGGCGCGCCAGCCAATTCCACCGCGCCGTCGGGCCAGTATACGGGTTTTGACAGTCCGACATTTATCAAACATAGCCGTAAACCATCGAAGTAAAAGGCAGAACCTTCTTTCCCTCCCCGCCCGTTGCAGGCATCATAAGCGCCATTCGCCATCCGGCTGAGGTTTAAGGAGAGAAGCAATGTTTACCGTTATTTTTGGTCGTCCAGGCTGCCCTTACTGCGTTCGCGCTAAAGAACTGGCAGAAAAACTGACCAACGAGCGTGATGATTTCAACTACCGCTACGTGGATATTCATGCCGAAGGCATCAGCAAAGCTGACCTGGAAAAAACCGTTGGCAAACCGGTTGAAACCGTGCCGCAGATTTTCGTCGACCAGAAACACATCGGCGGCTGCACCGATTTTGAAGCCTGGGCAAAAGAGAATCTCGGCCTGTTTGCCTGAGTCAATTTATTTGCTCGATGAATGACTGCGCCAGGTATCAAGCCAGGCGCAGATAAACAAAAAGCACAATGCCCCAAGCGCGCACCAGAACACGGCGCTCAACACCCACGCCATCTCCTGCCAGAACGTCCGGTGGGTCACGAAGAACAGCCGCATCGTCACCATGCAGACCGGCGCCGCCAGTATCGCGCCGAGCAAAGGACGCAGCACCCGCCGTCCGGGAGAGAGACAGCTCGCCGCCGCCCCTGGCAGCAAAAAGAAGAGCAGGCCCAGCTCCGGGTTGCCGCTGGCGCGAAATGCCCCTTTCATATGTAACAACAACGATAAGCACACCACAATGAACAGAACGAAGCCACAGATAATGCCGGCCCAACTACGCTCAGATTTCACCGTATCCTCCTGATGTTGCCTCTAACTCACGTCCACGTCGCCCAGTCAGATAAAGCATTTCGGCAATCCATGCCAATAACTCCCCTACCAGCCTAAAAACGATTGTCACTAGCCGCCGCATCCAGGAAGGATTAAACTAGCGGTATATTTTTGCTGGTTATAACAGGGTGCCAGAATAGGTTCGCGACAACGCGAACGCCTGAGCAACCTTAGACCAAATAACCATTTCCTTCAACAACTTACTAGTAAATGAGAAGTTGGCTTTCGTGAATATAAACGTCGCAGATTTGTTAAACGGGAATTACATCCTGTTATTATTCGTTGTACTTGCATTAGGACTATGCCTGGGAAAACTGCGTCTCGGCTCAGTACAACTTGGTAATTCCATTGGCGTTTTAGTCGTTTCTCTATTATTAGGCCAGCAGCATTTCGCGATTAACACCGATGCCCTTAATCTCGGCTTTATGCTGTTTATTTTTTGCGTTGGCGTAGAAGCCGGGCCCAACTTTTTTTCTATTTTTTTCCGCGACGGGAAAAACTACCTGATGCTGGCGCTGGTGATGGTCGGCAGCGCGATGCTGATCGCCATGGTGCTGGGTAAAGTGTTCGGCTGGGATATCGGGCTCACCGCCGGTATGCTGGCAGGCGCCATGACCTCCACCCCGGTGCTGGTGGGCGCGGGCGACACCCTGCGCCATTTCGGCCTGCCCAGCGCTCAGCTGGCGCAGTCGCTTGACCATCTGAGCCTCGGCTATGCCCTGACCTATCTGGTTGGTCTGGTGAGCCTGATCGTCGGCGCCCGCTATATGCCCAAGCTGCAGCATCAGGATCTGCAGACCAGCGCCCAGCAAATCGCCCGCGAGCGCGGCCTCGATACCGATTCCAAACGTAAAGTCTACCTGCCGGTGATCCGCGCCTACCGCGTCGGCCCGGAGCTGGTGGCCTGGGCGGATGGCAAAAATCTGCGCGAACTGGGTATTTACCGCCAGACCGGCTGCTATATTGAACGCATTCGTCGCAACGGCATTCTGGCCAACCCGGACGGCGACGCGGTGCTGCAGATGGGTGACGATATTGCGCTGGTGGGCTACCCGGACGCCCACGCCCGCCTCGACCCGAGCTTCCGCAACGGTAAAGAGGTGTTCGACCGCGATCTGCTCGACATGCGCATCGTCACTGAAGAGATAGTGGTCAAAAACCACAACGCCGTCGGCCGCCGCCTGGCGCAGCTCAAGCTTACCGACCACGGCTGCTTCTTAAACCGGGTTATTCGCAGCCAGATCGAGATGCCTATCGACGATAACGTCGTACTGAACAAAGGCGACGTGCTGCAGGTCAGCGGCGACGCCCGCCGCGTAAAAACCGTGGCCGACCGCATCGGCTTTATCTCCATTCACAGCCAGGTGACCGATCTGCTGGCCTTCTGCGCCTTCTTTATCGTTGGCCTGATGATCGGCATGATCACCTTCCAGTTCAGCTCCTTCAGCTTCGGCATCGGCAACGCCGCCGGCCTGCTGTTCGCCGGCATCATGCTTGGCTTCCTGCGCGCCAACCACCCAACCTTCGGCTATATCCCGCAGGGGGCGCTGAACATGGTGAAAGAGTTTGGTCTGATGGTGTTTATGGCCGGGGTCGGTCTCAGCGCCGGGGCCGGGATCAATAACGGGCTGGGCGCCGTCGGCGGCCAGATGCTGGCGGCAGGGCTTATCGTCAGCCTGGTGCCGGTGGTGATCTGCTTCCTGTTCGGCGCCTACGTGCTGCGCATGAACCGGGCGATGCTGTTCGGCGCCATGATGGGAGCCCGCACCTGCGCCCCGGCGATGGAGATCATCAGCGATACCGCGCGCAGCAATATTCCAGCGCTCGGCTACGCAGGCACCTACGCCATCGCCAACGTGCTGCTTACCCTTGCCGGGACGCTCATCGTGATCATCTGGCCAGGGCTACAATAATTTTTTGAGAAAAAAGCCGTCACAGGCAGAACTTTTTCTCAGGGCATCAGTCATAAGTAATGCCACTGCTTTTCTTTGATGTCCCCATTTTGTGGAGCCCATCAACCCCGCCACTTCGGTTCAAGGTTGATGGGTTTTTTGTTGCCTGCGTTTAGCCATTCCGGGTGAAACGCCGCTTCAGCGCCTCTCTTCCTGCGCCCTCTCCCCTGCCAGCTGCCCGACCATCATGCGGATTGCCGCCTTCGACAGCGGCGCGCGGTCGGTGACAAAGTGCAAGGTCATCCCTTCAATAAAGGCGTCGAGACCGCGGGCGGTATCGGGGGCAAACCATTGTTCCAGCGTCTGCTGGCTGCGCCGCATCCAGTTCTGCATCACCGCCTTCAGCGCCGGCTGACTGCTGCAGAACGCGTACAGCTGGTACATCAGCTCCATATTGCGCGCCGTGGTCACCTGGGCGCTGAAGATCAGATCCGCGATGGCATCGCAGGCTTGTTCCCGGTTCGTTACCCCGACGAAGCCTTGCTGATACTGCGCCGACATCTCGGCGGTAAACAGGCTGAACGCCTCCTCAATTAACGCCTCAATGCCGCTGAAATAGTAGGTCAGCGATCCCAGCGGCACATTCGCGCAGGTGGCGATTTTACGGTGCGTCACCGCATGGATGCCGTGCGCCGCGATGGTATCCAGCGTCGCCTGCAGGATGCGCTCGCGGCGCTGCGGATCGTTTGGTCTACGGGCCATGATTTTCCTCTTCCGGTTTATGTACAAATGTACACTTACTTGCTACTGTTGTCTTCACTCTTCTCCTTTAAGGCGTTTACGGATGACGACGCAATCCTCGCGCAGAGCGCTGCAGCTTCGGCTGTGGGCGCTGTTTATGTTCTTTTTCATCCCCGGCTTGTTAATGGCCTCCTGGGCCACCCGCACGCCGGCGATCCGCGATCTGTTGGCGCTATCCACCGCAGAGATGGGCGTGGTGCTGTTTGGTCTGTCGGTGGGGTCGATGAGCGGTATTCTCTGCTCGGCGTGGCTGGTGAAGCGCTTTGGTACCCGCAAGGTCATCCGCACCACCATGTCCTTCGCCGTGCTTGGCATGCTGGTGCTCAGCCTGGCGCTGTGGGTCACTTCCGCCCCGCTGTTCGCCTTCGGTCTGGCTATCTTCGGCGCCAGCTTCGGCTCCGCAGAGGTCGCTATCAACGTCGAAGGCGCGGCGATCGAGCGGGAGATGAATAAAACGGTGCTGCCGATGATGCATGGCTTCTACAGCTTTGGCACCCTGTTCGGCGCCGGGGTGGGCATGGCAGTGACCGGATTCGGTCTGCCGGCCGCCCCGCACATCCTGGCGGCTGCGCTGGTGGCTATCCTGCCCATCGCCATTGCTATCCGCGCCATTCCCGACGGCACCGGTAAAAATGCCGCCGAAGTCGCCCACGGTGAGGCGAAAGGTCTGCCGGTGTGGCGCGACGCGCAGCTGCTGCTGATCGGCGTCATTGTCCTGGCGATGGCCTTTGCCGAAGGCTCGGCCAACGACTGGCTGCCGCTGCTGATGGTGGATGGCCACGGCTTTAGCCCCACCTCCGGCTCCCTGATTTATGCCGGTTTCACCCTCGGCATGACGCTGGGCCGCTTTACCGGCGGCTGGTTTATCGATCGCTACAGCCGGGTGGCGGTGGTCCGCGGCAGCGCAGTGATGGGCGCCCTCGGCATAGGCCTGATCATCTTCGTCGATAACCCCTGGGTGGCGGGCATCTCGGTGCTGCTGTGGGGCATTGGCGCCTCGCTCGGCTTCCCGCTGACCATCTCCGCCGCCAGCGATACCGGGCCGGACGCGCCCAAGCGCGTCAGCGTGGTGGCGATCACCGGCTATCTCGCGTTCCTCGTCGGGCCGCCGCTGCTGGGTTTCCTCGGCGAACACTTCGGCCTGCGCAGCGCCATGATGGTGGTGCTGGGTCTGGTGATGGTGGCGGCGCTGGTCGCCCGCGCGGTGGCTAAGCCACAATCTGAACCCGTTATGGAGAACAGCTAATGAGCATCAAACTGATTGCGGTGGATATGGACGGCACCTTTTTAAGCGATGCCAAAACTTACAACCGGCCGCGCTTCCTCGCCCAGTACCAGCGAATGCGCGAACAGAATATTCGCTTCGTGGTCGCCAGCGGCAACCAATATTATCAGCTGATCTCCTTTTTCCCGGAGATCGCCCATCAGATCGCCTTCGTGGCGGAAAACGGCGGCTGGGTGGTGAGCGGCAATGAAGACGTCTTCAACTGCCAACTGCCGGTTCACCACTTCAACGCCGTGGTCGACCATCTGCAGACGTTGCCGAATATCGAAATCATCGCCTGCGGGAAGCGCAGCGCCTACACCCTCAATCGCTACAACGACGCGCTGAAGACGGTGGCGGCGAAGTATTATCACCGCCTAGAACTGGTGGATGATTTTAACCATCTCGATGACACCATCCTCAAATTTGGTCTCAACGTGCCAGACAGCCTGATCCCGGAAATTCAGCCGAAGCTGCACGCGGCGCTGGGGGACATGGTCACCGCGGTGGCCACCGGCTACGGCAGCATCGACTTAATTATCCCGGGTGTGCACAAAGCCAACGGGCTGCGCATTTTGCAGCAGCGCTGGGGCATTGAGGATCACGAGGTGGTGGCGTTCGGCGACAGCGGCAACGATATCGAAATGCTGCAGCACGCCGGGTTTGGCTTTGCCATGGCCAACGCCCGGGAAGACGTCAAAGCCGTCGCCCGCTATCAGGCGCCGCATAACAACGAAGAAGGTGTCCTGCAGATTATTGATAAGGTGTTGGATCGCGAAGCGCCGTTCGCCTGATAAGACCCGGATGCGAGCGCATCCGGGTTGAAAACAACTACCCCTGCTGCGAATTGCCCACGCTTTTATCTTTCAGAAAGTAAATCATCAGCCCCAGCCATAGTACCCCACCCAGCAGGTTAAACAGGCTGAACAGCCCGTTGCCGCCCAGCTCGTAAGCATGTTTGCTGAGCTCGATGCCGACGGTGAAGATCAGCATCTGCAGCATTCCCATCGCCGCCGAGACCGTGCCTTTACTCATCTCGCTGGCGAACAGGGTTAAACGCACCAGGCCGGCGTTCGCGAGGCCAATCCCGAAGGCGTAGAAGCTCAGACCGGCCGTCATCCACAGATAAGCGTGGGAAGAGACCACAGTCGCCGCCGCAGAGAGGATCAGGCCAAACATGATCGGCCAACCGCCCATGATAATCAGCGAGCGCACGGTCCGACGCGCAGTCAGGCGCGCCAGCACCAGGTTGCCGGCAATCAGCGCCCCGAAAATCGGCACCTGCAGCATGCCGTACTCATAGCTGGTGGCCTGTTCGCCGCTGATAATAATCACCGGCGACTGGGCAATCCACGCCAGCAGCGGCAGGCTGACAAAGCCAGTGGCCAGCGCGCCGGCGACGAAGCGCAGGTTCTTCAGCACCAGCCGATAGTCGCGGCCCAGCTCTTTCACCGACAGCTTTTCGCCCAGCCGCGTCGCGGTCTCCGGCATCGCCCGCTGCAGGCCGAAGAACGAGATGGCCGCCAGCACGGCGAACAGGACAAACATCATCTCCCACGGCAGGATATGCACCCAGGCGGCGCCCACCAGCGGCCCCAGCAGCGGGGCAATCAGCGCCACGTTAGCCATCAGGGCGGTGATTTTGATACATACCGCCTCCTCAAAGGACTCCTGTATCGCCGCATAGCCCACCGCGCCGATAAAGCACAGGCTGATCCCCTGCAGGAAGCGCAGCAGGGTAAACTGCTCAATGGTCTGCGCCAGCAGCGTCGCCAGGCAGGTAACGATGAACCATACTACGCCGGTCAACATCACCGGACGGCGGCCAATACGATCCGACAGCGGCCCCAGCAGCCACTGTAAAAACATGCCGCCTGCCAGATAGGCAGTCATTGAGGTAGGTACCCATTCGTTGCCCACCTGAAATTCCTGCACCACGGCTAACATGCCCGGCTGAATCATATCGTTGCCGATATAAGTGGAAAACTCGTACAGCACCAGACATAACGGGAACAACAGCGCCTGCCTTCCGAGGCGGCGGCCTGAAAGCGAATAATTTTGCATGAAATCTCTTATCTATCAAAAATCGCGCAAAGTGTAATGAAACTCCCGGCGCGGAGATAGTGAATTGTGGGTGACACCGCACAATATTACGAGCCGTGCGCCATCGTCCCGCCTCTCCCCTGTTATTCAGCCTGTGTATATATTCCGTTTATGTTTCAGCAATGTGACAAACGATATACTGACGTTTTTCAGGCTGTTAGCCGTAGACTTTATGGTAGTGGATTTCATAACAACCTGATCTTTAAGACAATGCCGCCTTTATCTCCGCACCGCTTTTATTTAGGGTAGGCGGCTTAATTGCTATCGGACCAACGAGCCTGGAAGTCTATGCTGGAAAATATTAACTATGCGCTGTTCGCCCTGCTCAACGCGACGCCTGCCTCGCCGCAGTGGGCCATTGAGATGGCGATCTTCATCGCTAAAGATCTGATTCTGATCGTGCCTCTGCTGGTGGTGACATTGTGGCTGTGGGGGCCTGCCCAGCGGCAGATGGTGTTTAAGCTGATGCTGGCGCTGACGATCAGCCTGACCGTGTCGTGGGCGATCGGCCACCTCTATCCGCACGATCGGCCGTTTGTCGCCGGCGTAGGCTATAACTTCCTGCACCACGCGGCGGACGACTCCTTCCCCAGCGACCATGGCACCGTCAGCTTTACCTTTGCCCTGGCCTTCCTGTTCTGGCATCGCCTGTGGTCCGGCGCCCTGCTGATGGCCATTGCCGCCGCCATCGCCTGGTCCCGTGTCTATCTCGGCGTGCACTGGCCGCTGGATATGGTCGGCGGGCTGCTGGCCGGGATGTGCGGCTGCCTTGGCGCGGCGCTGATCTGGCATACGTTCGGCCCGGCGCTATACCATCAGCTGCAGCGGCTGTATCGTCTCTGCTTCTCCTTGCCAATCCGCAAAGGTTGGGTGCGCGGCTAAACGCCGCCGTCGCTGCGGCCACCGCGTGACTAACCCGCAAGCGACAGGTAAAATCCCGCTAACGCCCTGCCCTTGCAGGGCGATTTTAGCGCAGAGGGAATATGGAAACTCGCCGTGACGAACGTATCAGTCAGCTCATTCAGGCACTTAAACGCAGCGATAAGCTGCATCTGAAAGAAGCCGCTTCCCTGCTTGGGGTGTCGGAAATGACCATTCGTCGCGACCTCAATGGTCACAGCGGCCCGGTTGTGCTGCTCGGCGGATACATTGTGCTGGAGCCGCGCAGCGCCACCCATTACCTGCTCAGCGATCAAAAAACCCGGCTGGTCGAGGAAAAACGCCGTGCCGCTCGCCATGCGGCCGCGCTGCTGGAGGCCCATCAGATGGCCTTCTTCGACTGCGGGACCACCACGCCGTGGATTATTGACGCCATTGACGATGCCCTGCCCTTCACCGGCGTCTGCTACTCCCTGAACACCTTTCTGGCCCTGCAGGAAAAACCCCAGTGCCGCGCGGTCCTGTGCGGTGGGGAGTTTCATGCCAGCAACGCGATTTTTATGCCGCTGAGCCTTGAGGATACCCTCAGCCATCTGAGCCCTGATATCGCCTTTTACTCGGCGGCGGGGATCGACTGCGAGCAGGGGGCGACCTGCTATAACCTGGAAGAGCTGCCGGTTAAGCACTGGGCGATGCGTCACGCGCGCTACCACGTGCTGGTGGTCGACCACAGCAAGTTTGGCAAAGTGCGTCCGGCGCGCATGGGGGCGTTAGCGAAATTTGACGTGATCGCCAGCGATATCTGCCCGGATGATGAGCTGGTCGCGCTGGCGAAGGCGCAGCAGATTTCCCTACTGTATTGAAGCGTCGCTGCCCGCGCCCCGCAGGGCGCGGGCAGGCATCAGGAGAACCAGCTGCCGAACCAGCCGTGCAGTTTCATCAGCACGAAGTCGATCATCCGGCTGAAGAAGCCGCCCTCTTTTACCGACTCCATGACAATCAGCGGACGCTGTTCAATGGTTTTATCATTTAGCTTAAAGTCGATAGTCCCGACCACCTGCCCCTTCTCCAGCGGCGCGGTAAGCTGCGGCTGATTTAAGGTATAGCTGGCTTTCAGGTTTTTCAGCTGGCCCTTCGGCAAAGTGATAGAGCCCGCCTCGCCAGCCCCCAGTTTCGCTTCATTGCTATCGCCAAACCACACGCGCTGGGTAACGAAGGTGGCATCTGGTTTAATCGGCGTCACGGTTTCAAAGAAGCGGAAGCCCCAGGTCAGCAGTTTTTCTGACTCGTTAAAGCGAATGCGGTCGGTTTTGGTCCCCAGCACCACGGCGATCAAACGCATATCACCCTGAGTGGCCGAGGAGACGAGGTTATAGCCGGCCCCGGCGGTGGTCCCGGTTTTCACGCCATCGGCGTTGAGGTTGCTGCTCCACAGCAGGCGGTTGCGGTTCGGCTGGCGAATTTTATTGAAAGTGAACTCTTTCTCTTTATGTACCGCATACTCTTCCGGTACGTCGTGGATCATCGCTTTGGTCAGCAGCGCCATATCGCGGGCGGTGCTGAACTGCCCCGGCGCGTCAAGGCCGTGGACGGTCATAAAGGTGGTGTTGGTCAGCCCCATTTTTTTGGCGTAGCCGTTCATCAGGCTAACGAAAGCGTCCTGGCTGCCCGCTACGTAGTCAGCAATTGCAATGCTGGCGTCGTTACCGGACTGAATGATCACCCCTTTGTTCAGATCTTCTACGGAAACCTGCATGCCAGGCTTGAGGAACATCACCGATGAGCCGCGCAGCGCCGGGTTGCCGGTCGCCCAGGCATCGCGTCCAACGGTCACCATATCGGTCAGTTTGATTTTTCCCGCTTTTATTGCCTGCCCTACCACGTAGCTGGTCATGATCTTCGTCAGACTGGCCGGGTCGAGTTTTTCATCGGCATTGCCTTCGCTGAGCACCTTCCCGCTGGCATAGTCCATCAGGATCCAGGCGCGAGCGTCAATTGAAGGGGCGTCGGGGAGTTGTTCCGCAGCCTGCACCGCAGGTGCGACAAGAAATAACAGCGCGCAACCTGCCGCGAGGCCGCGAAGGGAAAAAGCGTCATGCATCATAAGAGCCACCCAAGTATCCTTTCCAAACAAAATATGCCGCGCCACTCTGACCGCGCCGCAGCAACCGGTGAGTAAAGCGTACAAATGACCTTAAAGAAACAGCGAGTTGGTAAAGTTTTTAAAGTTTACGCAATAACATGCCGCTGTGCTTTAATCAGAACAATTTTTTTGATCGAAATCGCCTTAATGTTAACTTTATTATGGCAAGAAAAAAATCGCCTTTCAAAACCAATTAGTCACCGAAATTTCAATGACATAGCTCACTTCTCTTCGGGAAAAATGCTACTAAAGAGAGGTCGCAAGCGTGTCTTTCATTGTGGTTTGCCTGGTTATAGATTCACATTATGGCGGGAGCGTGTGGGGTAAGCGAAAGCCTGGCCAGTGATATCCAGTCGCCTCGCCCCCCTTCACCTGAGAACCGGGGATGGTTGTTACTGCTGATACCCTTCACAAAACTCAAAATGTCGGCCCGGTTGCATTCCATGAGGCCCAGCTCAACTTCCGAACTCACAATAACCACATCTGACTTGCTGCTGTAGAAGTCTCAGACGCTTAAATATAAACCTGAAGGTTCTGTAGGCCCTATTTACGCCTGAAATGCAGTTGAGAACTCCCGGGCTATGCTTGAGACGGTCATTACGCCCGTCTCAGGAAATTAGCAACAACGCCCGCACTTTTCTCTCCATCGGGCCTGCCCGATCGCCATGTTCAGCAGGGCTTCGATTGCCATAGCATTCCGCCGATGGAGGCGCAATATCCTTGATAAAGCATATCAATCAGCTATCCCCCTATACGCCACCCTCAGGAATTGAGGTCAGGAAGGGAGAGCCTCCCGCTAATGATATGAATTATTCGCCCACTGGATAAGCAGGCAGACGGCTTTCCTGTTTTAGTCGGCATATCGGTAAAAGATAGTTTATCGGGCTATTTTCCCTTTCCGTATTACACAAGTAAGAAAAATAGCACATCGATAAGGATGGATTCCTGGTCATTAAATACAGTATAGTTTCCCCTGCAATCTTTATGGAAGCGGGTAGCTCACCCGCAGTTATTCCATAAATTAAGATTCGCATATTGTGTTGAAAATGGCATATCCCTTTATGCGTGTAATTACACCCCAGCCTGTCGCTGGGCTTTTTTTTTCAAGGCGACTCTGGATGGTGATAAATTTTACAAATACATTCATAACAGCGCATCCACAGCCGTGGCCTTTACAGAAGTATTGCTCTCAAAACCCCGGGCCGCTC
This sequence comes from Klebsiella sp. K47, assembly GCF_051858335.1. NCBI lineage: Bacteria > Pseudomonadati > Pseudomonadota > Gammaproteobacteria > Enterobacterales > Enterobacteriaceae > Klebsiella > Klebsiella sp. K47. The sequence continues at coordinate 272,848 of NZ_JBPYUI010000001.1, forward strand.
TGATACTGTTGCCCGTTATTAATCACGCCGGTTTGATGAAAAGGTTAACATCTCTTCCCGGGTAATATCCTACCCGTCTCGTCCGATGCCATATCGAGCTCTACGACTCGCTCTTCCAGACTGCAGTTCGCCAGTGCTTCTTTTATCCCTATTTCGTTTTGCAGGGATGTTTTGATAGCACCGCGATAGTATGCTGGCCATCCTTATCAGTCATTCATTTTAACCGCCTTTTTCAAATCCTTCCGGGGAAAGTAAAGTCCTCTACCAGGCTCTGCTCGTTTAACGCTATAGATTCAAATACTGATTATTGCATTATATACCACTTACCCCCGCCGTGATTACCCAGGTAAGATAAATAGCACAAAAGTAAGGGTGGATTCCTGGTTATTTAATACAGTATATTTCCCATGTAGTCTGTATGGAAGTTGATGGTTACCTTTGGTTAACCCATACTTCGAGACTCGAATATTATCTTGAGAACAGCATGCAACCCTGAGTAAATTTACTCCCCAGTGCCAGTCACTGGGTTTTTTTGCTATTTTTCAGAATATCTTCAGCCAGTTGGCGCCTCTCATGGTCTATTTTTTCTGGGTGGGATGAAAAAGATGTATATCCGATCGATAAAAACAACAGTTCATCCCTGTAAAAATATAATTCTTTCAGTAACTTTCTATTTATTAATATTAACCTGTGTTCCTCAGATGATTGCGATGCAATAATCAGCATCAAATTATACCCTCAGGCGACATTGAGATTTTAACCGAGACGGAGAGGGAGCGTTTTTATAGATGCGTTCATGATTTAAAGCTTTAATTATCAATAATATATGCCATGATCACGCCCTTTCCTTCGTAGCGTAACACCCTATAGATATTACTCCTGTAAAATAGTAAAAACACTTTCCGGGCCCTGTGACCCAGGAGTGCCCCTGGCTGAAGGGAGTAAGCATAAAAACCTTTAATAACAGCCAAATAAAAAAGCTTGCCGGATTTTTAACTTTATCCCAACATGATCGCCGATCGCGCTGCAACGGCAGTGAAACAAACTCAGGAGCGAAAATGATTACACTGTGGGGACGTAATAACTCGACCAACGTGAAGAAAGTACGCTGGGTGCTGGAGGAGCTGGATCTGCCTTATCAGCAGATCCTCGCCGGGCTGGAGTTTGGTCTCAATCATGACCCGGAATATCTGGCGATGAACCCGAACGGGCTGGTGCCGTTGTTAAAGGACGATGCCACCGGGGTGGTATTGTGGGAATCAAATACGATTATTCGCTACCTGGCGGCCCAGTATGGCGTTGACCGTCTGTGGCTGGCCGCGCCGGCGCAGCGCGCGCAAGGGGAAAAGTGGATGGATTGGTCCAACGGCACCCTCTCTCCCGCCCATCGCCCGGTATTAATGGGCCTGGTGAGAACGCCGCCGGAGCAGCGCGACCCGGCGGCCATCGCCGCGGGGATCAGCGCCTGCGAAGCGCTGTTCGCCATGCTGGATGACGAACTGGCCAAAACGCCGTGGCTCTCCGGCGAGCAGTTCGGCCTTGGCGATATTGCCGTCGCTCCCTTCGTCTACAATCTGTTGTCGATCCTCGACAGCTGGCAACCGCGGCCCCATCTGCAGCGCTGGTATCAGCAGATTAGCCAACGTCCTGCCTGGCGCGAAGTAGTGCAGATCCCGGTGACCTGAGGCTAAGCCTCGGGACTCAACCGCAATAGCTCGCCGTTAGACTCGTCGGTTAAAACGTACAGATAGCCGTCGGGTCCCACGCGAACATCGCGGATGCGTTTTCCGCGCGCCTCCAGTAATCTCCCCTCCTCGCGGACCTGATTACCGTCCACCGCCAGGACAATCAGCGATGTCTCCTTCAGCGCGCCGATAAACAGCTTATGCTGCCACTGGGGAAAGGTCGGCGCCGAATAAAAGGCCATCCCGCTCACCCCGGGAGAGACCGGCCAGACATACAGGGGAGGTTCGGTCCCCGGAACCGTTTTGCCTTTTGCTTCCGGAATGGGCAGGCCGCTGTAGTTAATACCGTGCGTCGCCAGCGGCCAGCCGTAATTTTTCCCCGCCTGCGGAATATTAATTTCATCTCCGCCGCGCGGGCCATGCTCGTTCAGCCACAGCGCCTCGCTCCAGGGATTCATCGCCATGCCCTGCGGATTACGGATGCCGTAAGCCCAGATCTCCGGCCTGGCGTCAGCCCGGCCGACAAAAGGGTTATCCGGCGGTACACCTCCGGTCTCCGTCAGGCGGACCACTTTCCCCTGCAGCTTGCTGAGATCCTGGGCGGTGGCGCGCTGATTATTTTCGCCCAGCCCGATAAACAAATATCCTTTGCCGTCGAACACCAGCCTGCCGCCAAAATGATTGCCGACGGAGAGCTTCGGCTGCTGGCGAAAGACCACGGTAAAGTTCGTCAGCTGCGTGGCATCCTCGCTCAACCGCCCATAGCCCACCGCGGTGCCCGCCTTACCGCTGGCGTCGCTTTCCGCATAGCTCAGCCACACCCGCCGCGACTGGGCGAAATCCGGGGCCAGCGCCACGTCCAGTAGGCCACCCTGGCCGTTGGCCCATACCTGCGGCACGCCGGCTATCGGCGCCGACAGACCTTTGCCCGGCTGCCAGCGCTTGAGCTCGCCGCCGCGCAGGGTGATCAGTATGCCCTGATCGTCAGGCAGAAAGGCCATGCCCCACGGCTGGGCCAGCCGGTTTTGCAATACCTCCACCCGCACCGCGGCCTGGCTCAGGGCTGGTAGCGCTAAGGCGCTCAATATCAACAGCAGTGGGATCGGACGCATGGCATTCTCCTTTCGTCAGCTCTGGGCTAAAGGGTAGCCAGCGGGGAAATTTGCGCGGGGATTTTTACATAACCTTTAACAGGGGAAGCATTCACTTCCCCTGGGTTTCAGCCGATCAGGCATGAGTGATTGGCGCCAATTTATTCAATTTATGAATATTTGAGGTCAATCCTGTCAGACAGCGTTCTAGCTTCTCTACGTTAACAGCGATGTATAGCGGACAATCATGATGCCCGCTCATCAGGCATAGTGCAGCGGCGGCGACCGATTCGCCGGCCAGGCGAAGGACATCCCTCTCCTCCGGTGAAATGGCATTCTGCAGGCGCGGCGCCTGCGCACGCATTTCACGGCAAAGCTCAAACAAGTTATCACGCAGATGGTCATTTTCGCTGACTGACATGTAGCCTTTGGCCTTTCGCAGTTGCAGATAGGCGTCAATATCGATATTGGCGTTAATAAGCTTCTGCAGAAGGTGGCGGTATAGTCTGTCAACGGTCATCACGGTTCCTCCTCTGTCGTCCTTTACCCTTTCCATAATACGGTTATTTTATGTGCAAAATGATGCGCCAGGTCAATAATCCCCAGTTCTTTAACATCATTTACAATGTGGCAACTTTAACGCATTGTAGGGTGTATAACAAAAATAATGTTATACGATCACAATTAATTTCAAGATGAAATTAATAAACAGAAAATGGCAATAAGAGACAAAATTAGTGCAGCAATGATCACAATACCTCATATGACCTGTTGCACCATCGTCAATTAGGATGTCATAACAAATAATTAATGTAATACGTATAACATGTCAGGAAAACAGCGAACGCGGCCCGCGGATCGCTGAAATTCTCTCTGCCCATTTGCAAGGAACTGAAACATGACGTCCGGTAAAAGAAACTACCTTCTGTTGAGTCTTTTCGATTTCCTCTACCTGTTCGCCTGGTCGTCGACCATGGCTTTCTTCGTTATCTGGACCACCCAGCATCTTGGCATCAGCGCCACGAAGACCGGGCTGCTTTACTCGGTCAACGCCTTTATCGCCCTGCTGATGCAGCCTTTCTTCGGCTTTATCTCTGACAAGTTCGGCCTGAAAAAACGGCTTATCTGGCTGCTGGTCGCCCTGCTCCTGCCGGTGGGCCCCTTCTTTATCTACGTTTACGCGCCGCTGCTGGTGCACAACTTTTGGTTTGGCGCCTTGCTGGGAGGGATCTATCTCGGGATCATCTTTAACTCCGGCTGCGGAGTAATCGACTCTTATATCGATAAGATTTCCCGGCGCTATCAGTTCGAATATGGTCGTGTGCGGATGTGGGGCTCGTTAGGCTGGGCAGCGGCGGCCTGGATTGTGGGTAAGTATATCGACAGCAATCCTAATCTGGCCTTCTGGCTCGCCAGCCTCGCCATTGTCATCGCCGCCATCTGCTTTATGCTAACCAAAATTGAATTAACCGACGCCGATGTGGCGCGAAGCGAATCGCTGAAGGTCTCTCATGCCCTTGAGCTGGCGAAGAATGGTCAGTTCTGGATGCTGCTGCTCTTTACCCTGTTCGTCACGCAGATTTACGACACCTACGATCAGCAGTTTGCCCAGTACTTCTCGCTACAGTTCCCGACGCCGGAGGAAGGCAACCGCTGGTACGGGATCCTCGCGTCTATTCAGGTCTGCGGTGAAACCCTGTTCCTCTGCCTGATGCCATGGTTTGTTAACCGGACCGGCGCCAAATGGGCGCTGATCATCGCCGGGCTGATCATGTCGGTACGTATTGTCGGCTCAGCCGTGCCCCTCGGCCCGGTGTGGATTGGTGCGGTGAAAATGATGCATGCTCTGGAGAAGCCGTTGATTCTGGTATCGGTCTTTAAATTCATCGCCGCCAACTTCGACCACAAGCTCTCTTCGACGGTCTATTTGCTGGTGCTGTTCGTCGCCTCGATCGCCACCGCCATTTACTCTCCGCTGGCAGGCTATCTGTACGATACCATTGGCTTCGCCAACACCTATCTGATTCTCGGCAGCGTCGCCGGGCTCTTTACCCTGATCTCTATTTTCACGCTGCAGGATAAGCGCGAGCCGAAAAAAACCGGCGCCACCCCCTCCGCAGCCATTAACCCGGCGCAATAAGTCTCTGCCCGGCAGCCACGCCGGGCTTGAGTCGCCTGTGCGCACGGCTTGTCAGAAGCGTGTCCCACCCCTCTGCTCCGGGGCGTGTGGGATCCGCTCTGGCGGTGGGGGGCGTAAAAGACAGGTCGGGGGCGCTTTTTCACCATTAACCGCGACGGAGCTATACTCTTTTTCGCAAAGATCTGTAGAATTCCTGCCCTGACCATTCCAATAATTGAACACTTTTTAAGCTATGAGCAATGTCACGCATCAGCCGAAAATCGGCTTCGTCTCCCTGGGCTGCCCGAAAAACCTCGTGGACTCAGAGCGTATCCTGACCGAACTGCGCACCGAAGGTTATGACGTCGTACCGACCTACGACAACGCCGATATGGTGATCGTTAACACCTGCGGCTTTATTGATAGCGCTGTGCAGGAATCGCTGGAAGCGATCGGCGAAGCGTTGAAAGAGAACGGCAAGGTAATCGTCACCGGCTGTCTCGGCGCGAAAGAGGATCAGATCCGCGAAGTGCATCCGAAGGTGCTGGAGATCACCGGTCCGCACAGCTATGAGCAGGTGCTGGAGCATGTCCACCATTATACGCCGAAGCCGAAGCACAACCCGTTCCTGAGCCTGGTGCCGGAACAGGGGGTTAAGCTGACGCCGCGCCACTACGCCTACTTAAAAATTTCTGAAGGCTGCAACCATCGCTGCACCTTCTGCATCATCCCGTCCATGCGTGGCGATCTGGTGAGCCGTCCGATTGGCGAAGTGCTGGCCGAAGCCAAACGCCTCGCTGACGCCGGCGTGAAAGAGCTGCTGGTGATTTCGCAGGACACCTCCGCCTACGGCGTCGACGTCAAGCACCGCACCGGCTTCCACAACGGTATGCCGGTGAAGACCAGCATGGTCAGTTTGTGCGAAGAGCTGGCGAAGCTCGGCATCTGGGTACGCCTGCACTATGTCTACCCGTACCCGCACGTTGACGATGTGATCCCGCTGATGGCGGAAGGCAAGATTCTGCCGTACCTCGATATTCCGCTGCAGCACGCCAGCCCGCGTATTCTGAAGCTGATGAAGCGTCCAGGTTCTGCGGACCGTCAGCTGGCGCGCATTAAGCAGTGGCGTGAAATTTGCCCGGATCTGACCCTGCGCTCCACTTTTATTGTGGGCTTCCCGGGCGAAACGGAAGAAGATTTCCAGATGCTGCTCGACTTCCTGAAAGAGGCGCGTCTCGACCGCGTCGGCTGCTTCAAGTACAGCCCGGTTGAAGGCGCTACCGCCAACGAGCTGGCGGACCAGGTGCCGGAAGAGGTGAAAGAAGAGCGCTGGAACCGCTTTATGCAGCTGCAGCAGCAGATCTCTGCCGAGCGTCTGCAGGAGAAAGTGGGGCGCGAAATCCTGGTGCTGGTAGATGAAGTTGATGAAGAAGGCGCCATTGGCCGCAGCATGGCCGACGCTCCGGAAATCGACGGCGCGGTGTACCTGAACGGCGAAACCCGCGTTAAGCCGGGCGACGTGGTGCGGGTGAAAGTCGAGCATGCCGACGAATACGACCTCTGGGGAACCCGGGTCTAGTCCAGCTTCCCGGATAGCGGCTTAGCGCATTCCACGGCCTACGGGGTCCTCCCGTAGGCTCACCCCCCAGGTCCGCGCAAGCGCAGCGCCACGGGCAAGCATTGATTACCTTCCAGGCAGCCCTGTTGCGCCGTTATTTTGCTGCGCCATAAGAGACATAACGCAGACGATTAACCGGGAGCGCAAACTACGCAGAAGCCACAGATAACATAAAGGACTTTCCAGCGATGCTTCGCCTCACCCTGGCCCTCTCCCGGGAGGAGAGGGAACCGTCCAGCGGTCGTTTCCGCCTCACACCGCTCCCTGCGCCATGAGAGACCTAACGCAGAAAATTAACCGGAAGCGCAATGTGCGCTGAAGCCGCAGATAACATAAAGGACTCCCGGCGGAGCTTTCCCTCACCCTACCCCTTTAACTTCGGATCCAGCGCATCGCGCAGGCCATCTCCCAGCAGATTAAACGCCAGTACGGTCACGAAAATCGCCACCGCCGGAAAGAGCGCCACGTGCGGAGACATCACCATATCCGCCCGCGCTTCGTTGAGCATCGCGCCCCACTCCGGGGTGGGCGGCTGCGCGCCGAGGCCGAGAAACGACAGACTGGCCGCCGAAATAATCGATACCCCAATGCGCATGGTGAAATAAACCACGATCGATGACACCGTCCCCGGCAGGATATGGTTGAACAGAATGGTGGCGTCGCTGGCGCCGATGCTGCGCGCCGATTCAATAAAGGTCTGCTGCTTCAGAACCAGCGTATTGCCGCGCACCAGACGAGCAAACGCCGGGATCGAGAAGATCGCCACGGCGATGATCACGTTGGCCATCCCGCTGCCCATAACGGCGACCACCGCGATCGCCAGCAGGATCCCCGGAAAGGCGAACAACACGTCGCAAAGTCGCATAATGAGCCGGTCCCACCAGCCCTCATAGTAGCCAGCCAGCAGCCCAAGCACCGTGCCGATGGCCGCGCCAATCAGCACCGCCAGTACCCCGGCGGCCAGCGAGATCTGCGCCCCGACCAGCACCCGGCTGAAAATATCCCGTCCCAGGGAGTCGACTCCGAACCAGTGCACCAGCGAAGGTCCCTCGTTCAGACGGTCGTAGTCGAAATAATTTTCCGCATCGTACGGCGCTATCCATGGGGCAACGATGGCTACCGCAATCAGCAACAGCACGAAAATACCAGCGCCCATCGCCACCGGCTGGCGACGAAAGCGCCGCCAGAACTCATGCCAGGGGGTATGGATCTCGCCGGGTCTGATGCCCGGCATGGCGTTCAGCGCCGCCTGCCTTCTCCAGTTAAGCAATCGCACCTTACTTATACCTGATAGCCGGGTTTATGGCCGCGTACAGCACATCCACCACTAAATTGATAAGAATAAACTCCAGCGAAAAGAGCAGCACTTCCGCCTGAATCACCGGATAATCGCGCATCTCCACCGAATCGACCAGCAAGCGCCCAAGCCCCGGCCAGTTAAACACCTTCTCCACAACGATCGACCCGCCGAGCAGAAAGCCGAACTGCAGCCCCATCATGGTCACCACCGGGATCATCGCATTGCGCAGACCATGCTTGAGCACCACCCGCGTTTCGCTCACCCCCTTCGCCCGGGCGGTGCGCATATAGTCTTCATGCAGCACATCGACGAATGACGCGCGGGTAAAGCGCGCCATGACCGCCGCCACCGCCGCGCCAAGGGTCAACGACGGCAAAATATAGTGCCGCCAGCTGTCGGCCCCCACCGTCGGCAGCCAGCCCAGCTCAACCGAAAACACCTGCATCAGCAGCATACCAAGGGCAAAAGCCGGAAACGAAATGCCGCTCACCGCCAGCGCCATTCCCAGACGGTCGGGCCAGCGATTGCGCCACACCGCGGCCGCAATCCCCGCCGCCATCCCGAACAGTACCGCCCAGCTCATGCTGGCCAGCGTCAGCCACAGCGTGGGCATAAAGCGACTGGCTATCTCACTGGCAACGGGACGCCGCGAGGCCATGGAAATGCCAAAATCGCCGCGCAGCACGTTGGTGATGTAGTGCCAGAACTGGACATGCAGCGGCTGGTCAAGCCCCAGCTGCTGGCGCACCATCGCCACCACCTGGGCATCGGCCTCAGGTCCGGCAATCAGCCGCGCCGGGTCACCGGGCAGCATATGGACGAATAGAAACACCAGCACCGCGACGATAAGCAGAGTGGGGATCAGGCCCAGCAGGCGCTTAATCACATAATTCAGCATCGCTCCCTCCCATTCCGGGAGAGAGGACGCATGAAGATGAACATGATCACGGCGTCAGGTCCGCCTGTTCGAAGCTAAAGCCGGTATCCGGCTGGATATAGAAACCGGTGAGGTTCTTGCTGTGGGCGGAGACCAGTTTCTCGACCACCAGCGGCACCCACGGCGACTCTTTCCAGATAATATCCTGCGCCTCTTTATAGAGTTTGGTTTTCTGTTGCGGATCGGTGGTTTTCAGCGCCTCGCTCAGCGCGTTATCCACCTGCGGGTTGCTGTAAAACGCGGTATTAAACAGCGTCGGCGGCCAGTTTTGCGAGGCGAACAGCGGCGACAGCGCCCAGTCGGCTTCACCGGTGGAGGCGGACCAGCCGGTATAAAACATCCGTACCCCGCTCTCTCTCTGCCCTTTACCTTCCACTTCCGCCGCCCGCTGACCAGCGTCCATCGCCGTCACCTGCGCCTTAATCCCCACCTGCGCCAGCTGCTGCTGGGTGAACTGCAGTACTTTCTGCGCGGTGCTGTGATTATGTGATGACCACAGCGTGGTGCTGAAACCGTTAGGGTAGCCCGCCTCTTTCAGCAGCTGGCGCGCTTTCGCCGGATCGTATGGCCAGGCGGTGTAGGTCTGGGCATAGGCGATCGACGGCGGCACCACTCCGGTCGCCGGGGTGGCGTAGCCGGCGAACGCTACCTTCACCAGCGCCTGGCGGTTAATCGCATAGTTGATGGCTTCCCGTACCTTCGGATTATCGAACGGCTTCTGCGTCACGTTCATGCTGATGTAGCGCTGCATGATCGACGGGCTGGCCACCAGCTCCAGTTTGCTGTTTTTCGCCAGCAGCGGCGCCTGTTCGTAAGGGATCGGGAAGGCGAACTGCGCCTCGCCGGTCTGCAGCATCGCCGCCCGGGTATTGTTATCCACCACCGGACGCCAGGTGATAGAATCCAGCTTTGGCAGCCCCGGCTGCCAGTACCCATCGAACTTGCTGACCTTCACAAAATCCGTCTGGTTCCAGGTGTCGAGCTTATACGGCCCGGTGCCCACCGGGTGGAAGCCGATATCCTTACCATATTTTTTCAGCGCCGCCGGCGAAATCATCGCTGTCGCCGGATGGGCGAGAATGTTAATAAACGCCGAGAAGGGCTGCTTCAGGGTAATTTTGACCGTAGTCGGATCGACCGCCTCGGTACTGGCGATATTTTTATACAGGTTATAGCGCTTGAGATGGTTATCCGGGTTACTCGCGCGATCGAGGTTAGCCTTTACCGCCTCGGCGTTAAAGTCAGTGCCATCCTGGAATTTCACCCCGCTGTGCAGCTTAACGGTGTACACCAGGCCGTCCGGTGACACGGTATAGCTCTCAGCAAGAACGTTTTGCAGCTTCATCTCTTTATCAAGGCCGAACAGGCCTTGATAAAAGGACTTCGCCACCGCCTGCGACAGGGTATCGTTGGCATCATAGGGGTCGAGGGTCGTGAAGTTAGACCCGACCGCCACCACCACATCTTTGGCGGCAAAGGCGGGAGCGCTCGCCAGGGCTGCCGCGATACTCAGCGCCAGCCACCATTTGCGTGAAACAGGTTGTGTCATCGTGTTCTCCTGAAAAGATGCGTTATGTGTTGTTATGTTCTGCCCAGCACATCGGCGGATTCGCGGGCGACGAAGTGGCCCGGCCCGACCTGCTGCAACGGCACGCTGGCGATCTCCTCGCCCCGCTTATAAATATTGCCCGGGACGTCATCAGACAGCAGGACCCGCTGCGGATGACGGTGGCCCGGGTCGGCCACCGGTACGGCGGCCATGAGCTTACGGGTATAGGGGTGCTGCGGGTTTTCAAACACCGCGCGGCGCGGGCCTATTTCGACAATGCGACCGCGATACATCACCGCCACGCGGTGGCTGATGCGCTCCACCACCGCCATATCATGGGAAATAAACAGAAACGCGATGCCCATCTCGCGCTGCAGGTCGAGCATCAGATTGATAATCTGCGCCCGAATGGAGACATCCAGGGCCGACACCGACTCGTCGGCTATCACCACCTTCGGATTCAGCGCCAGCGCGCGGGCAATGCAGATCCGCTGCCGCTGGCCGCCGGAAAAGGCATGGGGATAGCGCCAGGCATGCTCCGGCTGCAACCCCACGCGCTTCAGCAGCCAGGCGACTCGCTCACGCGCTGCTTCCCCACGCAGCAGGCCATGCACCCGCAGCGGCTCCATAATCGAATCGCCGACCGTCTGACGCGGATCAAGCGAGGCGTAAGGGTCCTGAAAAATAAACTGAATATTGCGCCGCAGAGCCTGCAGCTTGCCGCCGGCGAGGGTATCGATCCGCTGACCGTCGAAGGTAATGGTGCCTCCCTGGGTCTCTACCAGCCTCAGCAGCGCCCGGCCGGTGGTCGACTTGCCGCAGCCGGACTCGCCCACCAGCGACAGGGTCTCTCCCGGCCAGAGATCAAAACTGACCTTCTCCACCGCACGCACTTCGCGCGTCACGCGATTGAGCAGCCCGCCGCGCACCGGAAAACGGGCCACCAGGTCACGCACCTGCAGGATCGGCTCGCCGGCGACTACCGTATCGGGCGTTTCGCTCTCCGCCAGCGGCTGGCCCGGTAGCGGAAAACGGCGCGGCAGATCCTGGCCACGCATCTCCCCCAGCCGCGGGACCGCCGCCAGCAGCGACTGCGTATACGGGTGCTGCGGCGAACGAAAGATCTCCTCAACGCTGCCGGTCTCTACCGCCTCACCGCGATACATCACCAGCACCCGATCGGCGATATCGGCCACGACGCCCATATCGTGGGTGATAAAGATCACCCCCATCGCCATCTCCTTTTGCAGAACGGCAATGAGTTGCAGAATTTGCGCCTGGATGGTGACATCCAGCGCCGTGGTTGGCTCATCGGCTATCAACACCGCCGGCCGACAGGAGAGCGCCATGGCGATCATCACCCTCTGGCGCATGCCGCCGGAGAGCTGGTGCGGATAGCGCGAGAGCATCTCTTCCGCCTGGGGAATACGCACCTGATCGAGCATCTTTTTCGCCGCGCGCAGCGCCTCTTCGCGCCCCAGCCCCTGGTGCAGGCGCAGGGATTCGGCAATCTGCTCGCCGATGGTAAAAACCGGATTCAGCGAGGTCATCGGCTCCTGAAAAATCATGGCCAGATCCGCGCCGCGCACCCGGCGCATCTCAGCGTCCGTTTGCTCATTGAGCGCGATCACCTGCCGGTTACGCCGCCGCAACCACAGCCCCTCGCTGTTCACCTCGCTGCTGGCCGCGTCTAGCAGACGCATCAGCGCCAGCGCGGTCACCGATTTTCCCGAACCGGACTCACCCACTATCGCCAGCGTCTCGCCGCGGCGCAGGCTGAAGGAAAGCTGACGCACGGCCTGCACCTCCGGCGCATCCTGCTGGCGGAACGCCACGTTCAGGTTGCGCACCACCAGCACTTCGCAGGTATCGGTTTCGTGAGTTTGCGACACTCGCCCTCTCCCTTGTTCTATTCGCGATAAATGCCAATGGTCGGCGTATCGCCGGCATAGCACCAGGCGCGGTACATGCCTTCACTGTTAAACGGTAAAACGACGTTGCCTTCGCGATCGACGGCTATCAGCCCGCCGCTGCCGCCGAGAGCCGGCAGTTTCTCCATCACCACCCGCTCGCAGGCGGAATAGAGACTGAGCTGCCCATACTCCATCAGGGCGGCGATATCGTAGGCCGCCAGGGTGCGCATAAAGACTTCGCCGGTGCCGGTACAGGAGACCGCCACGCTGGCATTATTGGCATAACACCCCGCGCCCGGCAGCGGGCTGTCGCCGACGCGTCCGGGCAGTTTGTTGGTCATGCCGCCGGTGGAGGTCGCCGCCGCCAGATTGCCGGCCAGATCGAGCGCCACCGCGCCGACGGTGCCCATTTTCTGGCGTTCGTCGAGTGGAGCGGCGTGGTGGTCGAGGATAATCTCCCCGCCCGCTTTCGCCTCCTGCAGCTGCAGCAGCCTTTCAGGAGTGGAAAAGAGATCGTTATCCACGCGCGCCATCCCGTGGGAGATGGCAAAATTTTCCGCCCCCTCGCCGATCAGTAGTACGTGCGGACTCTTCTCCAGCACCAGACGCGCCGCCAGCACCGGATTACGCAAATGTTTGACCCCGGCTACCGCGCCAGCCTGCAGGCTGTAGCCGTCCATTACGCAGGCGTCCAGCTCGTGGGTTTGATCGCGGGTAAATACCGCGCCCATTCCGGCGTTGAACAACGGACACTCCTCCAGCAGCCGAACGGCCTCGGTCACGGCATCCAGCGCGCTGGCGCCCGCGGCCAACATTTTCTGCCCGCTTTCGACGATAGTCGACAGCGCCGCCACATACTCTCGCTCCCGCTCCGGCGTCATTTGCGCGCGAGAAATCGCCCCTGCGCCGCCGTGAATTGCTATAACCGCCTTGCCCATTTCGCCAGTCCTTAACGATGAAGTGGATCGCCCCTGCCCTGTCGTACCGCGGCGCGGCGCCGGTCACGTCATGAATAAGGGTATTGATATCATTATATTGCTGAATGTCTTATACAATTTTTGAATATAGAAAGAGCGGCGGGCGATGTAAAGCCTCGTACCCAGGTGGCATACAGCCCGCGCCGCTTTTCTGCCATAATAGGCGTTTTCGCTGTTTTGCCCGCAGGAGTGACCCATGGATTTTACCGCCGGACTGATGCCGCTCGACACAGCCCTCGCCCAGATGCTCGATCGTATTACGCCGCTGAACGCGACGGAAACTGTACCGCTGTTGCAGGCCTTCTCGCGTGTGACCGCCCATGACATCGTCTCCCCGCTGGATGTGCCCGGCTTTGATAACGCGGCGATGGATGGCTATGCCGTCCGGCTGAACGACCTTCGCGACGGCGCGACGCTGCCGGTCGCCGGTAAGGCCTTCGCCGGCCAGCCGTTCAACGACGCCTGGCCGTCGGGCACCTGTATCCGCATCATGACCGGCGCGCCGGTGCCGGAAGGCTGCGATGCGGTGGTGATGCAGGAAGAGACTGAACAGACCGAGGCCGGCGTGCGCTTTATCGCGCCGGTAAAAGCCGGGCAGCATATTCGCCGCCGCGGAGAAGATATTGCCCACGGCGCGGTGGTCTTCCCGGCGGGGACACCCCTGACGGTGGCCGAGCTGCCGGTGCTGGCCTCGCTGGGCATTGCCGAGGTCGAGGTGGTGCGCAAGGTACGCGTCGCGGTCTTCTCAACCGGCGATGAGCTGCAGCTGCCGGGTCAACCGCTCGGCGACGGCCAGATTTACGATACCAACCGCCTGGCAGTGCACCTGATGCTGCAGCAGTTGGGCTACGAGGTCATTAACCTCGGCATTATTCCTGACGACCCGGCGAAGCTGCGCGACGCCTTTATCGCCGCCGACCAGCAGGCCGATGTGGTCATTAGCTCAGGCGGCGTCTCGGTGGGTGAAGCCGATTACACCAAAACTATCCTCGAAGAGCTGGGGGAGATCGGCTTCTGGAAGCTGGCGATTAAGCCGGGGAAACCCTTCGCCTTCGGCAAGCTCAGCAGCAGCTGGTTCTGCGGCCTGCCGGGTAACCCGGTGTCCGCCACCGTCACCTTCTGTCAGCTGGTGCAACCCCTGCTGGCGAAACTCTCGGGCAAGCACGGCCCGCTTCAGGCGCCCCGCCTGCGGGTCCGCGCCGCCACGCGCCTGAAAAAGTCGCCTGGCCGCCTCGATTTTCAGCGCGGTATTCTGCAGCGCAACCCGGACGGCGAACTGGTGGTGAACACCACCGGCCATCAGGGCTCGCACATTTTCAGCTCCTTCAGCCTCGGCAACTGCTTTATCGTGCTGGAGCGTGAGCGCGGCCATGTTGAAGCAGGTGAATGGGTCGAGGTCGAACCCTTCAGTCACCTGTTTGGGGGGCTGTAATGACCGTTGAGCTGAGCGATGAAGAGATGCTGCGCTATAACCGGCAGATCGTCTTGCGCGGTTTTGATTTTGACGGCCAGGAGCGGTTAAAAGCCGCTCGCGTGCTGGTGGTCGGCCTCGGCGGGCTCGGCTGCGCCGCCGCGCAGTATCTGGCCGCCGCCGGGGTCGGGCAGCTCACCCTGCTTGATTTCGACACTGTCTCGCTCTCCAACCTGCAGCGCCAGACGCTGCACAGCGACGCCACCCTCGGCCAGCCGAAGGTGGATTCCGCCCGCGAGGCGCTGGCGCGCATTAACCCGCACGTCCGTCTGGTCCCGCTCAATGCCTTGCTGGATGAGGCGGCGCTGGCGGCGCAGATTGCCGATCACGATCTGGTGCTCGACTGCACCGACAACGTCGCCATTCGCAACCAGCTTAACGTCGGCTGCTTTCAGCACAAAACCCCACTGGTCTCCGGAGCGGCGATCCGTATGGAGGGGCAAATCAGCGTCTTTACCTATCAGGATGGCGAACCCTGCTACCGCTGCCTGAGCCGTCTGTTCGGCGAAAATGCCCTCACCTGCGTCGAAGCCGGGGTAATGGCCCCGCTGGTAGGCACCATCGGTTCGCTGCAGGCGATGGAGGCGATTAAGCTGCTGAGCGGCTACGGCACCCCTGCCAGCGGAAAAATCGTCATCTACGATGCCATGACCTGCCAGTTTCGCGAAATGAGGCTGATGCGTCACCCGCAGTGCGAGGTATGCGGCTCGCACTGACCCTCACACCGGCGACGAGAGTCGCCGGTGGTTTTGTGACCGCTCTCGTTATTTTCTCCTCTCTGACTTATCCCCATCCCGCTTGTTGATTTGCGTCAACATAACTTTCATTCGAAAGTGTTTTTATGTTCATACGCAAACAAGAGGATAAGCCATGATCTTCAACATCCAGCGCTATTCCACCCATGACGGCCCAGGGATCCGCACCGTCGTCTTCCTGAAAGGCTGCTCGCTGGGCTGCCGCTGGTGCCAGAACCCGGAGAGCCGCGCCCGTAGCGAAGATCTGCTGTATGACTCGCGGCTGTGCCTGGCCGGCTGCGAGCTGTGCCAGCAGGCGGCGCCGGCGGTTATCACCCGCACCCTCGATGGCCTGATCATTCACCGGCAAAACGTTAACGACAGCCATATCGCCGCGCTGCGCGACTGCTGCCCCACCACCGCGCTCACGGTGTGCGGCGAGGAGAAGAGCGTCGAGGAGATCATGGCGACGGTGCTGCGTGATAAACCATTCTACGATCGCAGCGGCGGCGGCATCACTCTTTCCGGCGGCGAACCCTTTATGAACCCAACGCTGGCGCAAGCGCTGTTCGAAGCCAGCCATCAGGCAGGCATTCACACCGCCGTGGAAACCTGCCTGCACGTGCCGTGGAAATACATTGAACCGTCTTTACCCTTTGTCGACCTGTTTCTCGCCGATCTGAAGCACGTTGACGAGGCCGTTTTTCAGCAGTGGACCGACGGCAGCGCCCGCCGGGTGCTGGATAACCTGCAGCGTCTGGCGCAGGCGGGGAAAAAAATGATTATTCGCGTGCCGTTGATCCAGGGATTCAACGCCAGCGAAGCCGACATTGCCGCGATCACCGATTTTGCCGCCGACCGCCTGCAGGTCAGCGAGATCCATTTCCTGCCGTACCACACGCTGGGAACGAACAAATACCAGTTACTCAGTCAGCCCTACACCGCACCGGACAAACCGCTGGATGCTCCTGAGCTGCTCGCCTTCGCGCAGGATTATGCGCAAAGCAAGGGGCTAACGGCGATATTACGAGGATAACCCTATGACTACCCTGAAGCTCAACACCCTCAGCGCCCGTATCCAGGCCCATAAAATGGCGCTGGTGCATATCGTCAAGCCGCCGGTCTGTACCGAGCGCGCCCGCCACTATACGGAGATGTATCAGCGGCATCTCGATAAACCGATCCCGGTGCGCCGCGCGCTGGCGCTGGCTCACCACCTGGCGGAGCGCACCATCTGGATCAAGCACGATGAGCTGATCGTCGGTAACCAGGCCAGCGAAGTGCGCGCCGCGCCTATTTTCCCGGAATACACCGTCAGCTGGATTGAGAAAGAGATCGACGATCTCGCCGACCGCCCCGGCGCCGGCTTCTCGGTCAGCGAGGAGAATAAACGCGTATTGCATGAAGTGTGCCCATGGTGGCGCGGCCAGACCGTACAAGACCGCTGCTACGGTATGTTCACCGATGAGCAAAAGGCGCTGCTCGCCACCGGCATTATTAAGGCGGAAGGCAATATGACCTCCGGGGATGCTCACCTCGCGGTCAACTACCCCTTGCTGCTGGAGAAAGGCCTCGACGGGATGCGTGCGAAAGTCGCCGAACGCCGCTCGCGTATCAATTTGACGGTACTGGAAGACCTGCACGGCGAGCAGTTCCTGAAAGCGATTGATATCGTGCTGGAAGCGGTCAGCGATCACAGCAAACGCTTCGCCGCGCTGGCGCGCGAGATGGCGACAGCAGAATCCCGCGAATCACGCCGCCACGAACTGCTGACGATTGCCGAAAACTGCGACGTCATCGCCCATGAGCCGCCGAAAACCTTCTGGCAGGCGCTGCAGCTGTGCTACTTCATTCAGCTTATCCTGCAGATTGAATCCAATGGCCATTCGGTATCCTTCGGCCGTATGGACCAGTACCTCTACCCGTACTACCGCCGCGACGTTGAGTTGCAACAGTCGCTGGATCGCGAACAGGCCATTGAGCTGCTGCACAGCTGCTGGCTGAAGCTGCTGGAGGTCAATAAGATCCGTTCCGGCTCACACTCCAAAGCCTCTGCCGGCAGCCCGCTATACCAGAACGTCACCATCGGCGGCCAGAATCTGGTGGATGGTAAGCCGCAGGACGCGGTCAACCCGCTGTCTTATGCGATCCTGGAATCCTGCGGTCGCCTGCGTTCTACCCAGCCGAACCTCAGCGTGCGCTACCACGCCGGGATGAGCAACGACTTCCTCGACGCCTGCGTCCAGGTGATCCGCTGCGGTTTCGGCATGCCGGCGTTTAACAACGATGAAATCGTCATCCCGGAATTCATTAAGCTGGGCATTGAGCCGCAGGACGCCTACGATTACGCGGCTATCGGCTGTATCGAAACCGCGGTCGGCGGTAAGTGGGGCTACCGCTGCACCGGCATGAGCTTTATTAACTTCGCGCGGGTGATGCTGGCGACGCTGGAAGGCGGCCGCGATGCCACCAGCGGTCAGGTGTTCCTGCCGCAGGAGCACGCCCTGTCGAAAGGCAACTTCGCTAACTTCGATCAGGTGCTGGCCGACTGGGACCGCCAGATTCGTTACTACACCCGTAAATCCATCGAGATTGAGTACGTGGTCGATACCATGCTGGAAGAGAACGTCCACGATATTCTCTGCTCGGCGCTGGTCGATGACTGCATCGAACGGGCGAAAAGCATTAAGCAAGGCGGCGCGAAGTATGACTGGGTTTCCGGCCTGCAGGTGGGTATCGCCAACCTCGGCAACAGCCTCGCGGCGGTGAAAAAACTGGTCTTCGATCAGGGCGCCATCGGCCAGCAGGAGCTGGCGAAGGCGCTGGCGGAAGATTTCGACGGTCTGACCCATGAGCAGCTGCGCCAGCGGTTGATCAACGGCGCGCCGAAGTATGGTAACGATGATGACAGCGTCGACCAACTGCTGGCGCGGGCCTACCAGACCTATATCGACGAGCTGAAGCAGTATCACAACCCGCGCTATGGCCGCGGCCCGATTGGCGGCAATTATTACGCTGGCACCTCCTCTATTTCCGCTAACGTCCCGTTCGGCGCGCAGACCATGGCGACGCCGGATGGCCGTAAAGCGCATACCCCGCTGGCGGAGGGGGCCAGCCCGGCCTCCGGTACCGACCATCTGGGTCCGACGGCGGTTATCAGTTCGGTGGGCAAGCTGCCGACCGGGGCGATCCTCGGCGGCGTGCTGCTTAATCAGAAGCTGAATCCGTCAACGCTGGAGAACGAGTCCGATAAGCAGAAGCTGATGGTGCTGCTGCGCACTTTCTTCGAGGTGCACAAAGGCTGGCATATCCAGTACAACATCGTGTCGCGCGACACGCTGCTGGAAGCCAAGAAACATCCTGACCAGTACCGCGATTTAGTGGTCCGCGTCGCTGGATACTCGGCGTTCTTCACCGCCCTGTCGCCGGATACCCAGGACGATATTATCGCCCGTACCGAACATACGCTGTAATCCTTCGTGCCCGCTGGCGCTATGCTTAGCGGGCCAACCCTGTTCTGCAGGCCGGAAAAGACATGCCCTTCCGGCATTTTCTGAATGCCTGAACTTTCATTCGAAATAAATTTGTGCTCCTCATCACATTGTAATTAGAATGTTACTGGTCGAAGTTAAGCCAGGAGCACTCTCTTATGACCGTTAAAGTTATCGTCACCGATATGGACGGAACTTTTCTCAATGACGCCAAAACCTACGATCGCTCACGGTTTCTGGCGCAATTCGCCCAGTTGCAGCAGCGCGGCATTGAATTTGTTGTCGCCAGCGGCAACCAGTACTATCAGTTGATCTCCTTCTTCCCGGAGATCCGCGAGCAGATTTCGTTCGTCGCAGAAAACGGCGCTCTGGTTTATGAACATGGCACGCAGCTGTTCCACGGCGAACTGACCCGCCACGAATCACAAGTGGTGATTGGCGAATTGCTCAAAGATCCGCAGCTCAACTTTGTCGCCTGCGGCCTGCAGAGCGCCTACGTCAGCGATAAAGCTCCGGACGCCTTTGTTGAGCTGATGTCGAAGCACTACCATCGCCTACAGCGGGTGAGCGACTATCACGCCATCGACGATACGCTGTTTAAATTCTCTCTCAACCTGCCGGACAGCGAGATCCCACAGCTGATTGATAAACTGCACGTGTCGCTCGACGGCATCATGAAGCCGGTCACCAGCGGCTTTGGCTTTGTCGATTTGATTATCCCTGGCCTGCATAAAGCCAACGGCATCAGCCGTTTGCTCAAGCGCTGGGATCTTTCGCCGCAGCAATGCGTCGCCATCGGCGACAGCGGCAACGACGCCGAAATGCTGAAGCTGGTGAAATACGCTTTCGCCATGGGTAACGCTGCCGACAGCATCAAGGCCATCGCCGGCTACGCTACCGACGATAATAACCATGACGGCGCGCTGAACGTTATCCAGGCCGTCCTCGATAACACCCCGCCCTTCAACGCCTGACCCTTCGCCGGGGCATCGCGCCCCGGTTTTCCATTTTGTGCGCCGCAGCAAGATTTTAAACTTGCATTAACTCCATTTTAACTTAAATTAACGTTTGTAAGATTTGATACTTTCGAATGAAAGATACAGCGAGGTTATTATGGCTGCTCTCCCGACCCACGAAACACTTCCCGCCGATCACAAAGCGGCGATTCGCCAGATGAAACAGGCCCTGCGGGCGCAAATTGGCGACGTCCAGGCGGTGTTCGATAAGCTCTCAGCGCGCATCAGCGAGCGGCTGCAGGAGATTGAGACACTGAAAGCCGCAGGCCAGGAGGTTTGGCCAACCGTTCCGTTCCGCGATATCGCCGAAGGAACAGTGAGCGATGAGCAGCGCGCGGCCATTAAGCGCCGGGGCTGCGCGGTGATTAAAGGCCACTTCCCACGCGAACAGGCGCTGGCGTGGGATACCGCGATGCTGGAATATCTGGATCGCAACCATTTCGACGATGTTTACAAAGGGCCTGGCGACAGCTTCTTCGGTTCGCTGGAGGCTTCGCGCCCGGAGATCTACCCGATCTACTGGTCGCCCTCGCAAATGCAGGCGCGGCAGAGCGATGAAATGGCGGCAGTGCAATCTTTCCTCAACCGCCTGTGGCGTTTTGAACAGAATGGCAAACGCTGGTTCGATCCGGACGTCAGCGTGATCTATCCCGACCGCATCCGCCGCCGCCCGCCGGGAACCACTTCGAAGGGGCTGGGGGCGCATACCGATTCCGGCGCGCTGGAGCGCTGGCTGCTTCCCGCCTATCAGCAGGTTTTCGCCAACGTTTTTAATGGCAATATCGACGCCTACGACCCGTGGGACGCCGCGCACCGTACCGAAGTGGAAGAGTATACCGTCGACAACACCACCAAATGCTCGGTGTTCCGCACCTTCCAGGGCTGGACCGCGCTGTCGGACATGATCCCGGGTCAGGGGCTGCTGCACGTGGTGCCGATCCCGGAGGCGATGGCTTATGTGCTACTGCGCCCCCTGCTCGACGATGTGCCGGAAGATGAGCTGTGCGGCGTCGCGCCGGGCAGAGTGCTGCCGATCTCTGAGCAGTGGCACCCGCTCTTAATTAAAGCGTTAAGCTCGATTCCAGCGCTGAATGCCGGGGACTCCGTCTGGTGGCACTGCGACATCATTCACTCGGTGGCGCCGGTGGAAAATCAGCAGGGCTGGGGAAATGTGATGTACATTCCGGCCGCGCCGATGTGCGAGAAGAACCTCGCCTACGCGCAGAAAGTGAAAATCGCCCTGGAAAAAGGCGCCTCGCCGGGGGATTTCCCGCGCGAGGACTATGAAGCCAGCTGGCAGGGGCGCTTCACCCTGGAGGATCTGAATATCCACGGCAAACGGGCGCTGGGTATGCCGGTCTAATCGTCATACAGCCCCTGCGGCTCGACGGCGGTATGGCCTTTGCCCGGCCGGATCCGCCGTACCGAATCGCGTACCACCAGCGTGCCATGCAGCAGTAGCGAGCCGTGCGGCGCCTCCGGGCGCAGCAGGCGCTGCTGCAGGAGATGCACCGCCTCGCTGCCCAGCTCATCCCGCGGCACATGCACCGCGGTCAGCGGCACCTCCTGAATCGCCGCCAGATTAAATCCGTCAATGCTCATCACCGAGACATCCTGCGGCACCCGCAGGCCACGCTTTTGCAATGCGCTGACGGTGCCGGCGGCCATAAAATCGCCGCCCACCAGGAAGGCGGTGGGCAACGGCCTGCCCTGTAAGCCGTCAAGCCAGGCGCCCACCTGCTCTTCCGTCTCTCTGGCGCTAAAGTTGGCGACGCTGATAAGATCCCGGCTGGCGGTAAAGCGCAGATTACGCGCGCGCCACGCCTCCTGAATCCCCCCCAGCCGCAGCTCCATGGTATAGCGGCGCAGGCACATCACGTTCATCACCGCCCGATGCCCCATATCAAACAGATAGCGGGCCGCGCACTGGCCGATCAGCCGATGATCGGGAGCGATGGACGGCAGCCGCATCCCTTCATCCCGACAGTTGATCAATACGCAGGGTTTGCCCAGATCCGCCGCCAGGCCATGAATATGCGGATCGTCGATCCCCAGCAGCACCGCGGCCTGGGTCTCAGGTTCATTCATGCGGGCAAGAAACAGGTTGGCGTCGCTGTCGTTCTCATCCAGCGCGCAGTAGCGCAGGCGCACTTCATGCGCCGCCAGCGCGTTATTGATACTCTGGATCACCCGGTAGTAGAAGATATCCGATCGCTCATCGAATGCGCGCTGCGGGGCAAACACCAGCAGATGATTGAGCAGCAGACGCCCGGCGGCCAACCCCTGCATGACACCCAGCTCGCGGGCGCAGTCCAGCACCGCCCGGCGCGCCTTGTCGCTGGTATTCGCTTTCCCGGCCAGGACGCGTGAAACGGTGCTGGGCGATAGCCCGGTGCGGGCGGCAATTTCGGCGACGCGCAGCTTTTTATCCATTTTGTGATCCAGCTCCGATTGAAAAATGAAAGAATTTTCATAATCGCCAAAGCACACGTTACAAGCAAATTCCGCTGTCAAATATGCGATCTCGCTCATTTCATGAAAAAACTTGCATAAATAGCGCTTTGCCAGACGATTTTTCTGCCCTAGCCTGAATTGGTCTAACATCTCCCATACTAGTTATACCAATGATGTTGAGATTAAAAATAGACTATTCAAATAGTTAAAAAAAACCATGTGACCACTCAGGGAAAGAGGCCGTCACTTTCCCCCTACAAACGTCTTGTGGAGTGTGCTATGAGTCAAGGCCTCAACAATGATATCGCCGTCAGCAAAACGCGCCGGGTAGTGAAAAACCTGCGCTGGTGGGTGCTGGTCCTGTTTTTACTTGGCGTTACCGTCAACTACATCACACGCAACTCGCTGGGAATTATCGCGCCGGAACTGAAAGCGACCCTCGGCATTACTACCGAACAATACTCGTGGATCGTCGGCGCGTTTCAGCTGGCTTACACGATTTTCCAGCCGCTGTGCGGCTGGCTTATCGACGTCATCGGCCTGAAGCTTGGCTTTATGATCTGCGCCACCCTGTGGGCGCTGGCCTGTATCGCCCACGCCGGGGCCGGTAGCTGGCTGCACCTGGCTATGTTGCGCTTCTTTATGGGTGGGGCCGAGGCGGCCGCTACTCCGGCCAACGCCAAAACCATCGGCGAATGGTTTCCGAAATCTGAACGCCCGATTGCCGCCGGCTGGGCTGGCGTTGGGTTCTCCATCGGCGCGATGCTGGCCCCGCCGATCATCTACTTCGCTCACGCCTCCTTCGGCTGGCAAGGGGCGTTTATGTTTACCGGCGCGCTGGCGCTACTGTGGGTAGTACTATGGTGGGCCTTCTATCAGACCCCGGAAAAGCACCCCAATCTCAGCAAAAGCGAGCTGGAGTACATCAAACAGGATAACGAAGCCCCGCCGGTAAAACAGCCCTTCTTTACCGCGCTCAAAACCGTCTCGAAAAATAAACGTTTCTACGGGATCGCCATTCCCGCCTTTATGGCCGAGCCCGCCTGGGCGGTGCTGAGTTTCTGGGTGCCGCTGTACCTGGCGAAAGAGCACGGCATGGATTTGAAGCAGATCGCCATGTTTGCCTGGCTGCCGTTTCTCGCCGCCGATCTCGGCAGCGTGGTCAGCGGCTACCTCACCCGCCTGTATGTTCGCTGGTTCGGCTGTACGCGAGTGAACTCGGTGATCGCCAGCTCGGTAACCGGCGCGTTCCTGATGCTCTCCCTGGCCCTCGTCGCCATCACCCGCGATCCCTATATCACCATCATCCTGATCTCCATTGGCGGCTTCGGCCATCAGATCATCTCCTGCATGCTCAGCGCGCTGGTGGTGGAGTCTTTCGACAAGGGACAAATGGCGACGGTCAACGGTATGCGCGGCTCCGCAGCGTGGATCGCCAGCTTCTTGTTCTCGTTATTAATCGGGGTGACCGCCGACAAAATCGGCTTCAACCCGCTATTTATCGCCATGGGTTTCTTTGACCTGATTGGCGCCGTTTTCCTGGTGGCATTTATTGCTGAACGTCGCGCCAAGCGCGCCTGAGAGTGGATGTAAGATATGAAGACGCTGAAACACTGGAGTTTGCATCAACAGCTGGAGCATCACGTTGAACTGACGGTCGATGGCCAGCACACCCTGTGCCTGTACGTACTGGAAGAGAATTTGTTCCGCGTCCTGCTAAAACGCCAGGGCCAGCTGGCGCTGGATCGCACCTGGAGCATCGCTCCGCAGCAGGATGTGCCGTGGGAAGGCCGCGCCCGGGATGACCTCAGCGGTTTTAGTCTCCCGGCCTGGCAGCTGGCCCAGGAGGGCGATACGCTGACTATCGCCACCCGCCAGCTGCGCGTCACCGTTCACCAGCCGCTGTGGCTGGAGTGGAGCTATCGCGACGAGGCCGGCGAATGGCAGCCGCTTGCCAATGACCGTCCGACCAGCGCCTACCTGGCGAATGCCCACGGCGACGGCGTCGCCCATTATCTGAGCCGCCGCAAAGACGAGCGTTTTTACGGCCTGGGCGAAAAGGCCGGCGACCTGCAGCGCACCGGTAAACGCTATGAGATGCGTAACCTCGATGCCATGGGCTACAACGCCGTCAGCACTGACCCGCTGTATAAACATATTCCGTTCACCATCACCCAGCGCAGCGATATCAGCTACGGCCTGTTCTATGACAACCTGAGCAGCTGCTGGCTGGATCTGGGGAACGAGATCGACAACTACCACACCGCCTATCGCCGCTGGCAGGCGGAAGCCGGTGACATCGATTATTACCTGTTTACCGGTAAGCAGGTGCTGGATGTGACCAAAGCCTTCGTTCGCCTGACCGGTAAAACGCTGTTTGGACCCAAATGGAGCCTCGGCTACAGCGGCTCCACCATGCACTATACCGACGCGCCGGATGCGCAAAATCAGCTGATGAACTTTATCCGCCTGTGCGAACAGCACGCGATCCCCTGCGATTCGTTCCAGCTCTCTTCCGGCTATACCTCAATCAACGGCAAGCGCTACGTCTTTAACTGGAACTACGACAAGGTGCCGCAGCCCAAAGTGATGAGCCAGTCGTTTCACGATGCCGGGTTGAAGCTGGCCGCCAATATCAAACCGTGCCTGCTGCAGGATCACCCGCGCTACGGCGAGGTGGCGGAGCGCGGTCTCTTCATTCGCGATTCGCAAACTGACGCTCCGGAGCGTTCCAGCTTCTGGGATGATGAAGGGTCGCATCTCGATTTCACCAATCCGCAAACCGTGGCCTGGTGGCAGGAAGGCGTGACCACCCAGCTACTGGAGATGGGCATCGATTCGACCTGGAACGATAATAACGAATACGAAGTATGGGACGGCGAAGCCCGCTGCTACGGCTTTGGCCGCGAAATCGCCATCAAACATATTCGCCCGGTGATGCCGCTGTTGATGATGCGCGCCTCGCTAGAAGCCCAGCAGCGCTTTGCGCCGCAAAAGCGCCCATATCTGATCTCCCGCTCCGGCTGCGCCGGGATGCAGCGCTACGTACAGA
The DNA here is from genome assembly GCF_051858335.1 of Klebsiella sp. K47. Taxonomy (NCBI): domain Bacteria; kingdom Pseudomonadati; phylum Pseudomonadota; class Gammaproteobacteria; order Enterobacterales; family Enterobacteriaceae; genus Klebsiella; species Klebsiella sp. K47. The sequence goes on from NZ_JBPYUI010000001.1 coordinate 298,255, forward strand.
CCTGGAGCGGCGACAACCGCACCAACTGGGATACGCTGCGCTATAACATCCGCATGGGCCTGGGGATGAGCCTTTCCGGGCTGTTTAACGTCGGCCACGACGTCGGCGGTTTCTCCGGCGATAAACCCGAGCCGGAACTGTTTGTGCGCTGGGTACAAAATGGCGTCATGCATCCGCGCTTTACCATTCACTCGTGGAATGACGACCAGACGGTAAACGAAGCATGGATGTACCCGGAAATCACCCCGGCGATCCGCTCAGCCATTGAGCTGCGCTACCGCCTGTTGCCCTATCTGTACACTCTGCTATGGCAGGCGCATGCTGATGATGAGCCGATGCTCCGCCCGACCTTCCTCGATCACCAGCACGATGCGCAGACCTTCGCCGAATGCGATGACTTCCTGCTGGGCCGCGACCTGCTGGTGGCCAGCGTGGTCGAGCCGGGCGCCCGCCAGCGTGAAGTATGGCTGCCGGATAATCAGGCCGGTTGGTACGATTTCTACAGCCATCAGTGGTTCGCCGGCGGCCAGTGGGTGACGCTGGACGCGCCGCTGGAAAAACTGCCGCTGTTGGTCCGCGCCGGCGCTGGTCTGCCGCTTAGTGAACGTATCAGCCATGTCGATGCGCAAAAAGACGATCGTCGCGAACTGCAGCTGTTCCCGCTGAAAGGTACCGGCTCAACCCGCGGTCTGCTGTTTGAAGACGACGGCGAAAGCTGGGGCTATAAACAGGGGGATGCGCTATGGCTGGAGTGGGAAATGACCTGCAGCGCCAGCAGCATAAACCTGGATATCAACGCCCGCGGCAACTATCGCCCGGCTTGGAAAGCGCTGAAGCTGTCATTACCGGTAGGAGAAAAGCGTAAGCTGCTGGTGAATGGCGTTGAAGGAACGGAGTGGAGGTTCTGACCATAGGCCGGCAGTTTCAGCCAGCGCGGTGAAGACATTAAAGGCAGGTCGCAAGAACCGTAGGTCGGGTAAGGCGTTAGCCGCCACCCGACAAAAAAACGGCACCGCGTGTCGCCCGGGTAAGGCGTAGCCGCTACCCGGGTAACGGACAGGGATTACTCGATACCTTTGCTGCGCAGGTAGTCTTCGTAGTTGCCGCTGAAGTCGATCACGCGGTCCGGAGTGATCTCCAGGACGCGGGTCGCCAGCGAGCTGACAAACTCACGGTCGTGGGAGACAAAGATCAGGGTGCCCTGATACATCTCCAGCGCCATGTTCAGCGATTCAATCGACTCCATATCCAGGTGGTTGGTCGGTTCGTCCATCACCAGGATGTTTGGCTTCTGCATCATCAGCTTACCGAACAGCATGCGCCCTTTCTCGCCACCGGAAAGTACCTTCGCCGGCTTTTTGATATCGTCCTGGCTAAACAGCAGACGGCCGAGGATGCTGCGTACTGCCTGCTCGTCGTCGCCTTCCTGCTTCCACTGGCTCATCCATTCGAAGACCGTCAGGTCGTTTTCGAACTCGTACTCATGGTCCTGCGCGTAGTAGCCGATTTGCGCGTTTTCAGACCATTTCACGCTGCCGTTGTCCGGCTGCAGTTCGCCTACCAGGGTTTTCAGCATGGTGGATTTACCCACGCCGTTGGCGCCCAGAATGGCGATCTTTTCGCCCACTTCCAGCAGCAGGTTGACGTTTTTGAACAGCGGACCTTCATCAAAGCCTTTGGTAAGGGCTTCCACTTCCAGCGCGTTACGGAACAGTTTCTTATCCTGCTCGAAGCGGATAAATGGGTTCTGACGGCTGGAGGCTTTAACCTCTTCCAGCTTGATTTTGTCAATCTGGCGCGCGCGCGAGGTGGCCTGACGCGATTTAGAGGCGTTGGCGCTGAAGCGGCTAACGAAGGACTGCAGGTCCGCAATCTGCGCTTTTTTCTTGGCGTTGTCCGCCAGCAGACGCTCACGCGCCTGGGTGGCCGCGGTCATGTATTCGTCGTAGTTGCCCGGATACACGCGCAGCTCGCCGTAGTCGAGATCCGCCATGTGGGTGCAGACCATGTTCAGGAAGTGACGGTCGTGCGAAATGATAATCATGGTGCTGTCGCGATCGTTCAGCGTCTGCTCCAGCCAGCGAATGGTGTCGATGTCCAGGTTGTTGGTCGGTTCATCGAGCAGCAGGATATCCGGATTGGAAAACAGCGCCTGCGCCAGCAGGACACGCAGCTTCCAGCCCGGCGCGACTTCGCTCATCGGGCCATAATGCTGTTCAACCGGAATGCCGACGCCGAGCAGCAGTTCGCCGGCGCGCGCTTCCGCCGAGTAGCCGTCCATTTCGCCATATTTGACTTCCAGGTCGGCCACTTTGTAGCCATCTTCTTCGCTCATCTCAGCGAGGGCGTAGATACGATCGCGCTCCTGCTTCACTTCCCACAGCTCGCCGTGGCCCATGATGACCGTATCCAGCACGGTGAACGCTTCAAAGGCGAACTGATCCTGACGCAGCTTACCGATGCGCTCGTTCGGGTCGAGAGAAACGTTGCCCAGCGTCGGTTCGAGATCGCCGCCGAGGATCTTCATAAAGGTCGATTTACCGCTGCCGTTGGCGCCGATCAGACCATAACGGTTGCCGCCGCCAAATTTAACGGAGATATTTTCGAACAGCGGCTTACTGCCAAACTGCATGGTAACGTTGCTGGATACTAGCACGGGGATATCCTGAAAAAAGAGTATGAGGGGTGTGATACAGCAGACATTATGCCAGCAAATGACACACTTTTCACGGCCTGCGGTAAATTCCACCGCGGCGCTTGTGCTAAGGTCTTTGTCAGACGAGCCGGAAACCCGCGCTCAAACGGTTATTCTGTACGTATTTATAAGGAGTCCCATGACCAGCAGCCTATCGCGACACCCGGCTTTTTTATCCCTGCAGGGCGGCATCAATTTTCGCGACCTGGGCGGCCAGCTTGCCGCCGATGGACGCCGCGTCCGCAGCGGCAAGCTATTGCGATCCGGCGCGCTAAACCGGTTAACGGCGGAGGATCTCAACCACCTCGATACTTTGCCGCTCAGCCGGGTGCTCGACTATCGCGACCCCGGAGAGGTAGCCCGTACTCCGGACAAGCTTAGCCCGCTTACCTATTATCTTAACGCGCCGGCCAATCCGCCGGTGAGCGAGGTTAATGCGAAGGTCACCGAACTGAATGCCGCCACCCTTAACGCGCTGAACGGCGAGCAGTTTATGCTGCAACTCTACCGCCAGCTGCCGTTTAACAACCCGGCCTATCGCCAGCTCGCCGCCTGGCTGACCACGCCTTTTGAAGGCGCTTTACTGCAACACTGCGCGGTCGGCAAAGATCGCACCGGCGTCGGCTGCGCGTTAACGCTGTTCGCCGTCGGCTGCGACAGCGAAACGGTGATGGAGGAGTATCTCCTTACCCACGGCATGCTGACGCAGGTGGAGGCCTGGATGTTGGAGCTGCTCGGCAACGACCTCACTGCCCAGGGGCGCCAAAGCCTGGCGGATATTCTGACGGTAAAAGAGTCCTATCTCGCCGCCGCGCTGTCGGCTATTCACCAGCGCTATGGCACCGTCGACGCCTGGCTGGCGGCAGAGTACCAGCTTACCGCGCCGGTTCGCGCCGCGCTGAAGGCCCGGCTGCTGGAAGAGTAACCGCCCTTTACCCGCGCGGCGAGCGATGCTTCGGCCGCCTGCCGGACCGCGGCAGCCGAGGCGACAGGGAAAAAAATGTGATTTCGTACACATCTGATTTACCTGTTCAGCGGAATGCACATATAATGCGCTCCCATCTACTGTCTCAATCATTAACAAAGGCCTGTGTGGCGTTGATTTCGCACACGACATTAAAGACTATGAAATTATCTACACTCTTAGCGGCAGCCTTCGCCATCGTAGGCTTTTGCAATACAGCGTCTGCTGTCACCTATCCTTTGCCAACCGATGGCAGCCGTTTGGTTGGTCAGAATCAGGTCATTACCATTCCGGATGATAACAAACAGCCGCTGGAATACTTCGCGGCGAAATATCAGATGGGGCTTTCCAACATGCTGGAAGCCAACCCGGGGGTGGATACTTACCTGCCGAAGGGCGGTAGCGTCCTGAACATCCCTCAGCAGCTGATTCTGCCGGATACCGTGCATGAAGGGATCATTATCAACAGCGCGGAAATGCGTCTGTACTACTACCCGAAAGGCACCAATACCGTGATCGTTCTGCCGATCGGCATCGGCCAGTTAGGTAAAGATACGCCGATCAACTGGACCACCAAAGTCGAACGCAAGAAGGCCGGCCCGACCTGGACACCGACCGCCAAAATGCATGCTGAATACGCCGCCGCCGGCAACCCGCTGCCCGCCGTCGTACCGGCCGGTCCGGATAACCCGATGGGGCTGTACGCGCTGTATATCGGCCGTCTGTACGCCATCCACGGCACCAACGCTAACTTCGGTATCGGCCTGCGCGTGAGCCACGGCTGCGTGCGTCTGCGTAACGATGACATCAAATTCCTGTTTGAGAACGTGCCGGTCGGCACCCGCGTACAGTTTATCGATGAGCCGGTAAAAGCGACCACCGAGCCGGACGGCAGCCGTTACATCGAGGTGCACAACCCGCTGTCGACCACCGAAGCGCAGTTCCAGGGCGGCGAGATCGTGCCGATCACCCTGACTCAGCCGGTACAGGCAGTTACCAGCCAGTCTGATGTCGATCAGAACGTGGTTGAGCAGGCTATCCAGAACCGCTCCGGTATGCCGGTGCGTCTGAACTAAGTTGTGCTGACAAGAAAAACGGCGGGCCTGATGCCCGCCGTTTTTTTATCGGCATTTTCCCTCGAGGCGGCTAACGCTCGCCCGGGCTACCAAACCCTACCACGCCGTAACCCCGCTATGCGCAGCCGCCAGCAGGAGCCCCGGCCTAGCCGTTATTCACCAGAATAATCCCGCCGTGATCGTAGCGATAATGGCAGTGGGCGTACTCCAGCGGCGTGCCATCCTCCAGATAGATAACCTGCTCCACCTCCAGCACCGGATCGGTCGGTTCGCAGTGAAGATGCTGTTTATCCAGTTCCCCGGGCTTCATCGCCCGCACCACGCGGTAAGATCCCATCAGCTTCAGCCCCAGCGTCTCCTGCACATAGCGAAACACGGAACCTTCCAGATGGCTTTTGGTTAACCCCAGCACCAGCCCCACCGGCATGACCGTCAGATCCAGCGATACCGGCTCGCCGTTGAGCAGCCGCAGGCGAACAAAGTCATACACCGGGGCATCGGCGTCGATAAGCAGCGAACTTTGCTCCTTGTCGCTGGGAAAGCGCACCGCAAAGCGCACCACTTCGCTTTGCACCTCGCCAAGATGCTCCCAGGTTTTGGTGGCGCCGAAATAGTCGCTGCCGGGCAGCTCCCACTGCGACAGCTGAAGGAAATTTTTCCGCACAAAGGTGCCCTGCCCTTTACGGGTATAGATCAGCCCTTCGACGATTAACTGGCGCATCGCCTGCTGGATGGTCATCCGGCTGGTGCTGAACTCCGCCGCCAGCGCAAACTGGTCGGGTAGCGGCGCGCTGGCAGGATACTGCTGGCTGATGATGCGTTTTTTTATTTCCCGCGCGATTTGCAGATACTTCGCCGTCATTTCCCGGTCCTTATCCATTCAGTGTGTGGCTGGCAGGCTGGATACACCATCTGACCGCCAGGGCTGCGTTACATCGCTTCGCCGTTGCTGCGGAACACCTGCTTCAACCATGCATAGCTCTTCTTCGGCACCCGCCGCAGGTCCTTGAGGTCATGGTTTTCGCGATTGACGTACACCACGCCGTAGCGCTTACGCATATCGCCCTGTGAGCTCAGGATATCGATTAATCCCCAGCCGAGATAGCCGATCACCTGCGCCCCATCCTCAAAGATGGCCGCTTTCATGGCGTTGATATGGTCGCGATGGTAAGCGATACGGTAATCGTCGGCAATGGGATGTTCGCCGTCCCAGGACTCAATCACCCCGATGCCGTTTTCAATCGGGAACACCGGCAGGCGCCAGTCGTTATAGTAACGAGTGATGATCGTCCGGAAGCCCAGCGGATCAATCTGCCAGTTCCATTCCGTCGCTTTCAGGAACGGGTTATCCTGGTTGCCAAACAGCATATAGTTGTTGACCGCCGTTCCCGGCGGGATCGCGTCGCTGTTCAATGTGCGGCTGGCGTAATAGCTGAACGCCAGATAATCGACCTTCACCGTCGCCATCAGGGCGAGATCCTCCGGACGATAGATATCATCGAACCCTTCCGCGGCGACAAAATGCATCACCTCCGGGCTATAACCCTCACCCGCGTAGGCGCGCAGCAGGTTCTGGTTTAAGAACTCATCCAGCTCCTGGGCGCAGTGGATATCGCGTGGTTTGCAGGTAGCCGGATAGACCAGAGCGTGAGCCAGCATTCCGCCCATCTGACACTGCGGCTTCGTCTGGTGCAGATAGTGAGTCAGATGGACGTGCGCCATCATCACATGATGCTGGATCAGATACAGTTCGCGCAGGGTCTTCTCCCCCTGCAGATAGCCGGAAATCAGAAACGCTTCCGGCGAATGGTACAGATTCTGCTCATTAAAGGTGAGCCAGTATTTCACCTTGTGGCCATAGCAGGCGATCATCTTCTGGCCGTAGCGGATAAAAGCGTCCATCACCCGGCGGTCGGTAAAACCGTTGTAGCGCTCCGCCAGCGACAGCGGCATATCGAAGTGGTACAGGCAGATCATCGGCTCAATGCCGCGGGCGATCAGTTCATCTATAAATTGATGGTAGAAGGCAATCCCCTGTTCATTGAATTCGCCATCTCCGTCAGGGCACACCCGGCTCCAGGCGATCTGAAAACGGTAGCAGTTCATGCCCAGATCCTGCATCAAATCGAAATCTTCCCGATAACGATGATAAGAGTCGGTCGCCACCTTCCAGTCGGAGGCGAACTCCGCCGGTTGACGGATATCATACACCGACATCCCCTTGCCACCCTCGTTCCACGCCCCCTCCGTCTGCATGCTGGAGACGGAATTTCCCCATAAAAAATCTGCCGGTAGTCTGTTCTTCATGCTGCGCCTCGGTATATGACTAGTCATTTAAACGTAATGACTAGTCATATACCGGAAAGTGAAAAGGTAAGCAAAGGCCGGGATCGGTTTCTGTGAGCCGGACAAAAAAAGATCGCCCCGAAAGGCGATCCTGGCGATCGAAGTGAATGATGGCGCGATTCTGTTGAGATCAGGCGCTGAGTTTGAAGAGCCAGTAGCCGCTGAGTGCCGCCCATAGCAGCATTGGAATGGAGTAGAGATGGAAGCGCCACCAGATGCGCCGATCGCTGGCCATACGCAGGGCGATAATATTGGCCAGCGAGCCCGGCAGCAGGCCAAAGCCGCCCACGTTAACCGCCCAGGCGAGCAGTATCGACGGCGGGACATAGTTGAGCAACAGAATAGTCGAGGGCACATTACTGATCACCTGCGACAGGCCAATAGCGGTCAGCCACAGTCCACCGCCGGAGAGGGTCCCCACCCCGCTCAGCACCTGGTGCAGCGCCGGAAGCTGGGTCAGCAGATGGACGTCAATAAACATCACCATAAACACCAGCAACAGCGACCAGTCGACATGGACGATCACCGCCCGGGCCAGCACCAGGAAGCCCAGCAGCACCAGCGCCAGCCCCCACAGGGCCTGATTCATCTCCAGCGCCGTCAGAAACACCACATACAGTCCCAGACAGCTCCAGACGAGCTTAGGTTGCCATGACGGCGCCCTGTCGCTGCTCTGGTAACTTAGCCGCTTCGCCGGAAAACAGAACCAGCACAGCGCCAGCAGGGTCAGCATCGTCGCCGCTGCCAGAGGCAGCATCTGACCGATAAACCCGAAGAAAGAGAGGCCGGATCGTCCCCACAGCAAAATATTCTGCGGGTTGCCGATCGGCGTCAGCAGCGAACCGGCGTTCACCGCCAACGCTTCGAAAATAATCAGCCGGTTCACCGGGATGGCGCACCATTTTTTTAGCGTCAGCGTCAACGGCACCACAATAAACAGCGCAACGTCGTTGGTAAGAAAGGTAGACAACAGCGCCGCCGCCAGCACCATAAAGATGGCCAGCTGGCGCTCAGTCACAAAGCGGCGGGCCATTTTTCGGCCCAGCACGTCAAAATAGCCGCTCAGTTCGATCCCCTTAGTCAACAACATCAGGCCGCTAAGCGTGACGATGGTATGCCAGTCAATGGCCGCCGGCCAGCTTGCCGGGACAAACGGCACGATGGCGCTGAGCACGCAGGCGATAATCAGCAGCAAATGGAGAAAACGATCGCGCAGCAGCGACTGGACGAAGGGAAGAGTCATGCTTCCTGAGATCCCTGTGTTTGGGTAAATTTCAGGAACATCGCCAGCGTCTCTTCGCTCACGTGATGCTCCATCCCTTCCGCATCACGTCGGGCAATCTCCGCGCTGACGCCGATCGCCAGCAGGAAGTTCTCCACGATTTGATGGCGCTCGCGGCTCTCCTGGGCTAGCTTCTCACCTTCCGGGGTTAAGAAGATCCCGCGCCAGGGGATCTGTTCAATAAGACCGACGCTGGCCAGGCGTTTGAGCATTTTAGCGACCGTAGGTTGCGAAACGCCAAGACGCGCGGCCATATCCACCTGGCGCGCCTCGCCCACTTCGTTGATCAGATCGGAGATCAGCTCCACATAGTCATCGATCAGCTCGCGGCGATGCGCTTCCCGCACCTGGCGAAACCCTTCCACGTGCTCTTCAACATTCACTAACTGCGTCACTTTTTTTGTTATTGGCTTACCTGCGCGACGGTTCATTGTGCTTCCTCATTCGTGTGACGCGTCAAGCATCGTATAAAAAGATCCACATTGTAATGGATTGCGCCAAGAGCACAAAAAATTAACGTTTTAGCCATAGCTATAAAATATAGCCTGTGCTATATCTGTATATAATGCAAACATCCATCAGGGAATGACGGAGCGAACTGGCAGGAGGAGAGCAGATGAATGAATTCAAGAGGTGCATAAACGTGTTTAGCCATTCACCCTTTAAAGTACGATTAATGCTGATCGGTATGCTGTGCGAGATGATCAACGGTAAACCGCAGCAGGGCAAACCCAATTCCTAAGGCGGCGTCGCGGTACGCCGCTTCATTTTTCTGTCATTTTCTGCCGGTAAAATGACCGGTTCCCCCCGTTTCCCTGACCTTTTTTCAAGTTTTGTAAGCGCCCTCGCAAAACAATCTGTTATGTCTGGTTGACCTTACCATTTACAAGCCCTATCTTTGCACAGCCCTGCCACATTCGCGGCTCGCAGAGACCCTCTTCACGCACTGTCCAGCAGGTTTTACCCCTTGACGCCAGGGGATGCGCATGGCCTCTTTTTGATTGTTTACTATGAATGTCACCACCCTGAAAGATACGCTGGTCGCCCGCCGACTGGCACTGAACCCATGGACGGGATTCTACTTTTTACAGTCGCTGTTAATTAACCTGGCGCTGGGCTATGAATTTAGCCTGCTTTATACCGTGGCATTTACCTGCGTGTTACATCTGCTCTGGCGCGCCTTTCCGCGCGTCCAGAAAGCGGTGGTCGGCGCCTATTCCCTGCTGGCGGCTCTGTACTATCCCTTTGGCCAGGCCTACGGTGCCCCCAACTTCAACACTCTGCTGGCGCTGCACGCCACCAACGTGGAAGAGTCTACGGAAATCCTGACCATCTTCCCGTGGTACAACTATCTGCTGGCGGTCTTCATCTTCGCTCTCGGGGTCATTGCGGTTCGCCGTAGGATCGTTGAGCCATCACGCTGGGGAAAAATGGATACGCTGGGCCTGCTGTTCAGCATCGGGATCTTCTTTCTCCAGCCGGTGCAAAACCTTGCCTGGGGCGGTGTATTCAAGGTGATTGACACCGGTTATCCGGCCTTTCGTTTTGTCAAAGACGTGGTGGTGAATAACAACGAGGTGCTGGACGAACAGGCGCGGATGGCGCAGCTGGCTGGCATGAAAGACAGCTGGCACGTGCTGGCGGTAAAGCCAAAATACCATCTCTATGTGGTGGTGATCGGTGAAAGCGCGCGCCGCGATGCCCTCGGCGCTTTCGGTGGCCATTGGGACAACACGCCGTTTGCCAGCTCGGTAAACGGTTATCTGTTTAACAATTACATCGCCGCCAGCGGCTCAACGCAGAAATCGCTCGGCCTGACGCTTAACCGGGTGGTCGATGGCAAACCACAGTATCAGGATAACTTTGTCACCCTCGCCAACCGCGCCGGTTTCCAGACCTGGTGGTTCTCCAACCAGGGGCAAATTGGCGAGTACGACACCGCTATCGCCAGCATCGCCAAACGGGCGGATGAAGTACAGTTCCTGAAAAACGGCGATTTCGAAGCCAATAAAAACACCCAGGACGAGCAGTTGCTGAAGCTGACCGAGCAGGTGCTCTCAACCCAGCGTACCCAGCCGCAGCTGATTGTCCTGCACCTGATGGGCTCTCACCCACAGGCCTGCGATCGGACCAAGGGCAAATACACGGTTTTCGTTCAGTCGAAAGAGACCTCATGCTACCTCTACAGCATGACGCAGACCGATTCGCTGCTGGCTAAGCTTTATCATCAGTTGCAAAATTCCGGTGACACTTTTTCCCTGACCTATTTTTCCGATCATGGTCTGGCGTTCAAGGAGCGGGGCAAAGAGGTGCAGTATCTGGCGCATGATGATAAGTTCCAGCAGAACTTCCAGGTGCCGTTTATGGTGCTATCCAGCGATGACAAAGCGCATAAAGTGATTAAGGCGCAGCGTTCGGCGAATGATTTCCTCAGTTTCTTCTCCCAGTGGACCGGGATCCAGGCGGCGGAAATCACCCCACGCTATCGGTTTATCTCTGAGCAAAAGGCCGGTCCGGTGTACATCACCAACTTCCAGCTGCAGAAGGTGGACTACGCTCACCTCGGTACCGATGAGTTCACAGTCAATTAATCGCGCCGGCCCGGCCAGTCGCCCGGGCCGGCCGTCAGCAGGCAAAAAAAATCCGCCCCGAGAGGCGGATTTTTCATATCACCGGAGTGATTAGAAGCGGTAACCCACGCCAGCAATCCAGGTGCCGACGTCAACGTTACGAATACGAGACTGCTCGTAGGAGAAGTCCAGAGCAACGTTTTCGATCGGGTTGAACTGCAGACCAGCACCGTAGGAGAAACCGTAGTCGCTCATATCGGATTTATGAGGGTAGTTGTTGTTCTGGAATTTACCGTAACCAACACCCACTACGCCGTAGATGCTTGCCCAGTCGTTCAGACGGTAAGCCGGACCAGCGGTGATGCCGTAGTACTGACCTTTGTTGTAAGTACCGTTGCTGTTGTTATCCTTCTCGGTGTAGGTGAAGGAACCGATAACGCCCAGCGGGTTGTTATCTTGCTCGTAACGGTATTTCAGGTTGAAACCGCCAGCTTTGTTCGCTTTACCCTGCATGTCGCTCTGCGCGTAACCGCCGGTTACGGTAGAAGTTGCAGCAAATGCAGTGGTACCTACGGATGCAGCCAGAACAACGGCCAGTGCTGAAAGACGTGCAATTTTATTCATAACCACCTCAAATGTGTTTCTAATAAGTCCTAAGCCTTAAATATATCAAAAACTTTTGGGAAACTCTTTGGAGTTTACATTGTCTAACATACTTTTTCATGTAACCAAAAGTTTCCATATTTCTGTAACAATATGGAAAACAACAATTTTTGGCGTTAACTTACATCTTAACGCTCATTAAGAAATTCGCAAGCATCCAGATTAATCCTAACCGCCTGGTGAATTTCTCAGCAGTTTTCGCCATTGTACTGTTTTTGCCCCTGTTTTTTTCAACATTAGCTCAACCGCCGGCAGGTAATTCCAGTACACTGGAACTTTTACCCCTTTTGACAAAACCTGACAGGAGAAAGGATGCCCGGTCCATCCAGAAAAGCGGCGGCATGGTTGCCGATACTGGTGATTTTAGTCGCCATGACCTCGATTCAAAGCGGCGCATCGCTTGCTAAATCGCTGTTCCCGGTGGTCGGCGCCCCGGGCGTCACCGCCCTGCGTCTGGCGCTGGGAACGCTTATTCTGGTGGTGGTGTTCAAGCCATGGCGGCTACGTTTCTCCCCGGCGCAGCGCGTGCCGCTGCTACTGTACGGCCTGGCGCTCGGGGCGATGAACTATCTCTTTTATTTATCCCTGCAGCGCATTCCGCTCGGCGTGGCGGTGGCCCTGGAGTTTACCGGCCCGCTGGCGGTGGCGCTGTTTGGTTCGCGCCGCCCGCTGGATTTTGTCTGGGTGGCGCTGGCGATCCTCGGACTATGGTATCTTCTGCCGCTGGGGCAGAACGTGGCGCAGGTCGATTTAACCGGCGCGCTGTTCGCCCTCGGCGCCGGGGCGTGCTGGGCGGTCTATATTCTGACCGGACAGCGTGCCGGTGAAGAGCATGGTCCAGCCACGGTAGCGATGGGGTCGCTCATCGCCTCGCTGGTGTTTGTGCCGTTAGGCATGGCGCAGGCCACCGATACGCTGTGGCAGTGGTCGCTGCTGCCGCTGGGTTTGGGGATCGCGATTCTCTCCACCGCGCTGCCCTACTCCCTCGAGATGATGGCCCTGACGCGCTTGCCGACGCGCACCTTCGGCACGCTGATGAGCCTTGAGCCAGCGTTAGCTGCCCTCTCCGGTATGATCTTCCTCGGTGAAACGCTGAAGCTCTCCCAGACCCTGGCGCTCGGCGCGATCATTATCGCCTCGATGGGCGCCACGCTGACTATGCAACGGCAGACTAAAGTCGAGCAGGTCGATATCAATTAACATTCTGTTACGGCGCCGGCCCGAGAGAAATCCGGGCCGTTCAGCCGAATATAAACACCTGATATTTAAATATTTTTAAAATAACCAACCACTTTGCGCTATCGGAGTGATATAGCCTGCCGATGCCTCACTCTTGAAAACCCTTGCTATACTTATTTCCGAAGTCATTTGGGACAACGCTCCACATCATTCAGATCTGAAGTGTGATGAGCATCAATATCAAGAGGATATGAAACGATGAGTACCGCAAAACTGGTTAAATCAAAAGCGTCTAATCTGGTCTATACCCGCAACGATGTCGCTGACAGCGAAAAGAAAGCGACCATTGAGCTGTTGAATCGCCAGGTGATCCAGTTCATTGACCTGTCACTTATCACCAAGCAGGCACACTGGAATATGCGCGGTGCGAACTTTATCGCCGTGCACGAAATGCTGGATGGCTTCCGTACCGCGCTGACCGAACATCTGGACACCATGGCCGAGCGCGCGGTGCAGCTGGGCGGCGTCGCCCTGGGTACCACTCAGGTCATTAACAGCAAAACCCCGCTGCAGAGCTACCCGCTGGACATCCATCACGTTCAGGATCACCTGAAAGCCCTGGCTGACCGCTACGCGGTAGTGGCGAACGATGTGCGTAAGGCGATCGACGAAGCAAAAGACGAAGACACTGCAGATATCTTCACCGCGGCTTCCCGCGATCTGGATAAATTCCTGTGGTTCATTGAAGCCAACATCGAGTAAGGCTTTGCCGCCGGCCCAGCGCGGTCGGCGGCGCCTCAGCGTTTCTCCCTGCCCTATATTCCATCCTTTGCTTTTCATCCTCCACTGGCCTTGCACCGTTTCAGGGCACCAGATTGATGAAAATGCGCGCAAAAGTAAAAAGATTGTAATAATCACCTCACACAATCGTTACGTCGAGATTGTTTTCCCATCAGGGTTTGCGCTAAAAATGGGCTGGTAATTCAGCACCCTTATGACGCACCAAAATGACGCCCCATCATGGCGCAGTCACTGCCTGAAATGATCGTTCTTGTGCAACGACTTACGCTTCGTTTGTTGAAAAACAACAGCTTGTAAAAGTGGCACGATTTTTTCATTAGGCTAGTCGTTCTCGCAGGGGATCGTCCCGTGGATATAAAAGGAAATGCTATGAAGTCTGTATTTAAAGTTTCACTGGCTGCACTGACCCTGGCTTTTGCGGTTTCTTCCCATGCCGCCAATAAGACCCTGGTTGTCGCCACCGATACGGCGTTCGTCCCGTTCGAATTTAAGCAAGGCGATAAGTATGTGGGTTTTGACGTTGACCTGTGGGCGGCTATCGCCAAAGAGCTGAAGCTCGACTACACCCTGAAGCCAATGGACTTCAGCGGCATTATCCCGGCGCTGCAAACCAAAAATATCGATCTGGCGCTGGCGGGGATCACCATTACCGACGAGCGTAAAAAAGCGATCGACTTCTCCGACGGCTACTACAAAAGCGGCCTGCTGGTGATGGTCAACGCCAATAATAACGACATCAAAGATGTCAAAGATCTGAACGGTAAAGTGGTCGCGGTGAAGAGCGGCACCGGCTCCGTTGACTACGCGAAAGCCAATATCAAAACCAAAGATCTGCGTCAGTTCCCGAACATCGATAACGCCTATATGGAGCTGGGAACCGGTCGCGCGGATGCCGTGCTGCACGATACGCCGAATATTCTGTACTTCATCAAAACCGCGGGCAACGGTAAGTTCAAAGCGGTAGGCGAATCACTGGAAGCGCAAAACTACGGTATCGCCTTCCCGAAAGGCAGCGACGAGCTGCGTGAGAAAGTGAACGGTGCGCTGAAAACGCTGCGCGACAATGGTACCTATAACGAAATTTATAAAAAATGGTTCGGCACTGAACCCAAATAATAAAAACGTACTTCGCCGGACCGAGGTCCGGCGACACCACAACGGTCTTCCGGCACAGGCTCGGCGGGAGACGGTATTTTGGCGGAGGCTTTCCTCTGCTCTCGACACGGTAACAGGAACGTATTATGCAGTTTGACTGGAGTGCCATCTGGCCTGCCATTCCGATTTTGCTGGAAGGCGCCAAAATGACGCTGTGGATTTCCGTCCTCGGCCTGGCCGGCGGTCTGATAATTGGTCTGGTGGCCGGTTTCGCCCGCTGCTTCGGCGGCTGGATCGCCAACCACATCGCGCTGGTCTTTATTGAAATCATTCGCGGCACCCCGATTGTGGTGCAGGTTATGTTCATCTACTTTGCGCTGCCGATGGCCTTTAGCGATCTGCGCATCGACCCCTTCTCCGCGGCGGTAGTGACCATCATGATAAACTCGGGCGCCTATATCGCGGAAATCACCCGCGGCGCGGTGCTCTCCATACATAAAGGCTTCCGCGAAGCGGGCCTGGCGCTTGGCCTGTCGCGTCGCGAAACCATTCGCCACGTGATCCTGCCGCTGGCGCTGCGCCGCATGCTACCGCCGCTGGGCAACCAGTGGATCATCAGCATCAAGGATACCTCGCTGTTCATCGTCATCGGCGTCGCCGAACTGACCCGTCAGGGACAGGAGATCATCGCGGGCAACTTCCGCGCGCTGGAAATCTGGAGCGCTGTAGCCGTGATCTACCTGATTATCACCCTGGTCCTGAGCTTTATTCTGCGTCGTCTTGAAAGAAGGATGAAAATCCTGTGATTGAATTTAAAAACGTCTCCAAGCACTTTGGTCCGACCCAGGTGCTACACGATATCTCTCTGAAAATTAATCAGGGTGAAGTGGTGGTCATTATCGGCCCTTCCGGTTCCGGTAAATCAACGATGCTGCGCTGCATCAATAAGCTGGAAGAGATCACCAGCGGCGATCTGATTGTCGATGGTCTGAAGGTCAACGACCCGAAGGTGGACGAACGTCTGATTCGTCAGGAAGCCGGGATGGTTTTCCAGCAGTTTTATCTGTTCCCGCACCTCACGGCGCTGGAAAACGTGATGTTTGGCCCGCTGCGGGTACGCGGCGCCAGCAAGCAGGCGGCAGAGAAGCAGGCGAAAGAGCTGCTGGCGAAAGTCGGTCTGGCTGAGCGCGCGCATCACTATCCGTCCGAACTCTCCGGCGGCCAGCAACAGCGTGTGGCCATCGCCCGCGCGCTGGCGGTGAAGCCGAAGATGATGCTGTTTGATGAACCGACCTCCGCGCTCGACCCGGAGCTGCGCCATGAAGTGCTCAAGGTGATGCAGGACCTGGCGGAAGAGGGCATGACGATGGTGATTGTGACCCACGAAATCGGCTTTGCCGAAAAAGTGGCCTCGCGACTAATCTTTATCGACAAAGGACGAATTGCTGAAGACGGCAATCCCCAGGAGCTGGTGAAGAACCCGCCCAGCCCGCGCCTGCGTGAATTCCTGCAACACGTCGCCTGACCCACAACGGCTCTCTCCCCCACGATGAGAGCCGCTTTTCCAGAATCCTCTTCCCTCCCCTTCCGCCAGCGGCTTCTATACTTACCCGTTTACGTTGCAACGGAGGTGCCCATGCCGTGGATCCTGCTTTTGCTCGCTGCACTGTTTACTGCCCCGCTTTCCGCCGCCACCCTCCCCGGCGTGCCGACGGCTAACACTGATAAAAACAGCGCCAGCGAACCCGATGTGGAACAGAAAAGAGCGGCTTATGCCGCACTGGCCGATGTGCTGGCCAACGACTCCGCCCGTCAGGAGCTCATTGACCAGCTGCGTAAAGCAGCCGCCACGCCGCCGCCCGACAGCACCCCGACGCTGACGCCACCGGCGGTCAAAGAAGAGACCACGGTACTGGAGAACGTCACCCAGATAAGCCGGGAATATGGCGAACAGCTCTCATCACGCTTTTCCCAGCTGTGGCGCAATATCACCGGCTCACCGCATAAGCCCTTTAATCCGCAAACCTTTACCAGCGCGGCCTGGCATTTTTTACTGCTGGCCGGGCTGGTGTTTGCCTTCTGGTGGCTGGTACGCCTCGCGGCGCTGCCGCTGTATCGCAAAATGGGCGAATGGGGACGGCATAAAAACCGCGATCGCGGTAACTGGCTTCAGCTGCCCCTGACCATCGCCGGGGCGTTTATCATCGACCTGCTGCTGCTGGCGCTAACCCTGTTTGTCGGTCAGCTGCTAAGCGATCGCCTGAATGGGAATAACCCTACCATCGCCTTCCAGCAGAGCCTTTTCCTCAACGCCTTCGCGCTGATCGAGTTTTTTAAAGCTATTCTGCGGCTCATTTTCTGCCCGCGCATTCCTGCCCTGCGGCCCTTTAACCTCAGCGACGAGGCCGCGTCATACTGGAGCCTGCGCCTGAGCGCGCTCAGCAGCCTGATTGGTTACGGTCTGATCGTCGCGGTGCCGATTATTTCCAATCAGGTGAATGTTCAGGTTGGCGCACTGGCTAACGTCGTCATCATGCTGTGCATTACGCTGTGGGCGCTGTACCTGATTTTTCATAACAAAGCGGTGATTACTCAAGGGTTGATCCACCTGGCCGACCACTCACTCGCTTTCTTTAGCCTGTTTATCCGCGCCTTCGCGCTGGTCTGGCACTGGCTGGCCTGCGCCTACTTTGTGGTGCTTTTTTTCTTTTCCCTGTTCGACCCGGGCAACAGCCTGAAATTCATGATGGGCGCCACCCTGCAAAGCCTGGCGATTATCGGCGGCGCGGCGCTGGTATCTGGCATCCTGTCGCGCTGGATAGCCAAAACCATCACCCTGTCGCCCGCCACCCAGCGCAACTACCCTGAACTGCAAAAGCGGCTAAATGGCTGGATCTCCGCCTCGCTGAAGGCGGCGCGCATTCTCACCGTCTGTGTCGCCATCATGCTGCTGTTGAGCGCCTGGGGCCTGTTTGACTTCCGGGAATGGCTACACAACGATGCCGGGCAAAAAACGGTGGATGTGCTGATCCGCATCGCCCTGATCCTCTTCTTCTCCGCCATCGGCTGGACGGTTCTGGCCAGCCTGATTGAAAACCGGCTGGCATCGGATATTCATGGCCGTCCGCTGCCCAGCGCGCGGGCCCGGACGCTGCTGACGCTGTTTCGCAACGCGCTGGCGGTGGTGATCAGCACCATCACGGTGATGATCCTGCTCTCGGAAATTGGGGTAAACATTGCGCCGCTGCTGGCGGGCGCCGGGGCGTTAGGGCTGGCCATTTCGTTTGGTGCGCAAACCCTGGTCAAAGACATTATCACTGGCATATTTATCCAGTTCGAGAACGGGATGAACACCGGCGACCTGGTCACCATCGGTCCTTTGACCGGCACCGTGGAACGAATGTCGATTCGCTCCGTGGGGGTACGTCAGGATACCGGCGCCTATCACATTATTCCCTGGTCCTCGATCACCACCTTTGCCAACTTCGTGCGCGGCATTGGCTCGGTTGTGGCTAACTATGACGTTGACCGCCATGAGGATCTGGATAAAGCCAGCCAGGCGCTGAAGGCGGCGGTGGACGATCTGCTGGCCCAGGAGGAGATCCGCGGTCTGATCATTGGCGAACCGTCGTTCGCCGGGCTGGTGGGGCTGAGCAATACCGCCTTTACGCTACGCGTCAGCTTCACTACCCTGCCGCTGAAGCAGTGGACGGTGCGTTTTGCCCTCGACACCCAGGTGAAAAAGCACTTCGATCGCGCCGGGGTTCGCGCGCCGGTACAGACCTGGCAGCAGCTGCCGATGCCGGGCGCCGACAGCCCGGCCGCCGAGTAGCGTTAGAATGGACGACGGCGTTTGGCGTCGTCCATAAAGCTCCAGGCGATAAAGCGACTTTGCTTTTGCCCCTGGGCCATCTCCTTTTTCACCACTTTCACTGCGCCGACCTCGGTCAGCAGGCGGTAGAGCGGCGGCAGATTATCGCCGCGCGACACCAGCGAGGTAAACCATTTCACCTGGCGGGCGAAGGCCTGGCTTTCGCGGATCATCTGCGAGATAAAGGCTACTTCGCCCCCTTCGCACCACAGCTCCTGCTGCTGACCGCCAAAATTGAGGCCGCTTTCGGCGCCGAGTCCGAGGTTGCGGCGCTTGCGCTCGCCCCCCGCCCGGGCGCTCTCTGCGGAGTCATGGAACGGCGGATTACACAGCGTGGCGTCGTAGGTCTCGTTTTTATGGATCACGCCGTGAAAGATAGCCTGGCTCTCTTTTTGCCGGCGCAGGCGGATCTGCCGGGTCAAGCCCGGGTTGCCATTGATAATCGCCTGCGCGCTGGCGAACGCCTGCGGGTTGATTTCACTGCCGGTAAAGCGCCAGCCATACTCGTGAGCGCCGATCAGGGGATAGATGAGGTTGGCGCCGGTGCCAATATCAAGGATCGTGGCATCCTTCGGCACCTCGCCGCTATCCCCGGCCAGCAGATCCGCCAGATGATGAATATAGTCGGCCCGCCCAGGCACCGGCGGACAGAGAAAGCCGTCAGGAATGTCCCAGTGTTTGACCGCGTAGAAATGCGCCAGCAGCGCTTTATTCAACGCCTTCACCGCCTGCGGATTGGCAAAATCAATGGTCTGCTCACCCAGCGGATTGAGCGTAATGTAGCCCTGCAGGTCAGGATGGGCCTGGCAGAGCGCGGGCAGGTCGTAGCGTTGATGGTGGCGGTTACGCGGGTGTAACCCCGGTTTCTGGGCTTTCATGACAATCTCCTTTGAACAGCCGCGTAAGATACCCGTTGACGGCGGCGCGGTAAATAAGGGAGTCTGGATATCTCCATTATCCGTGACAGGTGCAGCATGTACTTTTATCAACCTTCGCAGGGCCACGGCCTGCCGCATGACCCGCTGAACGCGATAATCGGGCCTCGCCCGATAGGCTGGATCGCCTCCCAGGACGCCGAGGGCCAGCGTAATCTGGCGCCATACAGCTTTTTTAACTGCTTTAACTATCGGCCGCCAATCATTGGTTTCGCCAGTAGCGGCTGGAAAGACAGCGTGCGAAATATCGTCGAAACAAAGGAGTTCGTCTGGAACCTGGCGACGCGACCGCTGGCCATGGCGATGAATGAAACGTCAGCCTCGATTCCGCACCATGAGGACGAATTCGTGCGCGCCGGCCTCACCGCCGCCGCCAGCCGCCTGGTCAGCGCTCCACGGGTCGCGGAGAGTCCGGTGAACTTTGAGTGCCGTCTGTCGCAGTGTATTCAACTCACCACCGCCGACGGCAACCCTGTCGATACGTGGCTGGTGCTCGGTGAAGTGGTCGCCGTGCATATCGATGAATCACTACTGGACAACGGTATCTATCAAACCGCCCGCGCCCAACCGATCCTGCGCGCCGGTGGCCCGAGCGCCTATTACGGTATTGATGACAGCCTGCGCTTTGACATGATCCGCCCTGACGCCCGCTAAATAATCTACCGGCCAGAGTAGCGCTCCCCTGCGCCGGTAGCATGCAAAACGCACTGTTTTGCATTAAACATTCCCTGTCGCGCGGTCTGGAAAGACCTACACTTAAGCTATGTCCCATGCGGTTTATGAGGATATGCTGATGAAATTCGTCTCGCTGCTGTTCGCCGCGGCGCTCACCGCTCATGCCACCGCGGCCTCTCCCCTGCCACCGCCACCCGTACTGCCCTATAACGGGCCGCTCCGCCCTGTCGGCACCGTCTCCGCCTTCGGCGCCAGCACCCTGGACGACCTGGCGGCCGCCCTCGCGGATAAGGCCCACCGTCATGGGGCGATAGCCTGGCGGATCAATGCCGCCAGCAGCGGTAACCGGCTGTACGGTTCAGCTATAATTTATCAATAACCTTTTACAGGAGGCAGACGATGGCATCAGGTTGGGCAGGCGACGGCGCCGTACAGGATCAGATCGACAGCACTATTGACGATGCGGTGGCTCGCGCCCGCCGCGAGCTTCCGCGCGGCGAAAGCAACAAATTTTGTGATGAATGCGGAGAGCCGATTCCGGAGGCCCGGCGACAGGCCATCCCAGGGGTCAGATACTGCGTGAAGTGCCAGCAGGAGAAAGATTTACATAACAATACATTTTCAGGATATAATCGTCGCGGCTCAAAGGATAGCCAGCTACGTTGACTTTCCTTTACCGTTTATGACAGCCTTTCGCATTATCTTTTCGCGCACACTTTTTGGCGGAAAAAGTCGCAATATGTGCCCTTAAGCGCGCCGGTGTTCCTCGCTTCGCCGTCAGACGAAAAGAAGGAGAAATAATTTATTAATAATCAGTAAATTATTAATCATTCAAAAAATTCGATAAAGACTGTGAATTTACTTCGATTTTATCTCCCGCAGAAAAGCGTGATACTTATCACATCGACGGAACATCGTCCCCTGAACAGAACAACCTGCGAGAGACTAACTATGAAAAACATCAAATATGCTGCCGCTGCCATCGCTCTGACTGCTCTTTCCTTCGGCGCCTTTGCCGCCGAACCGGTTACCCCCGCTCAGGCTGAAAGCATGAATAAGATCGGCGTGGTGTCTGCGCAAGGCGCAACCACTTTAGATGGTCTGGAAGCAAAACTGGCTGCTAAAGCCGAAGCCGCTGGCGCGACCGGCTACAGCATTACTTCCGCTAACACCAACAACAAACTGAGCGGTACTGCGGTTATCTATAAATAATCGCTGCACCCATCTGTAAGCCACTGAATTAACCCTGAAAAGACCTTTAATACCCTTGCCTTGCCCGTCCGAGCCACCGGACGGGCTTTTTTTATCCTGCAGATCCGATCACCAACAGTCGTTGACGAGGCTGAGGCCCTGCTCCAGCGAGGTGACTTCCCCGCAGGCCACCAGACAGCAGGCAAGCTGGATCTTCAACGAGTTGGGCACCGGTTCGACGCCAGCGACGCAGCGTTCAATCCAGCGCGCGGTGACCTCAGGGTCTTTCGAGGTCGGCAGGACCACCGCCTCCGCTGCCATCTCAGTCTGGCGTTCGTACAGCACCCGCACGCCCTGCTCATCAATCAGGCTGATCTGCGGACAGCGCTGCGGGTTGGCGTACACTTCGCCCTCGGTACCATGCATCAGCAGCGCGCGGCCACCGGTCTCGCGAAAGAAGTTCGCCACCCGGGGAACATATTCCGGATGCGACACGCTGGAGAGACGCAATGCCTCCCCTTCGCCAAACGGCGTGGCCAGCTTGGCCAGGGTATGGGCGCTGTTGCGTACGCCCATCCGCCAGCGCATCGCCAGCTGTTTCTCCAGCGGCGGACAGAAGGCCCCCACCGGGATATACACCGGTTCATGGCCCTCCAACTGCGCCTGAGCCTGTCCGGCGTGCAGGGTGGCCGGAATGTCCAGCAGGGTAAAAATGGTTTCGGTCAGCACCCGGGTGGGATCGTGACTGACGCCGTGAACCACCACCGGAAATCCCAGCTTGTGCAGGAGCATCGCCAGCAGCGGCGTGAGGTTCGCCTGCTTGCGCGCGCCGTTGTAGCTGGGGATAACGATCGGCATCGGCTTGCCGGCCGGCGGGGTCAGGCGCAGCGTATGCTGCTGCATCGCGGCGTAAAAACCTTTCATCTCCGCTTCGCCTTCGCCTTTAATGCGCAGGGCGATTAATATTCCCCCCAGCTCCAGCTCCGGCACCTCGCCGTTCAGCATCCGCGCGTAGAGCGCACGGGCGGTCTCTTGATCGAGATCGCGGGCATGATTCTTACCGCGACCCACCTCTTTTATAATTTTGCTGTACTCCATGGCTCCCCCTGGTGCATCACGCGCCGGCGTCAGCGACGTTTGCGGCCCGTCTGTTTTGCTGTCTGTTTTGCTTTCCGTTTTACTATAACCTCCGGAACGCCCGGCTGCTCTATGGGAAAAACAGGTAACGCGTTCAGTAGACGCGCGCCGTAGTTTTTGGTCAACAAACGCTTATCGTAAATCACCACCTCTCCCCAGCAGTTATGGCTACGGATCAAACGCCCCACCTGCTGAATAAGATTAAAGGAGGCGCTGGGCAAACTCTGTACCTCGAAGGGATAACGATTGAGGCTTTTCAGCCATTCGCCTTCGGTGATCACTACCGGGCTGTCGATGGGCGGAAAAGCGATTTTATGGATATGCACCTGGCTTAGCAGATCGCCTTTTAAATCGAGACCTTCGGCAAAGGACTGCAGACCCACCAGCACGCTGCGCTCGCCGCTTTCCACCCGTTTGCGATGCAGCTCCACCAGCCGGTAGCGCGGCTGGTCGCCCTGCACCAACAGCATCAGGCGCAGATCGGTCACATGCTCGAGGAAGCGGTTCATCGCCCGCCCGCTGGCAAACAGCACCAGCATCCCGAGATGTTTTTTGCTCTCCACCTGCTGGCGAAAATAGGCCGCCATCTCGGCAATGTGCTGCTCTTCGTTATCCATCAGCGGTTCATAACGCATTTGAGGAATAATAATTTTCCCCTGCTCCACGTGGTTGAACGGCGAATCCAGCGCCACGAAGCGGTCCCCCGCTTTCTCCTTCAGACCGCTCATCTCCTGCAGGCGCGAGAAGCTGTTTAGCGAGCGCAGCGTCGCTGACGTCACCACGATATGCGGCACGCTGCGCCACAGCAGCCGTTCAAGCTGATCGCTGACGCGGATCCCGACGCAGTGGAACCAGACGTGGATCTGGCCATCGCGCACCACCCGCGTCGCCCATTTGGTTACCGGCGCGCCTGAGGACTGCGCCAGCGACGCCAGGCGCCACAGCTTGCTTTGGCTTTCAAACATGCCAAGGGCGCGGTTCATCTGCAGCAGCACCCGATGCAGGCGCACCACGTCATGGCTGCCGGTCTTTTCGCTGAGATCGTTCAGGAACAGCTCCGCCAGGCCGCGCAGCAACTCGGTGAGCTTCGCCAGCCGCTGGCAGATCTCCATCACCTCCTGCGGCAGTTCGCCCATCGGGAAGCGATGCTCCGCTTCCTGACCGGCGGGCATATAGAGATTGAGAATATTATTCAACGAGGCAATCAGCTCGAAAAGCTCTTCGCAATGAGCGGTGAGCCGCTCCGGATTGGCCAGCGGCGGCGTGGTTTTCGGACGAAACTGCTCCATGCAGGTGGCCACCAGCTTGCAGAACAGATCCAGCTGCAGGCGAAACCAGGGGGCGGTGATCTCGGCGCTCATCTCCAACGCGTCGCGGGCGACGTCCGGCAGATGATGGCCTTCATCGAGGACCAGCAGCAGGTTTTTCGGCTCCGGCAGCACCGCTTCGCTCTCCATCGCCGCCATCACCAGCGCATGGTTGGCCACCACCACTTCCGCCTCCTGAATTTCCCGCCGCGCCACAAAGAACGGGCACTCGCGATAGTAGTGGCAGTTGCGGTTCAGGCAGCTGGCCTTATCGGTGCTCAGCCGACTCCATAGCCCATCGTCGATGGCTTTGTCGGTATGGTCGCGCAGGCCGTCCCAGCGGTAGCTGTCGAGATCCTGCTTCAGGGTCGCGCACAGCTTCTGCTCCGCCTGATTATTCGGGGTGAGATCGTCATCGAGAAAGGCCAGCAGATCCTGCTGCGACGGCTCGGTGCTGGCCAGCGCCGTCAGGTTGCGCGGACAGACGTAGCGTCCGCGGCCAAAGGCGGCGGTAAAGCGCAGGTCGGGAATGATTTTACGCAGCAGCGGCAGGTCCTTACTGTAGATTTGATCCTGCAGGGCGACGTTGGCGGTGCTGACCACCAGCGTTTTTTGTTCCTCGCGGGCGATGGCGATGCCCGGGATCAGATATGACAGCGTTTTGCCGACGCCGGTCGGCGCTTCGATAGCCAGATGCCTGCCCTCTTCCCCGGCAAGGGTTTTCGCCACATCGGCGATCATCTGCCGCTGCGGGGGACGCGGAATAAAGTCCGGGATCTGTTCCTGAAGCGCCTTATACCAGGCGGCGATTTGCGCTTTCAGCGCAGCGGTCAAAGCCATGAGAAAACCTGAATACTGTATAAACAGCCACTATTGTGCCATTTTTGCCCGCCCGGAGGTATTGCTTTCTGCGGAGTGTGGAAGCCTGCTCGACAAATAGTGTAATGGAAAGAAAAAGGCCCGCCGCCGCGTAGCGGACAGACGGGCCTGAGCCGGGGCGCGTTATCGCGGCCCGGACATCAGCGTGTTATTCGCCAGCCGGTTTACGCGGGCGACGGCGGCGCGGCGGTTTGCCGTCCTGAGTGCGCGCTTTCGGCGCCTCGCCGTCCTGACGGCGCGGGGCATTATTCTGGCTGCGCGGCTGTCCGCTGCGTCCCTGACCTTGCCCACGACCGCCGCCGCGCTGCTGGCGACCGTTCTGGATAGGTTCGGCTTTAATGGACGGATCCGGCTCATAGCCGGCAATCGCGATGCGCGGGATCTCTTTTTTCAGCAGGCGCTCGATATCGCGCAGCAGCTTATGCTCATCCACGCACACCAGCGATAAGGCTTCGCCGGTGGCCGCCGCGCGACCGGTACGGCCGATACGGTGGACGTAATCTTCCGGTACGTTCGGCAGCTCGTAGTTCACCACGTGCGGCAGCTCTTCGATATCCAGACCGCGGGCGGCGATATCGGTCGCCACCAGCACGCGAATGCCGCCGGATTTAAAGTCGGCCAGCGCGCGGGTACGCGCTCCCTGGCTCTTGTTGCCATGGATCGCCGCGCTGCGGATGCCGTCTTTGTTGAGCTGTTCCGCGAGGTGGTTGGCGCCATGCTTGGTACGGGTAAACACCAGCACCTGCTGCCAGTTGCCTTCGCCGATAAGCTGCGACAGCAGTTCACGCTTGCGGTTCTTGTCAACAAAATGGACGTGCTGGGTGATCTGCTCGGACGCGGTGTTACGACGCGCCACTTCCACTTCCAGCGGGTTGTGCAGCAGTTTCTCGGCCAGGCCCTTGATCTCGTCGGAGAAGGTCGCCGAGAACAGCAGATTCTGTCGACGCGCCGGCAGTTTGGCCAGTACGCGACGGATGTCATGGATAAAGCCCATATCCAGCATGCGGTCCGCTTCGTCCAGCACGAGGATTTCTACTTTATCAAGACTGACGGCGTTCTGATGTTCAAGATCCAGCAGACGGCCCGGGGTGGCGACGAGGATGTCGACGCCGCCGCGCAGCTTCATCATCTGCGGGTTGATGCTCACGCCGCCAAAGACCACCAGCGAGCGAATATTCAGGTATTTACTGTAATCGCGGACGTTCTCGCCCACCTGCGCCGCCAGCTCACGGGTCGGGGTCAGGATCAGCGCGCGCACCGGACGACGGCCCTTTGCGTGCGGCTCATTCTGGATCAGGCGCTGCAGCAGCGGCAGGGTAAAGCCCGCCGTTTTACCGGTGCCGGTCTGGGCGCTGGCCATCAGGTCACGGCCCTGCAGTACCGCCGGGATCGCCTGCTGCTGGATAGGGGTCGGCTCAACGTAGCCCTGCTCAGCGACAGCGCGCAGGATATCGGGATTCAGGCCTAGGGAATCAAAAGACATAACAACTCCGAACCGCCCCGGCCCGGTGAAGGGCGTAGTTTTCAGGGAGATTATTGCGATAAGAGATGGCAAAAACCACAATGCCATGAAGGGGCGCAGTCTAGCAGATTTTGTGACAGGCCGCATAAAATCTGCAAAAGAATGCCGCGCCTGGCTGGCGGGCATGAGAAGGCCGCTGAGCGCGCTCAGCGGCCAGTGGGCCATAGCAGCGCGGTTAACGCAGACGATACTTAATTTTTTCGACAATCTTCGCGGTGGAGATGCCGTAGCGATCGTGGAGGGTCGGCAGGGCGCCGGCTAACAGGAACGCGTCGGGCAGCCCCACGCTATCCAGCTCACAGCGTACGCCCTTACGCATCAGCAGCGCGGCCACCGCTTCCCCCAGGCCGCCGACCGCGGTGTGGTTCTCCGCAGTTACCACCAGGCGGCCCGGCTTCGACGCCTGTTCAATAATCGCTTTCTCATCCAGCGGTTTGATGGTCGGCACGTGCAGAACCGCCACGCCGATATTATCGGCCCGCAGCTTTTCAGCCGCCTCCAGCGCGCGCATGGTCATCAGCCCGGAGGAGATAATCAGCACATCGTTGCCGTCCTCCAGCAGCTTCGCCTTACCCAGTTCGAACTGATAGTCATATTTATCCAGCACCAGCGGCACCTTACCGCGCAGCAGACGCATATACACCGGCCCCTGGTGATCGGCAATGGCCGGTACCGCCTGCTCTATCTCCAGCGCATCGCAAGGATCGACGATAACCATCCCGGGGATACCGCGCATGATCGCCAGATCTTCGGTGGCCTGATGGCTGGGGCCATAGCCGGTCGTCAGGCCCGGCAGCGCCGCGCAGATCTTCACGTTCAGATGCTCTTCGGCGATGACCTGGTGAATAAAATCATAGGCGCGACGGGTTGCAAAGGCGGCATAGGTGGTGGCGAAAGGAATAAATCCCTCCTTCGCCATCCCCCCTGCCGCCGCCATCAGCAGCTGTTCGGCCATGCCCATCTGGAAAAAGCGATCCGGGAAGGCCTGGGCGAAAATATGCAGGTCGGTATATTTTGACAGATCCGCAGTCATGCCGACGATTTCCGGGCGCTGCGCCGCCAGTTTTGACAGCGCGACGCCGAAGGGCGCAGGGACGGTCGCCTGGCCTTCATCAGCAATCGAGGCGATCATCGCCGACGTTTTTAAACGGGGTTGACTCTGGCTCATTACAGCACTCCTTCCGGTTTGTTAGCGTCCAGCACCGCGATCGCTTTTTGCCATTCGTCGGCATCGACGCGAATAAAATGGTTTTTATCGCGGGTTTCGAGGAACGGCACCCCTTTGCCCATCAGCGTGTCGCATAAAATGACCCGCGGCTGATTGCCGGAATAACTTTTCGCGTTGTCAAAGGCGGCCATCACCGCCGGCAGATCGTTACCGTCCACGCGCTGTACGTACCAGCCGAAGGCGGCCCATTTATCCTGCAGCGGCTCAAAGCCGAGGATTTTGCGTGAATCGCCGTCAGCCTGCTGTTTGTTGACATCGACAAGGTTAATCAGGTTGCTCAGGCCATAGTGAGCCGCCGACATCGCCGCCTCCCAGGTCGACCCTTCGTCCAGCTCCCCATCGGACATGGAGTTGTAGACCCAGGCCTTACTCTGTTTCTGCCGCAGCCCGAGCGCCATGCCGACGGCGATAGACAGCCCCTGCCCCAGCGAGCCGCCGGACATCTCCATCCCCGGGGTGTAGGTCGCCATGCCGGACATCGGCAGGCGGCTGTCGTCGGAGCCGTAGGTTTCCAGTTCGGCTTCCGGGATAATGCCCGCCTCCAGCAGCGCGGCATAATAAGCGATAGCGTAATGGCCATGAGAGAGCAGGAAGCGATCGCGCCCCTCCCACTCGGGATCTTCCGGGCGATAGGTCATGGCATGGCTGAAGGCGGTGGCGAGCACATCGGCATAGCCCAGCGCCTGGCCGATATAGCCCTGCCCCTGCACTTCCCCCATTTGCAGGGCGTAACGGCGAATACGCCACGCCGCCGCGGCGACTTTTTGTGATTCGGTCATCTTCATCTGTTTGCCTCGCTTAGTGAATTAACATGCCGCCGTTAACGTCCAGGGTGATGCCGGTGGAGTAGGAGGAAAGATCGCTGCCGAGGAACAGCGCGGCGCGCGCGATGTCTATCGCGTCGCCAAGGCGGTTCATCGGAATGCCGGCAAGAATGTTGGCCGTCATGTCATCAGTCAGCTTGCCGGCGGTAATGTCGGTCTGAATCAGCCCCGGGGTGATGCAGTTAACGCGGACGTTATCCGGGCCAAGCTCGCGCGCCATCGCCCGCGCCAGACCCAGCACCCCGGCTTTTGCCGCGCTGTAGTGCGGTCCGCCAAAGATACCGCCGCCGCGCTGGGCGGAGACGGACGAGATGCAGACGATGCTGCCGGATTTTTGCGCCCGCATGGTGGGGATAACCGCCTGCGACATCAGCAGCGTGCCGCGCAGGCTAACATCAAGCACCGCGTCATAGTTGGCGCGCTTGATATCCATCAGCTTCAACGGCTGGGTAATCCCGGCGTTATTGACCAGTACATCAACCCGACCGTATTTCGCCAGGATCTGTTCGATGGCCGCCTGCACCTGCACTTCATCAGCGACGTTGGCCGCCAGGCCGAGATGGCCTTCGCCTAATGCCGCCGCGGCGGTTTTACTGGCTTCCCCATTGAGGTCGATAATGACCACTTTCGCGCCGTTTTCGGCGAATAATTTCGCAGTCGCGAAGCCCAAACCGCGTGCGGAGGCCGCGCCAGTAATAATGGCGACTTTATCTTTTAATAACATAGTTTCACTCCATGACATTACGTCATATTAATTAACAGGATATATTTCCGTTATTGTGGTTCATCGAGGAAAAGAATCACCACCAAACCAATGGCGGCGCAGATACCAAAATAGGTAAATACAGAATTAAAACTCCCGGTTTTATCAAGCAAGAAACCAGCCGCCATCGGCGCGACAAATCCACCGAGGTTGCCGCCGCTATTAATTATGGAAGAGGCGATTGGATAGGTTTTGCTATCCGAAACGGCCATACCGTACGCGGTAAAGGCTGGCCAGCCGATATTTAAACAAAAGCCGACAAAGAATAATCCAATACAAACTGCCAGGGTGCTGGCCGGGATATTCAGCATAATTAGCATCATGACCACCGTTGACACCGCAGTGAACATCATGGTGGGTTTACGCCGGCGGCCTAATAGCTTATCCGAAACCCATCCGCCGCCGATCGCGCCAATAAAGCCGCCGATGCACGGCATACTGGCCACGAAGCCCATACTCATTACATCGAAACCGCGCTCTTTGACTAAATACAGGGGGATCCAGGTTAATAATCCGTACAGCACGCTAACCATCATAAAATACGCCAGGCAGTCACCGAGAATATTTTTTGAGGTGAATAAGCCTTTCGCCGTATCAATTGGCGCCATTTTCTTTACCCGAATGATTTTATCCAGCCAGGTGAATCTTTCGGCAATTAAGATATTTTCGCGTACGCTATTATTATGACTTTCACGCCCGGCATTAATCTCTGCCAGTTCGCTTTGGGAAACAAATCCGCTCTCAGCAGGCTTGGATTTGACCAGCAGATACCACGCGATGGCCGCCACAATTCCGGGTATAGCAAAAGAGAAAAAGACCCACCGCCACCCCCAGGTCACCGCAATCCACACCGCCAGCGGCGGCACAATAATCGGCGCAAACATGGTCGCCGCGATGTAAACGCCGGTTGCCGTGGCTTTCTCTTTTGGTGGAAACCAGTTATTTATGGTGGAAGCCAGCCCCACCGGGCAAGGCCCTTCGCTCAGCCCCAGTCCCAGCCGCACCAGCTTCAGGCCAAACACGGAGCTCACCGTGCCCATCAGCCAGGTAAAGGCGGAGAAGCCGAAAATGGAGAGCGATACCAGCCCCCGGGTACCGCGTTTGGCAATGAAAAAGCCGGCCGGGATCTGGCTTACCGCATAGCCGAGGAAAAACATACTGGCGATGGCCCCGGCTTCAAAATTATTGATATGAAACTCATCAATGATGAAAGGCAGTACCGCGCCAATATTCGTTCGGTCGGCGTAATTGATGGCATACACCAGAAAAATCATCGTCAAAACCACGAAACGATATTTCGTTTTCCTGGCGTCAGTACAGACCAGCGTATCTATACGTGACATAGGGTTTCCTCGTTTTATACCTCATCCACTTCGCTGTAAGCTGCCGCTTCGGATCACCGCGTTTTACTATCCATACAGGAGCAAGAGATAAATGCTTTTCGCCAGCGAAACAGGTGGTTAGGTGTTTTATAATTGCGATGCAAGCACATCGCAGTTTGTTATCAGGCCTGTGAGAGGAATATAACAACCCCAAAATGAAACGGTATTCAAAAAACCTCAATTATGATTGAGAAAAATTGAGTTAGTGACTTCCCGCAAATTTTTAGCGTTTTCTGACCTGCGCGCTTTTAACAAGATAAATTGTTAAGCCCATCACAAATTAACGTTGTTTTTTCGCTTTTCCCTATGCTGTACATCCCGGCTGCGCCACGCTGTTGGCTATTTTCTTTTATTCGCGCCCCGCGCAGGATGCCGCCATGAGCCAACCGCTACCCAATAAAAATCTGCCGATGCCCTCTTTACGCAATATCCAGGCTTTTATTGAAGTCGCCGCTACCGGCAGCCTTAATCTGGCCGCAGAGAATCTCAATATTACCGCCTCGGCGGTCAGCCATCAGATAGCCAGCCTGGAGCACTTTCTGGGGAAAAAACTGTTCTCCCGCAGCAGCAAAGGCGTCACGTTAACGGCGGTGGGAGAAAAATATCTCAAAGAGGTCTCCGGGGCGCTGAATATGATTGGCCAGGCCACCAGCCAGGTGATCAACGATATCCATCAGGATTATTTACGCATTCATTCGGCGCCGAGCTTCGGCCTGCTATGGCTGATGCCCCGTCTGGATAAATTCCGCCAGGCGTGGCCGGCGTTAAAAATCAGCCTGACCTGTTCATACGAAAGCATCCAGTTCTCCCGGGATAATATTGATATCGATATTCGTCACGGGCTGTCACAGTGGCCGACGCTGCTGGTCAGAACCATTAAAAATGAGCGCGTCCTGCCCTACAGCGCAGCGTCTTATTTAGCCAGCCATCCTGTGCAGGCTGTGGAAGATCTGCTGGCCTGCGATCTGATCCACTCCGACAGCACCTTGATTAACTGGAGCAACTGGCTGTCGTGGCACAAGGTCCGCGGCTGGCATAAAAACTTCATTTTTAATTTCGACCGGTCATATATGAGCATCGAGGCGGCCAGAATGGGGATGGGCGTGATCCTCGAGAGCAATCTGCTGGCCGGCGGACACGTGCGCCAGGGACAGCTGACGCCGGTATTTGCCGACGAGCGGAGCATGCCGGTCGGCGCGCACCACTTCGTCCTCCCCCACGCTAATGAACAGAAGGAGAAGGTCCAGCGCTTCTTCGCCTGGGTCGCCGGAGAGCTGAAAGAGGAAGGGTTCCATATTTGATCCCGGCTGGTGGACAAACCGCCAGTCGGCGCCTAAAGTTAATCAATCGATTGATTAACTTTTACCGAGCGCGATGACCAGTAAAGGCGAACAGGCAAAAAATCAGCTTATCACGGCCGCTATCGCCCAGTTTGGCGAGTACGGCCAGCACGCCACCACCCGCGATATCGCCGCCCAGGCCGGGCAGAATATCGCCGCTATCACCTATTATTTTGGCTCGAAAGACGATCTGTATCTTGCCTGCGCCCAGTGGATCGCCGATTTTATCGGCGACAATTTTCGCCCGCAGGCCGAAGCGGCGGAGCACCTGCTTGCCGGGGAAGCGCCGGATCGCCAGGCGATCCGCGACCTCATCCTTAGCGCCTGCCACAACATGATCCTGCTGCTCACCCAGGACGATACGGTTAACTTAAGCAAATTCATTTCCCGTGAGCAGCTGGCGCCGACCGCCGCCTACCATCTGATCCACCAGCAGGTGATTGCCCCCCTGCACCATTATCTCACCCGGCTGATTGCCGCCTGGACCGGCTGCGAAGCCAGTGATACGCAAATGATCCTCCATACCCACGCCCTGCTGGGCGAGGTGCTCGCTTTCCGTCTCGGGCGTGAAACTATCCTGCTGCGCACCGGCTGGACGCATTTTGACGCGCAAAAAACGGAACAGATTTTCGAAGTCATTACCTGTCATATCGATTTCATCCTGCATGGGTTATCGCAAAGGAGTTTGGGCTGATGAAAAAACCCGTCGTCGTCATTCTGCTGATCGTGATTCTTCTCGCCGCGCTGGGCGGCGGCTGGTGGTGGTACCAGAGCAGCCGGCAGCAGCCGCTGACCCTGTATGGCAATGTCGATATCCGCACCGTCAACATGAGCTTCCGCGTTGGCGGTAGGTTGGCCTCGCTGACCGTCGACGAAGGCGACAACATCCGCGCCGGGCAAACTCTCGGCGAGCTTGACCGCGCGCCGTATGAAAATGCCCTGCTGCAGGCCCAGGCCAATGTCTCCACCGCCCAGGCGCAGTATGACCTGATGATGGCCGGCTACCGCGCGGAAGAGATTGCCCAGGCCGCGGCGGCGGTGAAACAGGCGCAGGCCGCTTACGACTATGCGCAAAACTTTTATCAGCGCCAGCTCGGGCTGCGCGCCAGCAGCGCCATTTCCGCCAACGATCTGGAGAATGCCCGCTCCTCGCGCGATCAGGCGCAGGCAACGCTCAAATCGGCGCAGGATAAGCTGCGTCAGTATCGCGCCGGTAACCGCCCGCAGGAGATTGCCCAGGCCAAAGCCAGTCTGGAACAGGCGCAGGCGGCGCTGGCCCAGGCCAAACTGGACCTGCACGATACCGTGCTCACCGCCCCTTCTGACGGTACGCTGATGACCCGCGCCGTCGAGCCCGGCACTATGCTCAACGCCGGCGGTACCGTACTGACCCTGTCGTTAACGCATCCGGTGTGGGTCCGCGCCTATGTTGACGAGAAAAACCTCGGCCAGGCGCAGCCGGGACAAGAAGTGCTGCTCTATACCGACAGCCGGCCGGATAAGCCCTATCACGGCAAAATCGGTTTTGTCTCGCCGAGCGCTGAATTCACGCCGAAGACCGTCGAGACCCCGGATCTGCGCACCGATCTGGTCTACCGTCTGCGCATTGTGGTGACTGATGCCGACGGCGCGCTGCGCCAGGGAATGCCGGTGACCATCTCCTTTAGCCACGGGAACGGACATGAGTGAGACCGTCATCGCCTTAAACGGCCTGAGCCGCCGTTTTCCCGGTATGGACAGGCCAGCGGTAGCGCCGCTCACCTGTACGATCCGCGCCGGCTACGTCACCGGGCTGGTGGGGCCCGACGGCGCGGGGAAAACCACCCTGATGCGAATGCTCGCCGGATTGCTCAAGCCTGATGAGGGTCGCGCCAGCGTGATAGGCTTCGACCCGCTAAAAGACGACAGCGCCCTGCACGCGGTGCTCGGCTATATGCCACAGAAGTTCGGCCTGTATGAAGATCTGACGGTGATGGAAAACCTGACCCTGTACGCCGACCTGCGCAGCGTCACCGGCGAGGCGCGGAAGAAAATTTTCGACCGCCTGCTGGAGTTCACCTCCCTTGGTCCATTCACCGAACGGCTGGCAGGCAAGCTTTCCGGCGGGATGAAGCAAAAGCTGGGCCTCGCCTGTACCCTGGTGGGCGATCCGAAAGTACTGCTGCTCGATGAGCCCGGCGTCGGCGTCGACCCTATCTCGCGCCGCGAGCTATGGCAGATGGTGCACGAGCTGGCCGGCGACGGCATGCTGATCCTGTGGAGCACCTCCTATCTCGATGAAGCGGAACAATGCCGCGACGTGCTGCTGATGAACGAAGGCAAACTGCTCTACCAGGGCGAGCCGACGGCGCTGACGCAAACCATGGCCGGGCGCAGCTTTCTGGTTTCCAGCCCGCAGGAAAACAACCGCCGCCTGCTGCAGCGGGCGCTGAAGCTGCCGCAGGTTAGCGACGGGGTGATCCAGGGCAAATCGGTGCGTCTGATCCTGAAAAAGGACGCGCGCATTGAGGAAGTCCAGCAGCATGGCGACATGCCGCCCCTGCAGGTGGCCGACACCGCGCCGCGCTTTGAAGATGCGTTTATCGACCTGCTCGGCGGCGCCGGGACCGCTGAATCGCCGTTGGGGGCGATTATCCATCGCGTTGACGGCAGCAAAGAGGAAACGGTCATTGAAGCCCAGTCGTTAACGAAAAAGTTTGGTGATTTCGCCGCTACCGACCATGTCGATTTCCAGGTTAAGCGCGGTGAAATTTTCGGCCTGCTCGGCCCCAACGGCGCCGGGAAATCCACCACCTTCAAAATGATGTGCGGCCTGCTGGTGCCCACCTCCGGCAAAGCGCTGGTGCTGGGAATGGATCTCAAGGTCAGCTCTGGCAAGGCGCGCCAGCATCTGGGCTATATGGCGCAAAAATTTTCGCTGTACGGCAACCTCAGCGTCGAGCAAAACCTGCGCTTTTTCTCCGGCGTCTATGGCCTGCGCGGCCGGGCGCAAAATGAAAAAATCGCCCGGATGAGCGATGCCTTTGGCCTGGAAAGTATCGCCCGCCACGCCGCCGACGAGCTGCCGCTCGGCTACAAGCAGCGGCTGGCGCTGGCCTGCTCCCTGATGCATGAACCCGATATTCTGTTTCTCGATGAACCCACCTCCGGCGTCGATCCCCTTACCCGCCGCGAGTTCTGGCTACATATTAATAGCATGGTTGATAAAGGCGTGACGGTAATGGTCACCACCCACTTTATGGATGAGGCGGAATACTGCGACCGCATCGGGCTGGTCTATCACGGCAAGCTTATCGCCAGCGGGACCCCGGACGCGCTGAAGGCCCAGGCGGCGGACGACAGCCAGACGGACCCGACCATGGAGCAGGCGTTTATTACCCTGATTAACCGCTGGGACAAGGAGAATAGCCATGGGCAATAGCATTCTCTCCTGGCGGCGGGTCCGCGCCCTGTGCGTCAAAGAGACCCGGCAGATTGTGCGCGATCCCAGCAGTTGGCTGATCGCGGTGGTGATCCCCCTGCTGCTGCTGTTTATCTTCGGCTACGGCATTAACCTCGACTCCAGCAGGCTGCGGGTCGGCGTATTGCTTGAGCAGCAGAGCGAAGAGGCGCTGGATTTCGTCCATACCATGACCGGCTCGCCCTATATCGATGCCACCGTCAGCGACAGCCGCAGGCAGCTGATTGAGATGATGCAGGCCGGGCGCATCCGCGCCATGGTGGTCATTCCGGTGGATTTCGACCGCCAGATGGCCCGCCCCGGCGCCGACGCACCGCTGCAGCTCATCACCGACGGCAGCGAGCCCAATACCGCCAACTTCGCTCAG
The DNA here is from genome assembly GCF_051858335.1 of Klebsiella sp. K47. Lineage (NCBI taxonomy): Bacteria > Pseudomonadati > Pseudomonadota > Gammaproteobacteria > Enterobacterales > Enterobacteriaceae > Klebsiella > Klebsiella sp. K47. Next base: position 333,807 of record NZ_JBPYUI010000001.1, read on the forward strand.
GGCTATGTGGAAGGTATTTGGCAAATCTGGCAGCAGCAGCGGGCGGAAGACCGCGGCGAAACCTTTGAACCGCTGATCGACGTGCAGATGCGCTACTGGTTTAACCCGGCGGCTATTAGCCAGCACTTTATTATCCCCGGGGCGATCACCATCATCATGACCGTGGTCGGCGCCATACTGACCTCGCTGGTGGTGGCCCGCGAATGGGAGCGCGGCACCATGGAGGCGCTGCTGTCGACGGAGATCACCCGCGCCGAACTGCTGCTGTGCAAGCTCATTCCCTACTATTTCCTCGGCATGCTGGCGATGCTGTTGTGTATGCTGGTGTCGGTATTTATTCTCGGCGTGCCCTATCGCGGCTCGCTGCCGATCCTGTTTGTCATCACTAGTCTGTTTTTGCTCAGCACCCTGGGGATGGGGCTGCTGATCTCAACCATTACCCGCAACCAGTTTAACGCCGCGCAGGTGGCGCTGAACGCCGCCTTTTTACCGTCGATTATGCTGTCCGGGTTTATTTTCCAGATAGACAGTATGCCGGCGGTGATCCGCGCGGTGACCTATGTGATCCCGGCGCGCTATTTCGTTAGTACTCTGCAAAGCCTGTTTCTGGCGGGCAATATTCCGGTGGTGCTGCTGGTCAACGTGCTGTTTTTGATTGCGTCGGCGGTGATGTTTATCGGTCTGACGTGGCTGAAAACCAAACGGCGTCTGGATTAGGTTTTGTCCGGTGGCGCTGCGCCGACCGGGCCTACGGTTTAACCAACATCGATTATACGGTTCGCCGATCCCGTAGGCCGGGCAAACGCAGTGCCGCCCGGCGTGGTTGAATGGGCCAAAGGAGCTATTATGTTTCACCGTTTATGGACATTAATCCGCAAAGAGCTGCAGTCGCTGCTGCGCGAGCCGCAGACGCGGGCGATTTTAATCATGCCGGTGCTGATTCAGGTGCTGCTTTTTCCCTTTGCCGCGACGCTGGAGGTGACCAACGCCACCATCGCTATCTACAACGAGGACAGCGGTCGCCACGCGGTGGAACTCACTCAGCGCTTTGCCCGCGCCAAAGCCTTTACCCACGTCCTGCTGCTGCAAAGCCCGCAGGCGATCCAGCCGACCATCGATGAACAAAAAGCTCTGCTGGTGGTGCGCTTCCCGGCCGATTTCTCGCGCAATCTGGATAACTATCAAACCGCCCCGCTGCAGCTTCTGCTCGACGGACGCAACTCCAACAGCGCGCAAATCGCCGCCAACTATCTGCAACAGATTGTGAAAAACTATCAGCAGGAGCTGCTGGAGGGTAAAGCGAAGCCGAACAACAGCGAGCTGGTGGTGCGCAACTGGTACAACCCGAATCTCGACTATAAATGGTTCGTGGTGCCGTCGCTTATCGCCATGATCACTACCATCGGGGTGATGATCGTCACCTCGCTGTCGGTGGCTCGCGAGCGCGAGCAGGGCACCCTTGACCAGCTGCTGGTCTCCCCCCTCGCCACCTGGCAAATTTTCGTCGGCAAGGCGGTGCCGGCGCTGATCGTCGCCACCCTGCAGGCAACTATCGTGCTGGCGATTGGTATCTGGGCCTATCAGATCCCGTTTGCCGGCTCGCTGCTGCTGTTCTATTTCACCATGGTGATTTACGGTCTATCGCTGGTGGGCTTTGGCTTATTGATTTCGTCGCTGTGCGCCACCCAGCAGCAGGCGTTTATCGGCGTGTTCGTCTTTATGATGCCGGCTATTCTCCTGTCGGGATACGTCTCACCAGTGGAAAACATGCCGCAGTGGCTGCAGGATCTGACCTGGATAAATCCCATCCGCCACTTTACCGATATCACCAAGCAAATTTATCTGAAGGATGCGAGTCTGGAGATTGTGTGGGGAAGTTTGTGGCCGCTACTGGTCATAGCGGCCACCACCGGCTCAGCAGCGTATGCGATGTTCCGAAGGAAGATTGCGTAATACCCGTCATCGTTCAAACTACAACGGCGTTGGCTTTCCTTACTCACCCCAGTCGCATAGTTATCTATGCTTCTGGGGATTCGCTGCGTTGCCGCCTTGTTGTAGCCCGAACGCTTTAGGGTAACGGCTCTTATCTTTCGCCAGCAGCGAGACCACCGCCGGGCCTGCCAGTATCACCAGCCCGGCGAGGGCCAGCAGCAGGTTGTTGTGCAGCACGCGCGACAGCAGCCACAGCGCTATCATGGCCGCGCCGAAGTACCAGGTCGTGGTGAGCTCCTCAAGGAAGTCTCCCACATCGCGCCAGCGCGCCTCATGGTGACGCTGTAAAAACAGCATCGCCAGCAGCGTGACGCTGTAGAGGACGCACAGTCCCAATCCGACGCGCACCAGCGCGCCGCTCATCCAACCCATCACCAGTACTGCCACGACCAGTAGATGCAACATAATCTGCCAGCAACTAAGACCCGTTGCGACGCGTACACGTTGTTGCCACTTCATGGCTTCTCTCCTGAAGGATTTTTCTCTGCTACTCAGAGTACCGCACTTTACGGAAAATTCCGTAACACCGCATCTTTTTGTGACGTCTACTACACTATTTTATTCAGGAAAGTGACATTTACTGGAGAATTATGGCTGAGCCAACGGCGGGATTTTCGTTGAACGTGCTGACAATTAACACCCATAAAGGCTTTACGGCGTTTAATCGGCGTTTTATTTTGCCCGAACTGCGCGACGCCGTGCGCAGCGTTAGCGCGGATATTGTTTGCCTGCAGGAGGTGATGGGCGCTCATGAGGTACATCCGCTGCACATCGAAAACTGGCCGGATACGACCCATTATGAATTTCTCGCCGACACCATGTGGAGCGACTACGCCTACGGGCGCAATGCGGTTTATCCGGAAGGCCACCACGGCAACGCCGTGCTGTCGCGCTTTCCCATTGAATACTACGAAAATCGCGATATCTCGGTCGGCAACGGGGAGAAGCGCGGCCTGCTGTACTGCCGCATCGTGCCGCCGCGGAGCGGGATAACTATTCACGTGATTTGCGTCCATCTCGGTCTACGCGCCGACCAACGGCAGGCGCAGTTGACCATGCTGGCGGAGTGGGTCAATACCCTGCCCGCGGGCGAGCCGGTGGTGGTGGCTGGCGATTTTAACGACTGGCGTCAGCAGGCTAACCAGCCGTTAAAAGCCCAGGCCGGTCTGGAAGAGATCTTTACCCGCGCCCGCGGACGGCCGGCGCGCACCTTTCCGGTCAGTTTTCCGCTGCTGCGCCTCGACCGCATTTACGTCAAGAACGCCCACGCCAGTCGCCCGAAGGCGCTGGCCCTTAAACAATGGCGGCATCTGTCCGATCATGCACCCCTTAGCGTGGAGATACATTTGTGAAATGTCGTTGGCAGGAAGGCAACCGCATTACGCTACTGGAGAATGGCGACCAGTACTATCCGGCGCTGTTTGCGGCCATCGGTCGCGCCAGCCGGCGGGTGATCCTCGAATCCTTTATCTGGTTTGAAGATGAGGTAGGCCGGCGGCTGCACGCGGTCCTGCTCGAGGCTGCCCGCCGCGGCATCCAGGTGGAGGTGCTCCTCGACGGCTATGGTTCCCCGGATCTCAGCGATGAATTTGTCGGCGAGCTCACCGCCGCTGGCGTGATTTTCCGCTACTACGATCCGCGTCCTAAGCTGATGGGGATGCGCACCAATCTGTTCCGTCGCATGCACCGTAAAATCGTGGTAATCGACGACACCACCGCCTTTGTCGGCGGTATTAACTACTCCGCCGAACATATGAGCGACTACGGTCCGGAGGCGAAGCAGGATTATGCGGTGCAGGTCGAAGGACCGGTGGTGCTCGACATCCTGCAGTTCGAGCTGGAAAACCTGCCCAACAGCGAAACCGCCCGCCGCTGGTGGCGACGTCGTCGCCACCAGCCGGAGATTAACCAGACCCCCGGCGAGGCGCAGGCGCTGTTCGTCTGGCGCGACAACCAGGATCACCGCGACGATATTGAACGCCACTACCTGAAGATGCTGACCAGCGCCCGCCGGGAAGTGATTATCGCTAACGCCTATTTTTTCCCCGGCTACCGCCTGCTGCATGCGATGCGCAATGCCGCGCGGCGCGGAGTACGGGTTAAGCTGATCGTGCAGGGCGAACCGGATATTCCCATTGTGAAGTTTGGCGCCCACCTGCTCTATCACTATCTCGTTAAGGGTGGGGTGCAGATTTACGAATATCGCCGTCGCCCGCTGCATGGCAAGGTCGCTCTGGCAGACGACCACTGGGCCACCGTTGGGTCAAGCAACCTGGATCCGCTTAGCCTGTCGCTGAATCTGGAAGCCAATCTGATCATCCACGATCGGGTGTTTAACCAGACGCTGCGCGATAATCTCAACGGGCTTATCGCCCGGGATTGCCAGCGCATCGATAAAACGATGCTGCCGAAACGCAACTGGTGGCGGCTGGGCGTCAGCGTGATGGCTTTCCACTTTCTACGCCACTTCCCGGCATGGGTCGGCTGGTTACCGGCTCATACCCCGCGGCTGGCCAGAGTCAGCCCGCCGGTCCAGCCGGAAATTGAAACTCAGGACCGCGTCGAGTCTCCAGCCAGGGATAATCCACTATGAGCAAATCACATCCCCGCTGGCGGATGGCGAAAAGAGTGCTGACCGTGCTCTTTTTTATCGCCGTCATCGTCCTGCTGGTGATCTACGCGCAAAAAGTCGACTGGCAGGACGTGTGGAAGGTGATCCGCGGCTACGATCGGCTGGCCTTGTTTAGCGCCATTGCGCTGGTTATCGTCAGCTACCTCATTTACGGCTGCTACGATCTGCTCGGTCGGGCCTATTGCGGGCACAAGCTGGCGAAACGCCAGGTCATGCTGGTGTCGTTTATCTGCTACGCCTTCAACCTGACACTCAGCACCTGGGTCGGCGGGATCGGTATGCGCTACCGGCTGTACTCGCGGCTGGGGCTGAACGGCAGCACCATCACCCGTATTTTTTCCTTAAGCATTACCACCAACTGGTTGGGCTATATTCTGCTGGGCGGGGTGATATTCACGGCAGATCTGGTGAAGCTGCCGCCGCACTGGTACATCAGCCAGACCACTCTGCGTATTATCGGCGGGGTGATGCTGATCCTTACGCTTTGCTATCTGTTCGGCTGCGCGTTCGCCAAACGCCGTCACCTGACGATTAAAGGCCAGCGGCTGGTGCTGCCCTCCTGGCGCTTCGCGCTGCTGCAGATGGGGCTCTCGGCGGCGAACTGGATGACGATGGGGGCGATAATCTGGCTGCTGTTGGGCAGCGAGATTAACTATTTTCTGGTATTAGGGGTGCTGCTGGTGAGCAGTATCGCCGGGGTGATTATCCATATTCCGGCTGGGATCGGCGTGCTGGAGGCGGTGTTTATCGCCATGCTCTCCGGGGAAGATATTTCGAAGGGCGCGATCATTGCCGCCCTGCTCGCCTGGCGCGCGCTCTATTATTTCCTGCCATTGCTGCTGGCGACGGTGGCCTATCTGCTGCTGGAGAGCCGGGCGAAAAAGCTACGGCAAAAGAACCAGCGCAAGCTGGCCCGCGAATGAAACGGCCTGGTCGCGCTACGCTTGCGCGGGCCTACGGGGTGTGAGTCTGTGAGAGGATCCTGTAGGCCGGGTAAGGCGCAGCCGCCACCCGGCAATACCACGGGTACCGTACCTGATATCTCGCCCGGCGGCGCTACGCTTGCGCGGGCCTACGGAGTGTGAGCCTGTGAGAGGAGCCTGTAGACCGGGTAAGGCGCAGCCGCCACCCGGCAATACCAC